>NZ_JBWKRA010000002.1:0-347438 GCF_059419065.1 Pseudomonas sp. GW821-FHT07B01 | reverse complement strand
CGCTCTTACAGCGGGTCACTTTTGGAAAGGCCCAAAAGTAACCAAAAGGCCTTCGCCCCACCACTCGGCACCTCGCCTAGGCTCGGTGTGCCCGAACGCAGGCTTGAATCCGCGGGCCGCCGCCACGCGCCATCCATGGCGCGGGGCGGCTAACCCGGCGTCCTGCCGGGTTACCCACGAATTCAAGCCCGCGTTCGGCCAGCGTGGTTTAACGGGGCGCCTGAGATCAAGATCAAAAGCAGATCAAGACCAAGAGCGGCTCGCTTCGCATCGTAGTTACCGTCAAAGTGGGCGTTATTTCGCTATTGCCGCCTCACGCCCGCAACGAAACCGGCGGCACGAAACTCTCCAATTCATCCTCCACTGCCTCGATGATGCGCTCCACATCAGCCGCGTTCATCACCGTAGCGCACGGGATCCCCGCGATAGCGATCAACGTCTCGCCGCTGGCCCGGTCGAACAGGCGGGCGATCATGCTGCCGGGGGCGTCCATGCTGCCCTCGAAGCCCATCGGGTGAAAATGCCAGCGCATCAGCTGGCAGGCGTTGGGAAATGTCACTTTGTTCATGTTGCCCACCTTGTTCATTGAGCGCTTCCTTTAGCTCGCGGCAGGGGCCAGGACCTTCACTGGTCATGACAGCTAAGGGCTTAAAAATAGCATTCGTTCGCAACTGCAAGGTGACTTTTTTCGACCCGTTCGGCGGTTCTTTCGCCTGGCTTTGATATAGATCATGTCCTACAGAGGAATAAGCAAAAGGCCATTAGTCAGGCGCTCGATCTGACCATTGAAGGGAAGGGTAAACTTCGGCATTCTCAGGCATTTTCCCCGCCGTAGAGCCCGATATGTCCCACATCGCTCCAGACGATGAGTATCAGAATTCCCAGGCTACCGGCGCGCTGGTGCTGCGCCATCACTTGTGCTGGCGCCATCGCGATCTGGACGGGGTGATGGCTTACTACCACCCCGAGATCCAGTACCACGATTTCTTCCAGAACCGTGTGGTGGGCTATGCCGAGTTGCGCGAGTACTTGCAGGCCAGCATGCCTCGTGAGGCAGATGAGGCGATTGAACACACTGATCGCATCCGCGCCGATGGCGATACCGCGTTTATCCAGTACCGCATTACCTTGCGTGGCGGCCAGGGCCTGGTGTCGTTTCGTACCAGTGAGGCCATTACGGTGCGCGACGGGTTGATCTGGCGGGTGCATGAATATGCGTCCCTGGTGCACGAGCAACCGACCCAGGCGCTGCGTACCACGGTCAGCCGCCTGGGCCTGTCGCCCCAGCAGTTGGGTTATATGGCCAATGACCTGCAACAATATTTCGAGCGTCAGCAGCCGTACCTGGACCCGGACTTGGACCTGCAGCGGGTCGCCACGGCCTGTGGCTACAGTCGCAACCAGATGTCCTACCTGCTGAACCAGGTGCTGGGGCAGAGCTTCTATCGCTACGTCAATCAGGCGCGACTCCAGCATGTACTGGCCGCGCTGGATCACGCCACCGCGCCGGTCAAAGTTGATGAGCTGGCCTTTGCCGCCGGTTTCAATTCACTCTCGGCGTTCTACAGCGCTTTTCGCCAGCACACCGGGCAATCGCCCAAGGCGTACCTCAAACAAATTTCTGTGCGTGCACGCGCGCAAGACAGCCCCTGACGCTGCACTCTAGGATCGGCCCTATCGAACCGAGGTAGGGGAACCTGGCATGCCGGCATGGCGCAGTATCAGTTTATGGATGGACCAGTTGGACGACCCGCTGGTAGCGCGCCCGTCGCTGGAGCACGACCTGGACGTCAATGTGGCGATTATCGGCGCCGGCTATACCGGCCTGTGGACCGCCTATTACCTGAAGCGCCAGGCCCCTGAGCTGAAAATTGCAATCATCGAGGCGCAAACGGCCGGTTTCGGCGCATCCGGGCGCAATGGTGGCTGGTTGATGGGCAACCTCTTGGGAGAAGACCGTCTGCTGGCTGAGCTTGCCCCCCAGCAGCGTCTCGCTTCGTTTGACCTCTTGCATGGCATTCCTGATGAAGTGGCTCAGGTGCTGGCCCGCGAAGGCATTGACTGCGACTACCGCAAAGGCGGCGCCTTGTATTGCGCCGCACGCTACCCCGAGCAGGAACTCAGCCTGCGCCGCTATCTGGACAAGCTGTACGGCCAGGGCCTCACCGAAGACGACTACCGCTGGCTCAGCCCGCAGCAATTGGCCGAGCAGGTCCGCATTGCCAAGCCTTATGGCGGCATCTATGCCCCCCACGTCGCGACGATCAACCCGGCAAAGCTGGTGCGTGGCCTGGCGCGGGCGGTTGAGAACATGGGCGTGACCATTTACGAAAACAGCCCCGTGACCCATTGGCAGTCCGGCGGCCTGCGCACCGCCAGGGCCAGCGTGCGCGCCGCCTGGGTGGTGCCTGCTGTCGAGGGTTACGCCAATACCTTGCCCCCATTGGGTCGCTACCAGTTACCGGTGCAGAGTTTGATCGTCGCCACCGAACCGCTGCCGGCCAGCACCTGGGAGGGCATCGGGCTCAGCCAGGGCCAGGCTTTTGGCGAGAGCAGCCGACAAGTCACCTACGGCCAGCGCACGGCCGACAATCGCCTGGTGTTCGGCGCCCGTGGTGGCTATCAATTTGCCGGCAAGTTACGGCACAACTTCGACCTGACGGACAGCGAAGTAGAGTTGCGTCGCTACCTGTTTGGAGAACTCTTCCCACAGCTGAAAAAGGCCAGGATTACCCACTCCTGGGGCGGCAATCTGGGCATGTCGCGCCGTTTTCGTCCGCACATGCTCTGTGACCACGCCACTGGCATCGCACTGTCCGGCGGTTATGGCGGGGAGGGCGTGGGCGCCACCAACCTCGGCGGCCGTACCCTGGCCGACTTGATCCTGGGCCGCGACACCCCGTTGACCCGACAACCCTGGGTGATTCGCGAAGGCGGACTCCAGGCGCTCAAGTCCTGGGAGCCGGAGCCGTGCCGCTGGCTGGGTTACAACGCGATCATTCGCAGTTTTGTCCATGAAGACCAGGTGTTGGCCAACCCCAACACCCCGCCCTGGCGCCGCAAGCTGGCAACCGGCGTTGCCGGTTTCATGGAAGGCTTCATGCACTGACTCGTTCCACCCACAGGGGAAAACCCATGAGCATCACGCAATTCAAAGACACGCTGAACACCGCTCTGCCAGATTCATCACCGGTGGCGGTGCCCCTGGGCGCGCCCATCGCCGTGGCCTCGACCCTGAGCGTGGAACGCAACGACGGGGTCGAGACCGGCATCTGGGCCTGCACCCCGGGGCGCTGGCGTCGGCAGATCACGTCCCAGGAGTTTTGCCATTTCATCCAAGGGCGCTGCACCTTCACGCCCGATAATGGGGAAACCCTGCACATACAAGCCGGTGACGCACTGTTGTTGCCAGCCAATAGCACCGGTATCTGGGATATCCAGGAAACCGTGCGCAAGACCTACGTCCTGATTCTGTAACGCTTTGATCCTTGATCGCCTGCCATAAAAACAGCCCTAAAACCGCCAGGAAATCGAACCATGAAAGCCATTGCCCTGTTGCCCTTGATGTTGGTGGCCTCTATCTGCCAGGCCGCCGAGACCGTGAAGATCTATAACTGGTCGGACTACATCGCGCCGGACACCACCAGGAATTTCCAGAAAGACACCGGCATCGGTTTCACCTATGACGTGTATGACAGCAACGAAACCCTCGACGGCAAGCTGATGACCGGTAAATCGGGCTACGACGTGGTGTTCCCCTCCAACCATTTCATGGCGCGGCAGATCCAGGGCGGCGCTCTTAAAAAGCTCGACAAGAGCCAGTTGCCCAACTGGAAAAATCTCAACCCCGTGCTACTCAAGGCCGTGGAAAACAATGACCCTGGCAATGCTCACGGCTTTCCGTACCTGTGGGGCAGCACCGGCATTGGCTACAACATCGACAAGGTCAAGGCGGTACTCGGCGACGACGCCCCGGTGGACTCCTGGGACTTGATCTTCAAGCCGGAAAACATGGCCAAGCTGCAAAAGTGCGGGGTCGCCATCCTCGACAACGGCCCCGAACTGCTGCCGGCCGCGCTCAATTACCTGGGCTTGCCGCACCACAGCAAAAAAGCCGAGGACTACAAGAAGGCCGAAGCCCTGCTGATGCAAGTGCGGCCTTACGTGGCGTATTTTCATTCCTCGAAATACACCGCCGATCTGGCCAATGGCGATATCTGTGTAGCCGTCGGTTTCTCCGGCGACATCCTGCAGGCCGAAAGCCGCGCCAAGGAAGCCAGGAACGGCGTGAATATCGGCTACAACATTCCCAAGGAAGGTGCGGCGATCTGGTTTGACATGGTCGCCATGCCCGCCGACGCGCCGGATGAGAAAGCCGGCTATGCCTTCATGAACTATCTGCTGCGCCCCGACGTGATGGCGAGTGTCACCAACTACGTGCACTACGCTAACGGCAACGCGGCGGCCGACAGCCTGGTAGACCCGGCGATCAAGGCCGACACCAAGGTGTATCCGAGCCCGGAGATGATGGGCAAGCTGTTTGCACTGCAAGCCATGCCGTTGAATATCGACCGGGTGCGTACTCGGGTATGGAATACCATACGGACGGGGCGTTGACAGGCGCCAACCACGCTTTCAGATCGAATGAGGTTTATGGGTTCTCCAGGTCATGCCCCAATGACTGGATGAATAGCGAAAACAACTCGGGCTGCGACGAAATGTCCAGCTTGGCGTACAGATGCCTGCGGTGCACTTTTACGGTGTCCGGCGAGATCTTCAAGCGTTCGGCCATGGCCTTGGAGGAGAACCCACGCAACACCAGCCGGGCGATTTCCAGCTCGCGGTCCGACAGCACACCGCTGCCGAAATGACTCAGGGCATCGCGAATCTGGCTGTCCATGGCCGGTGCCCGCTGGGTGCTTTGCTGCCAATGCTGGTGCATGAGCGGCAACACCCACGCCGACAGCGTGGTCAACAGCCCGGCTTCTTCGAGGCTGAAGCGCCGCTGCATGCCCAGCGACAGCGACAGCGTGCCCACGCCGGGCAGTTGCAGGATCACTTGCACTTCGTCTTCCAGCACATTGTCGTGGAAGTAATTGAGGAAGTACTCACTCTGGCGAAAATGGTCCGGCGCCACTTCCTCCAGGCGGTATACGCCGCTGGCATAGTTTTCGCGGCAGGCCTGGTAAAACGGGTCGAGCAGGTACAGGCCGTTGAGGTACACCAGCATCGACGCCGGCTTGCTGCTGGGTTGGGCGTCGTACTCCTCCAGGGCCTGGGGCGGGCCATCCAGCGGGTAGAAAATCGCCAGGGCATTATCGAAGGGCAGGCACTGGTGCAATAACAGCACCAGTTGCTTCCAGAACCGCTCGGTGCCGATCTGTGACAGGGTGCGGCCCAACCCCGCGTGCATACCGATTTCCCGGAACAGGCTCATCTCAACATCCCCACCCTCAAATGATTGGCCAAGGGTTAGGCTTCTGCAGGGCACCGTCAAGGGGAGTACGCCAATAGGGGAATTGGCCGGCAGCCCCACCAGCCGATAACGTCGACACTGTCCAACGGGAAGCATATCCCGAGGAACAATCATTTTTCGTTTCTGCCTCACACCAAAAACAACGACAGAGGATAACGATATGAGTGCCACCCCCGCGCCCGATGGCGTGCTCAAGCCCACCCTGAGCGTCTTTGATGTAGTGGCCATTACCGTTTCAGCGGTAACGCCGGCCAGTTCCGTCTTCGTGATCGCCCCGTTTGCCATCCAGCAGGCGGGCAGTGGCGTGTTCCTGGCGTTTGTGATGGCGGCGTTGCTCGCGTTGATGTTCGCCTTCTGTTACGCCGAACTCGGCCGCGCCCATAACAGCGCCGGCGGCGAGTATGTGTATGCCAAGCGCGTGTTTGGTGGCATGGCCGGTTACGCCACCTTCCTGACGGTGTTGGTGATGTTGCTGTTTATCCCGCCGGTATTGGCGACCGGTGCGGCGACTTATCTGAATAACGCCCTCGGCACGACATTCGATTCGCAAACCGTCGCCCTGGTGATCGTGGTGTGCAGCTACGCCCTGGGCATCCTCAACATCAAGCTCAACGCCTGGATCACCGGCACCTGCCTGCTATTGGAAGTGGCGGCGTTGCTGGTGATTGTGGTGATCGGCTTCGGTAACCCGGTGCAACCGGCCAGTGTTTTGTTGCAGCCACAAATCGTCGAAAACGGCGTGTTGCACCTGGCGCCCTGGGCGTTGGTGATCGGCGCCGTCGGCATCGGCCTGTTCTCGTTCAACGGCTATGGCCCGGCGGTGTTGCTGGCCGAAGACATGAAGTGCGGCGGCAAGGGCGTGCACAAGGCGGTGCTATGGTCGTTGGGGTTGGTGGTGGTCATCGAGTTGGTGCCGATCACTGCGCTGTTGATCGGCGCGCCGTCTTTGAGCGAGATGATCAGCAGCCCCGACCCGATCGGCTATCTGTTGACTAGTCATGGCAATGAAACCTTGTCGCGGCTGGTGAGTGCCGGGATTTTCCTGTCGGTGTTCAACGCCATCGTCGCCATCGTGATCCAGATTGGCCGCGTGGTGTTCAGCAGCGGTCGCGATGCGTTGTGGACGCCTGGCATCAACAAGCTGTTCACGCGTATTCACCCGCGCTGGGACTCGCCGTGGCTGGCGACGCTGTTCCTGGCGATACCCTCGGCGCTATTGAGTTTCAGCTCGAACCTGGCCGACCTGACCTCGTTCAGCGTGCTGCTGATCATGCTGGTGTACCTGGTGGTGGCGCTGAGCGCGCTGATGAGCCGGGTGCTGCTGCGTGATCGTGAGCATCCCTATCGCATGCCGCTATGGCCGCTGCCGGCATTGCTGGCGGTACTGGGTGCCGGTTACCTGCTGGTCACCTTGATCCTTGAAGCCTCGGTACGCGACATCATGATTATCATCTGCTTGCTGGCCCTGTCGGTGATTTTGTATTGCATCAGTGGCCGGTTGAGTCCGGCGTTCCAGAAACTGTAAGGAGTGGGTATGCGTGCACGTCAATTGGGCATTACGTTGGGGTTGGGCATGCCCGGCGAATTGAATGCCATCACCGATGTTCCCGGGGTTCGGGTCGGTCACTCGACGATCAAGGGCTGTGTGGACGGTAAGCAGGTGCGCACCGGCGTCACGCTGATCCAGCCGCGGGCCGGGGAAGCCCGGCAGCAACCGTGTTTTGCCGGCTATCACGTGCTCAACGGCAATGGCGACGCCACGGGCCTTGAGTGGATAAGCGAGGCGGGGCTGTTGACCACGGCGATGGCCATCACCAACACCCACAGTATCGGAGTGGTGCGCGACAGCCTGATCGCCCTGGAGCGCGAGCGCCTGGCGGACCCTGCGGTGTACTGGTGCATGCCGGTGGTCATGGAAACCTACGATGGCCTGCTCAACGATATCTGGGGCCAGCACGTGCGCCCAGAACACGTGCGCCAGGCCCTGGACCAGGCCGAAAGCGGCCCGGTGCAGGAAGGCGCGGTAGGCGGTGGCACCGGCATGATTTGCCACGAGTTCAAGGGCGGCATCGGCACGGCGTCACGGCGGTTGCCAGCAGAGCAGGGCGGCTGGACCGTGGGCGTATTGGTGCAGGCCAACCATGGCAAGCGCCAGGAGCTGCGGGTCGATGGCTACCCGGTGGGCCGTCACTTGATGGGCATTGCCTCTCCCGTTACCGAGCGAGGCACCCCCGGCATGGGCTCCATCGTGGTGATCATCGCCACGGACGCCCCCTTGCTACCCCACCAATGCCAGCGCCTGGCGCAGCGCGCGTCCATCGGCATTGCGCGCACCGGTGGCGGTACCGAGGATTCCAGCGGCGACCTGTTCCTGGCGTTTGCCACCGGTAACCGTGATTTGCCGCCGGCCGACTATGGGCGCAAGGACCTGCCCCTCAGCACCGGGTTGCAGATGGTCAACAACGACCATATTTCGCCGCTGTTCAGCGCGGCGGCAGAGGCGGTGGAGGAGGCGATCATCAACGCCATTCTGGCAGGTGAAGACATGACCACCCAAGACGGCGTCACGGTGCCGGGCCTGGCTGGCGAAACCCTCTTGGCAGCCCTGCAACAGTGTGGCTGGAGTATGTCCCGGTAATGGGGGACAGAGCACTTTAATAGTGCGGATAGTGGCTCTTTAATGTTGCTAATGACACCGTGACAATATATTGGATCCATTAATCAAGTGGGCCGCTCACTTAGAGTGGCTTTACTTGTATTTAATATTTAAATAGTGGTGTGCCCCGATTCGGCCACATAAACGCAACGGCCCCCAATAAACACTGCGTGGGACTTCTTCAACTTGAACCTGCGTCACAATTGTGCGATGGAAATAGATGTAGACGAAAGATTTCAAGTTGTGTCAGTTTTCTTACGCCTTCAAAAGAGGTGAGTGATAGGACTATCCTCGCCCGCGAGGTTCCTATCGAACAAAGACTGATGCACTTGCAAACAAGGAAGTACGTTTATGTCAAAAGTAAAAGACAAGGCTATTGTATCTGCCGCGCAAGCCAGCACTGCTTACTCGCAAATCGATAGCTTCAGCCATTTGTATGACCGTGGCGGTAACCTCACAGTCAATGGCAAACCGTCCTACACCGTGGACCAGGCAGCGACCCAGCTGCTGCGGGATGGTGCTGCGTACCGGGACTTTGATGGCAACGGCAAGATCGATCTGACCTACACCTTCCTCACCTCGGCTACCCAGAGCACCATGAACAAACATGGCATTTCGGGGTTCAGCCAATTCAACACCCAGCAGAAAGCACAGGCCGCACTGGCCATGCAATCCTGGGCGGATGTTGCCAACGTGACCTTTACTGAAAAGGCTTCCGGCGGTGACGGCCACATGACCTTCGGCAACTACAGCGGTGGCCAGGACGGCGCCGCGGCCTTCGCTTACCTGCCCGGTACCGGCGCAGGCTACGACGGCACCTCGTGGTACCTGACCAACAACAGCTACACGCCGAACAAGACCCCGGACCTGAACAACTATGGCCGGCAGACCCTGACCCACGAAATCGGCCACACCCTGGGCCTGGCTCACCCTGGCGACTACAACGCCGGGAACGGCAACCCGACCTATAACGACGCGACCTATGGACAGGACACGCGTGGCTATAGCCTCATGAGTTACTGGAGCGAGAGCAACACCAACCAGAACTTCAGCAAAGGCGGTGTCGAGGCTTACGCTTCCGGCCCGCTGATCGACGATATCGCCGCGATCCAGAAGCTCTACGGTGCCAACCTCAACACCCGCGCCACGGACACCACCTACGGGTTCAACTCCAACACCGGGCGTGATTTCCTCAGCGCCACTTCCAATGCCGACAAGCTGGTGTTTTCGGTATGGGACGGTGGTGGCAACGACACCCTGGACTTCTCCGGTTTCGCCCAGAACCAGAAGATCAACCTCACTGCCACCTCGTTCTCTGATGTGGGCGGCCTGGTGGGCAACGTGTCCATCGCCAAGGGCGTCACCATCGAGAACGCGTTCGGCGGTTCGGGTAACGACCTGATCATTGGTAACCAGGTTGCCAACACCATCAAGGGCGGGGCCGGCAACGACCTCATCTACGGCGGCGGCGGTGCAGACCAGCTGTGGGGCGGCGCTGGCAGCGACACTTTCGTGTACGGTGCCAGTTCCGACTCCAAGCCAGGGGCCGCGGACAAGATCTTCGACTTCACCTCCGGTTCGGACAAGATCGACCTGTCCGGTATCACCAAGGGTGCGGGCGTGACCTTCGTCAACGCATTTACCGGGCATGCCGGCGATGCTGTACTGACCTATGCCTCAGGTACCAACCTGGGCACCTTGGCGGTGGACTTCTCCGGGCACGGCGTGGCGGATTTCCTCGTCACCACCGTTGGCCAGGCGGCTGCCAGTGACATCGTAGCCTGATGTAAAGCGCGCGGCGCTTCGGCGCCGCGCTCCAGGCTGGAGTTGGATATGCCACGTTTTTCCCATTTGATCGCCTGTGTTGTGCAGGTGTTGTTCGTGTCGGCAGGAGCCCACGCAATGGCTAGCAGTCTTGTATTACCCACCTCCGCGCAGCTTGCCGGGCAGTGGGAGCTGAAGCAGCAGGATCAGGTGTGCGCGCTCAAGTTAGTGGAGCAAGCCAACGCCCTGGAGGGCGATATCGCCTGTGCCGAGCAATGGCTGGGCGACAAGCCGCTGACGTGGTCGCCCACCCCGGATGGTATTTGGCTGTTTAACGCTGAAGGCTCAGGGATCACCCATTTGAATCGCCAGAAAGAGGGCGACTATCAAGCCCGCACTAAAGCGGGTGAAGTTGTAAGGCTGCAACGAAAACTTTAATTAAAAGTTATAAGCATATAACTCGATTTGTTAGGCGGCCGTGCCCTACTTGGTAGGGGTGACCCTTTTGCGTAATTCGCTGCAAGGAAAAACAATTAATATGGCGAAGTCCCATGGGGTGGCGCCCTTATTCAGGGCGTTGGGTGAATACAAGAGTATTTTGATCAGCGTTGGCTGTTTCACGGCATTGATTAACCTATTAATGCTGGTGCCCTCGATTTACATGCTGCAAGTGTATGACCGGGTGTTGTCCTCCCAGAATGAAACCACCCTGGTGATGTTGACGCTGATGGTCGTGGGCTTCTTTGCGTTTATCGGCCTGCTGGAAGTGGTGCGCAGCTTTATCGTGATCCGCATTGGCAGCCAGTTGGAGCGACGCTTCAACTTGCGCGTGTACAAGGCCGCCTTCGAGCGCAACTTACAGCGTGGCCAGGGGCATGCCGGGCAATCCTTGGGCGACCTGACTGCTTTGCGCCAATTCATCACCGGGCCTGCGCTGTTCGCATTCTTTGATGCGCCATGGTTCCCGATCTACCTGTTCGTGATTTTCCTGTTCAACGTGTGGCTCGGCGTGCTGGCCACGGCCGGCGCGGTGCTGTTGATTGGCCTGGCGTGCCTTAACGAATACCTGACCAAAAAGCCATTGGGCGAGGCCAGCGGTTATTCGCAGCAGTCCACCCAACTGGCCACCAGCCATTTGCACAACGCCGAAACCATCCAGGCCATGGGCATGCTCGGTGCGCTGCGCCAACGCTGGTTTGGCGTGCATTCGCAGTTCCTGGGCTTGCAGAACCAGGCCAGCGACACCGGTTCGATCATCACCTCCTTGAGCAAATCCTTGCGCCTGTGCCTGCAATCCTTGGTGCTGGGCCTGGGCGCCTACCTGGTGATCAAGGGCGACATGACCGCCGGCATGATGATCGCAGGCTCCATCTTGATGGGCCGCGTACTCAGCCCCATCGACCAACTGATTGCAGTGTGGAAGCAATGGAGTTCGGCCAAGCTGGCCTATCAGCGCCTCGACGAACTGCTGCGCGAATTCCCGCCGGAGGTCGAGCACATGGCCTTGCCGGCGCCCCACGGCCAGGTCAGTTTCGAGCAGGTCAGCGCCGGCCCGCCGGGGCGACGCATGGCGACCCTGCATCAGGTCAGCTTCAACCTGGCTGCCGGTGAAGTGCTGGGCGTGCTGGGTGCGTCGGGCTCCGGCAAGTCCACCCTGGCTCGCGTGCTGGTGGGCGTATGGCCGACCCTGGCCGGTACCGTGCGCCTGGACGGCGCGGATATTCACCGCTGGAACCGCGACGACCTCGGCCCGCATATCGGCTATTTGCCCCAGGACATCGAGCTGTTCAGCGGCAGCATCGCCGACAACATCGCGCGCTTTCGCGAGGCCGACCCGGAGCTGGTGGTCAAGGCCGCGCAACAGGCCGGTGTGCATGAACTAATCCTGCGCCTGCCCCAGGGCTACGACACCGTGCTGGGCGACAACGGCGGTGGCTTGTCCGGCGGCCAGAAACAGCGGGTCGCCCTGGCTCGCGCCCTGTACGGCGGGCCGCGGCTGATCGTGCTGGACGAACCCAACTCCAACCTCGACACCGTCGGCGAAGCCGCATTGGCCAGCGCCATCATGCAGATGAAAGCCCAGGGCAGCAGCGTGGTGCTGGTCACCCATCGTTCCTCGGCATTGGCCCAGGCCGATAAGTTGCTAGTGCTCGGCGAAGGCCAACTGCAAGCGTTCGGGCCCAACCAAGAGGTGCTGCGGGCGTTGTCCGGGCAGCAGGAAGCGCCGAAAGAAAAAACCGGTGTCAGTTTCAGTCGTCAGTACCAGGCCGGAAGGAATCCAGGCGCATGAGCAGCCTTACCGTTGAACCTCAAATCAAAGAACGCGATGCCGGCTTTTTCGTAAAAATGGGCTGGGTGATGACCATTGTCGGTGCCGGTGGGTTTTTCCTCTGGGCCAGCCTCGCACCCTTGGATCAGGGCATCCCGGTACAAGGCACCGTGGTGGTGTCGGGCAAGCGCAAGGCGGTACAAACCTTCAGCCCCGGTGTGGTCAGCCGCATCCTGGTAAAAGAGGGCGAACTGGTCAAGCAAGGCCAGCCGCTGTTCCGTCTTGACCAGACCCAGAACCAGGCCGATGTGCAATCGCTGCAAGCCCAGTACCGTATGGCCTGGGCCAGCGTGGCGCGTTGGCAGAGCGAACGTGACAACCTTTCCAGTATCACTTTTCCCGCTGAACTGAGCGCCAACCCCGATCCGGCCCTGATGCTGGTGCTGGAAGGCCAGCGCCAATTGTTCAGCAGCCGTCGCGACGCGTTTGCCCGTGAACAAGCCGGGATCCGCGCCAGCATCGAGGGGGCTACCTCGCAGTTGAGCGGCATGCGCCGTGCGCGCAGCGACTTGACCGCCCAAGCCCAATCCCTGCGTGCGCAACTGAGCAACCTGCAACCCTTGGCCGACAACGGCTATATCCCGCGCAACCGGCTGATGGACTATCAGCGCCAGTTGTCCCAGGTGCAGCAGGACCTGGCGCAAAACGCCGGGGAAAGCGGCCGGATAGAGCAGGGCATTGTCGAATCGCGCCTCAAGTTGCAGCAGCACAGCGAGGAGTATCAGAAGGAAGTGCGCAGCCAGCTGGCCGACGCGCAACTGCGTAGCCTGACCCTTGAACAGCAACTGACCTCCGCCGGCTTCAACCTGCAACACAGCGAGATCAACGCGCCGGCCGATGGCATCGCGGTCAACCTCGGCGTGCATACCGAAGGCGCCGTGGTGCGCGCCGGTGAAACCCTGCTGGAGATCGTGCCCCAGGGCACACGTCTGGAAGTGGAAGGGCATTTGCCCGTGCACCTGGTGGACAAGGTCGGCACACACTTGCCGGTCGACATCCTCTTCACCGCCTTCAACCAAAGCCGCACGCCACGGGTGCCGGGTGAAGTCAGCCTGATCTCCGCCGACCAGATGCTCGACGAAAAAACCGGTGCGCCGTATTACGTGCTGCGCACCAGCGTCAGCGAGGCGGCCATGGAAAAACTCAACGGCCTGGTGATCAAGCCCGGCATGCCCGCCGAGATGTTCGTGCGCACCGGCGAGCGTTCACTGCTCAACTATCTGTTCAAGCCGCTGCTGGACCGCGCCGGCTCTGCGTTGACAGAGGAATGAGCATGAAGCCAGTGTTCATTTCGCTGTTGCTGGTGTGTGGCAGTGCCCAGGCCGCGATGGGGCCCTTCGATGTGTACGAGCAGGCGCTGCGCAACGACCCGGTGTTCCTCGGCGCCATCAAGGAGCGCGACGCCGGCCTGGAAAACCGCACCATTGGCCGTGCCGGCTTGCTGCCGCGGCTGTCCTACAACTACAACAAGGGCCGCAACAATTCCGAGGCGCACCTGCCCGACGGGCGCGGCGGCAGTTACCGCGACGACCGCAACTACAACAGCTATGGCTCCACCTTCAGCCTGCAACAGCCGCTGTTCGACTACGAAGCCTATGCCAACTACCGCAAGGGCGTAGCCCAGGCGCTGTTTGCCGATGAAAGCTTTCGCGACAAGAGCCAGGCGTTGCTGGTGCGGGTGTTGAGCTATTACACCCAGGCGCTCTTTGCCCAAGACCAGATCGACATCGCCAGGGCCAAGAAGAAGGCGTTCGAACAACAGTTCCAGCAGAACCGGCATCTGTTCCAGCAAGGCGAGGGCACTCGCACCGATATCCTTGAAGCCGAGTCCCGCTATGAGCTGGCCACCGCCGAAGAGATCCAGGCCCTGGATGAGCAGGACGCCTCGCTCCGGGAGCTGGGCGCGTTGATCGGCGTGCAAAGCGTCAACATCAACGACCTGGCACCGCTGAACCAGAGCTTTGCCGCGTTCACCCTGACCCCGGCCAACTACGACACCTGGCATGAGTTGGCGCTGACCAACAACCCGGTGCTGGCGTCGCAACGCCAGTCCCTGGAAGTGGCGCGCTATGAAGTGGAACGCAACCGCGCCGGGCATTTGCCGCGAATCACCGCGTATGCCACCTCGCGCAAGCAGGAGTCCGACAGCGGCAACACTTATAACCAGCGCTACGACACCAACACCATCGGCGTCGAAGTAAGCATGCCGCTGTATGCCGGTGGCGGTATCTCGGCTTCCACCCGCCAGGCCAGCCGCGCGATGGAGCAGGCCGAGTACGAGCTGGAGGGCAAGACCCGCGAAACCCTGATCGAACTGCGTCGCCAGTTCAGCGCGTGCTTGTCAGGCGTGAGCAAGTTGCGCGCCTATCAGAAAGCGCTGGCATCCGCGGAGGCGCTGGTGGTGTCGACCAAGCAAAGCATTCTCGGCGGCGAGCGCGTCAACCTCGACGCACTGAACGCCGAACAGCAGTTGTACAGCACCCGCCGCGACCTGGCCCAGGCCCGTTATGACTACTTGATGGCCTGGACCAAATTGCACTACTACGCGGGCAACTTGCGTGACACCGACTTGGCCAAAGTGGACGAAGCCTTCGGCCCGGATGGAAAACTGTAGGAGCGCGTGTTTTGTGGCGAGGGCGCTTGCTCCCGCTCGACAGCGAAGCTGGAGCCGGCTTTTTTAGGGAGCGCTTCGCACTCCAGCGGGAGCAAGCTCCCTCGCCACAGGGCAGGGAATAACAATAATAGGGAGTGTGCACATGATCACCGATTCACCGCGTTTCAAACCCTTCACCGCAGGTTCCTTGCTCTTGCTGTCCGTTGCGGCACAGGCGCAATACACCGAGACCGGCCAGCCGGGTAACCCCGCCAGTTGGCGCTCGGCCGAGTACCAGAGCGACTGGGGCCTGGGCCGCATGAAAGCCGATGAAGCCTACGCCGCCGGGATCAGCGGCCAAGGCGTGAAAATCGGCGCGCTGGACTCAGGGTTCGATGCCAATCACCCCGAAGCCTCCAAAGACCGTTTCCACCCGGTCACCGCCACGGGCACCTATGTCGATGGCAGCGTCTTCAGCACCACGGGCGCGCTCAACCCGAACAATGATTCCCACGGCACCCACGTCACCGGCACCATGGGCGCCGCCCGCGACGGCGTGGGCATGCATGGCGTGGCCTACAACGCGCAAGTTTTTGTGGGCAACACCAACGCCAACGACAGCTTCCTGTTCGGCCCCACCCCTGACCCCAAATACTTCAAGACCGTGTACACCGCTTTGGTGGACTCCGGCGTGCGCGCCATCAACAACAGCTGGGGCAGCCAGCCCAAGGACGTCAGTTACCAGACTCTGGATAACATGCACGCGGCGTACGCCCAGCATTACAACCGTGGCACCTGGCTGGACGCGGCAGCGGACGTGGCCAAGGCTGGCGTGATCAATGTGTTCAGCGCCGGCAACAGCGGCTATGCCAACGCGAGCGTGCGCTCGGCCTTGCCGTATTTCCAGCCGGAACTGGAAGGCCACTGGCTTGCCGTGTCCGGGTTGGATAAGGCCAATAACCAGAAATACAACAAATGCGGCGTCGCCAAGTACTGGTGTATTTCTACCCCCGGCGCGCTGATCAACAGCACCATTCCTGACGGGGGTTATGGGGTCAAGTCCGGCACCTCGATGGCAGCGCCCCATGCCACCGGCGCGTTGGCGCTGGTGATGGAACGTTATCCCTACATGACCAACGAGCAAGCCTTGCAGGTGCTGCTGACCACCGCCACGCAGCTCGACGGCTCGATCACCCAGGCGCCCAATGCGATTGTCGGCTGGGGTGTGCCTGACCTGGGCCGGGCGATGCATGGCCCTGGGCAATTGCTCGGGCCTATGGAGGTGAACCTGGCCGCCGGGCAGGGCGATGTGTGGAGCAATGGCATCTCCGACCAGGCGCTGCTTCAGCGCCAGGCCGAGGACCGCGCCGAACACACTGCCTGGCAGCAAACCCTGATCGACAAGGGCTGGCAAAACGGCGTCGGCGCGACTGCCAGCCAGCAGGACCAGACCGACTACGCCATCGGCAACGCCCGCGACCAGGCCGCCGCCAACCGCGTGTACGAGGGCAGCCTGGTCAAGGCCGGTGCCGGTAGCCTGGTGCTCAGCGGCGACAGCAGCTATCGCGGCGCGACCCTCGTCAACGGCGGTCTGCTGGCCGTCAATGGCTCGCTGGCTTCGGCAGTGACGGTGAATGAAAGCGGCACCCTCGGCGGTTCCGGGCGTATTGCCGCGTTGTCTGTAAACAACGGCGGCCGTGTGGCCCCGGGCAATTCCGTGGGCACCTTGCAAGTGGCAGGGGACGTAAACCTCGGCGCCGGCTCTACCTATGCCGTGGAGCTGACACCCACCAGCAGTGACCGCATTGTTGCCGGCGGCCAGGCGGTTCTGGGCGGCGGCACGGTCACGCTGGCGCTGGAAAACAGCCCGACCTTGCTCAGCCAGAGCCAGGCCCAAAGCCTGATTGGCCGGCAGTACTCGATTCTCGAGGCGGCGGGCGGTATCCAGGGCCAGTTTGGGCAAGTGCTGCCCAACTACCTGTTCCTCGGTGGCACCCTTGACTACGCCGCCAATGCGGTGCAACTGAATGTTGGGCGCAATGGCGCCAGCTTCGCCAGCGTCGGCGCGACCCGCAACCAGCGCAACGTTGCGGCGGCGGCCGAGCAATTGGGCGCTGGCAACCCAGTGTTTGAAAGCCTGCTGCAGTCGCAGTCAGTCGCCACCGCCCAGCAGGGTTTGCAGCAACTGTCGGGGGAAATCTACCCCGCCGTGGGTGCGATGCTGATCAACGACAGCCTGCAACTGCGTAATGCCGTGGGCGAGCGCCTGCGCCATGTGCCAGTGACCGGTGAAAGCAACCTGTGGTTCAAGGCGCTGGGCGCCTGGGGCAAGACCGACAGCCGCACTGAAACGGCGGGTTCCACCACCTCCATCGGTGGCCTGTTGGCGGGCGTGGATGGCGCGCTGGATGAGCAGACCCGCGTAGGTGTGGTTGCCGGTTACAGCGACAGTTCCTTGAACATGGGCAGCGGTACCCATTCATCGGCGTCCATCGACAGCTACCACTTTGGCGCGTACGCCGGGCGTGAGCTGGGTGACTGGCGCCTGAGCGTCGGCGGTGCCTACAGCTGGCATCGCGGCGACGTGAAGCGCGACCTGCAATGGGGTGATGTCAGCGGCAAGCAAAAAACCAAGCTGGACGCGACCACGGCGCAAGTCTTCACCGAAGCAGCGTACCGCATCCGCCTGCAAGCCGTGGCCCTGGAGCCGTTCGCCAACCTGGCCTATGTGCATCTGAACAGCGAGTCCTTCCACGAAAAAGGCGACGCCGCTGCCCTGGAACGCGGCAGCGACCGGCGTGATGCGGTGCTCAGTACCCTTGGCGTGCGTGCCCTGAAAACCCTGGCCCTCAATGACCACCAGCAACTGGACCTGTCCGGTTCGTTAGGCTGGCAACACAGCCTGACGGCGGTGGAGTCCGAAGAGCACCTGGCGTTTGTCGCCGGCGGGCCTTCATTTGCGGTGCGCAGTGCACCGTTGCTGCGCGATGCCGCCCTGGTGGGCTTGCAGGCCAGCCTGGCGCTGAATGCGTCGACACGGGTCAACCTGGATTACAACGGCCAACTGGGTGGGCGCGCGAAAACCCAGGGCGTGGGTTTGAGCCTGAACTGGGAGTTCTAAGCACACCGCGAACAAAAAATGTGGGAGCTGGCTTGCCTGCGATAGCGGTGGGTCAGCCAGCAGAGGCGTGACTGGCCGGACGCTATCGCAGGCAAGCCAGCTCCCACATTTGTAACGCTCCGCGTCACGCTTTGGGACGCAGAGCGTCCGGGGCCGCATTCCCACGCGGAGCATGGGAACGATCAGCGGCGGTGTTCTGGAGAAAGTGATTTACACACGTGCAATAAGAAAACTAAGGAAGGTCACCGTGAAAAAACGCAAGTCAGGGTTAACTACCGCCATCCACACAGGCCCGGGCTATCCGCTCAAGGCGCTGAGCTGCGTGCCATACGGCGCGTTGCTGTGTTGCCTGGCAAGCCTGGGGACCGCCCAGGCTGCACCCTATGTGGAAACCGGCAAACTGGGCGACGCCGCCAGCTGGCGCAGCAATGAGTTCAAAGCCGACTGGGGCCTGGGCGCCGTGCACGCCGACACCGCCTATGCGGCCGGCTATACCGGCAAGGGCGTCAAGCTGGGGATCTTCGACCAGCCGGTGTACGCCCAGCACCCGGAGTTCGCCAGCCCAGACAAGGTGGTGACGATTGTCACCGAGGGCATTCGCCAATACACCGACCCGTATATCCCGGTGAAGGCCGGAGATGCGTTCCGCTACGACGGCACGCCGTCCAAGGACTCCAACGGCAAGTTGGGTAACCACGGCACCCATGTCGGCGGCATTGCGGCCGGTAACCGCGATGGCGGGCCGATGCACGGCGTGGCGTTCAACGCACAAATCCTCACCGCCGAAAACGGTGACCCGGGCCCGGAAGACGGGATCATCCTCGGCAACGACGGTGCCGTGTACAAGGCCGGCTGGGATGGGCTGGTCGCCAGTGGCGCGCGTATCATCAACAACAGCTGGGGCATCGGCATCGGTGATCAGTACGCCAAGGGCGGCCGCGATCCGGCGTTCCCCAATTTCACCGTCAACGAAGCCCAGGCGCAGTTCAATACCATCCGGCCGATCCTCGGCACCGTTGCCGGGGGGGCGTACCAAGGCGCCATCGACGCGGCCCGCAGCGGTGTGCTGACCATCTTTGCCGCAGGCAATGACTACAACCTCAACAACCCGGATGCGATTTCCGGCCTCGCGTATTTTGTGCCAGAGATCGCGCCTAACTGGCTGTCCGTCGCGGCACTGCAGCAGAACCCGAATACCGCCAGCCCCGATCCGTACGTGATCAGCACTTTCTCTTCGCGTTGTGGCTATGCGGCGAGCTTTTGCGTGTCGGCACCCGGCACCAAGATCTACAGCTCGATCATCAACGGCACCAGCCTGGACAACCTCACCACCGACTGGGCCAACAAAAATGGCACCTCCATGGCCGCACCTCACGTGGCAGGCGCCGCAGCGGTGCTAATGGAACGCTTCCAATACATGAGCGGCGACCAGATCTCCACCGTGCTCAAGACCACCGCCACCGACCTCGGCGCGCCGGGCATCGACTCCCTCTATGGCTGGGGCATGATCAACCTGGGCAAGGCGGTCAACGGCCCAGGGATGTTTATCACCGCCGAGGATATCCCGGCCGAGTTCCGTATCGACGGCGCCTACGGCAGCGGCCAGTTCGTGGCGGACCTGCCGGGCGTCGGCGCGGTGGTGGATGCCGGCAACCCCACCCAGCGTGTGTGCGATGACCTGCACTGCGGGCGGGATGTGTGGAGCAACGACATCTCGGGCCATGGCGGCCTGACCAAGCAGGGCATCGGTACCTTGGTGCTCACCGGCGCCAACACCTACAGCGGGCCGACGCTGGTCAACCAGGGCTTGCTGGCGATCAACGGTTCGGTCACCTCCGACGTCACCGTGAGCCAGAGCGGCGTGGTCGGTGGTTCGGGGCGTATCGGTTCGCTGAGCGCGAAAAGCGGCGGTACTGTGGCACCGGGCAATTCCATTGGCACCTTGAACGTGGCGGGCAACGTCAACTTCGAACCGGGCTCGACCTACGCGGTAGAATTGTCGCCCACCAGCAGCGATCGTATCGTCGCGGGCGGCACCGCCACCCTCAACGGCGGCACCGTGACCCTGGCCTTGGAAAACAGCCCGACCTTGCTGAGCGCGACCCAGGCCCAAAGTCTGATCGGCCGCCAATACAACATCCTGCAAGCGGCAGGTGGCGTCACCGGCAGCTTCGCGGCAGTGGTTCCCAACTACCTGTTTGTCGGCGGTACCTTGAACTATGCCGCCAACGGCGTGCAGCTGGATGTGGCACGCACCAACAGCTTCGCCAGTGTGGCCGCCACGCCGAACCAGCGCGCCGTGGCCGCAGCCGTCGAGCAATTGGGCGCGGGCAATGGCGTGTACGAAAGCCTGCTGCTGGCACCCACGGCCGCCTCGGCCCAGGGTGCGTTCCAGCAACTGAGCGGCGAGGTTTACCCGGCGCTGGAAACCGCGCTGGTCAATGACAGCCGCTACGTACGCGAAGCGGTGGGCGAGCGTCTGCGCAATGGCGAGATGGGCGCTACCAGCCAAGCCATCGACAGCCGTGGCAACGTGTGGGTCAAGGCACTGGGTGCATGGGGCAAGACCGACAGCCGCAACGACACGGCGGGCTATACCACCTCCATCGGCGGCATGCTCGCCGGTGTGGACGGCGCCCTCGATGAGGCCACACGCATCGGCCTGGTGGCCGGCTACAGCGACACGTCGTTGAACATGGGCAGCGGCACCCACAGCCGCGCCTCGGTCGACAGCTACCATTTCGGCGCCTATGCCGGGCATGAAATCGGCGCCTGGCGCCTGAGTGGCGGCGCGACCTACAGCTGGCACCGCGCCGATGTCAAACGCGACCTGCAATACGGCGACGTCAGCGGCAAGCAAAAGGCCAAGGTCGATGCCCACAGCACCCAGGTGTTCACGGAAGCGGCGTACCGCATCAACCTGCAACCGCTGGCCCTGGAGCCGTTCGCCAACCTGGCCTACGTGCACCTGGCAACTGACAGCTTCAAAGAGAAGGGCGACGCCGCCGCGCTGAGAAGTGGCGACGACAGCCGTGACCTGGTGCTCAGCACCCTGGGTATGCGTGCCTTGAAGACCTTCAATATCAACGACCATCAGCAACTGGAAGTCTCCGGCACCCTGGGCTGGCAGCACAACCTGAGCAGCACCGATTCGGAGCAGCACCTGGCGTTTGCCTCGGGCGGCCCTTCGTTCACGGTGGAAAGTGCGCCAATGGTGCGCGATGCCGCGTTGGTCGGAGCACGGGTCAGCCTGGCATTGAGCAAGGATGCGCGGGTGAACTTCGATTACAACGGCCTGCTGGCCAGCAAGGAGAAGGTGCACGGCGTCGGCTTGAGCCTGGACTGGGCGTTCTAAAGGCCAGATGCAGTTGGTTGTGGCGAGGGAGCTTGCTCCCGCTCGGGTGCGCAGCGCCCGCAAGTTTTTGGGGCCGCAGCGCAGCCCAGCGGGAGCAAGCTCCCTCGCCACACAAGCTCGCTCCTACAGGTGGTAACGGATAACAGGTGTTTTGGCTTTCTCTACAAATCCAACAACAGAGAGGCACTACCAATGGGTATCTTTGACTATAAAAACCTCGGTACCGAGGACTCCAAGGCGTTGTTCGCCGATGCCATGGCGATCACGCTGTATTCCTACCACAACCTGGATAACGGCTTTGCCGTCGGCTACCAGAACAATGGCCTCGGGCTGGGGTTACCGGCCACCCTGGTCAGCGCGCTGATTGGCGGCAGCAATGCCCAAGGGGTCATCCCCGGGATCCCCTGGAACCCCGACTCGGAAAAAGCCGCCCTTGAGGCGGTGCAAGCAGCCGGTTGGACGCCCATCAGCGCCAGTACCCTGGGCTATAGCGGCAAGGTCGATGCGCGCGGCACCTTCTTTGGCGAAAAATTCGGCTACGGCACGGCGCAGGCCGAGGTGCTGGGCAAATACGATGATGCGGGCAAGCTGCAGGAAATCGGCATCAGTTTTCGCGGGACTTCGGGGCCTCGGGAAAGCGTGATCACCGACTCCATCGGCGATGTGATCAGCGACCTGCTCGCCGCCTTCGGGCCCAAGGACTATGCCAAGAACTACGCGGGGGAAGCCTTTGGCGGCTTGCTCAAAAACGTGGCGGACTACGCCAGTGCCCAGGGCCTGGGCGGCAATGACGTGGTGGTCAGCGGCCACAGCCTTGGGGGCCTCGCGGTCAACAGCATGGCCGACTTGAGCGACAGCACCTGGTCGGGGTTCTATAAGGACTCCAACTACGTGGCCTACGCATCGCCGACCCAAAGCGCCGGCGACAAAGTGCTTAACGTCGGCTATGAAAACGACCCGGTGTTCCGTGCCCTGGATGGTTCATCATTCAACCTGTCGTCCCTGGGCGTGCACGACAAACCCCACGAGTCGAGCACCGACAACATCGTCAGCTTCAACGACCACTACGCTTCATCCCTGTGGAACCTGTTGCCATTTTCCATCCTCAACCTGCCCACCTGGGTCTCGCACTTGCCCACCGGTTACGGCGACGGCATGACCCGCATCCTCGACTCGGGCTTCTACGAGCAGATGACCCGCGACTCGACGGTGATCGTCGCCAACCTGTCCGATCCGGCACGGGCCACCACCTGGGTGCAAGACCTCAACCGCAATGCCGAGGCGCACAAGGGCAATACCTTCATCATCGGCAGCGACGGCGACGACTTGATCAAAGGCGGCAGGGGCGCGGACTTTATCGAAGGTGGCAAGGGCAACGACACCATCCGTGACAGCAGCGGGCATAACACGTTTTTGTTCAGCGGGCAGTTTGGCAATGACCGGGTGATTGGCTACCAAGCTACGGACAAGCTGGTGTTCAACGACGTGGCGGGCAGCAATGATTACCGCGATCACATCAAGGTGGTGGGCGGGGATACCGTCATTGGCTTTGGGACGGATTCGGTGACGCTGGTGGGTGTGAGCAGCTTGTCGGGGGAGGGGATAGTCATCAGCTAACGTATTCGGTGTGGGAGCTGGCTTGCCTGCGATGGCGGCGGTCGAGACAGCCATGCGGTGACTGACAAATCGCTATCGCAGGCAAGCCAGCTCCCACATTTGATGGGGTGTTGCTAGATGATCATTTTTCCTTACGCACCGTGGCCACATCATCGGCCTTGATACGAATACGCTTGCCGGCAATATCGGTGAACTCGTAGAAGCCGTCGGCGGTCTTGGCGTTGGGCGTGTCCTTGGTCAAATACTGCGTGCCGTTCTGCAAGGTCACCACGGTTTGCGTGGAGCAACCGGCCAATACCAGAAAAGTGAGTGCAACCAGTGGCAGACCCAAATTCTTCATGTTCATAACCCTTACCTTTAACCCTGAAAAGTCCCGCAGCGTCTGCTTGCGGGGCCATAAATATTACGCGATCAACCCACTCATCAGATTGTTTTTTTGCAAAAAGTTGCAGGCGCCATTTATCTATTACTGATTGCAACAACGGCTTTGCCCCGGCACTCTGTATGCATAACCAGTATTTGATTGCATTGCACCATGGCCAACCCCCTTGAAGACCCCTTGTATTACCTGCATAACTTCCGCCAAGTGCTGGTTTGGTTGGGGCAACGCTACGCCGATTTGCTCGATGCGCACGAACAGCATTTCATTCAGCAATTTGACAGGTTGCCCCAGGCGTCCCAGGCGTTGTTGGTGCGGATGGTGATGCGCAAGGGCGTGCATTTTCGCGCCGCCAAGCTCCATTACCTGGAAATTGGTTGCCCTCATGCGGCGGCGGGGCCACTGCGTGAGTTGGGGTGGGTGGAGGATCAAAGCCCGCTGCCGTTTGCCACCCTGTTCGCGCTGCTGCAAAAGAGTGAATTGCTCGGTGCCTTCAAGCCCTGGATCGACCAACCCAAGGGTAACAAAGCCGACTGGCTTGAACCCTTGGCCGCGCAATTTACCGAGCCGCGCAGCTTTGCCCAGTGGTGCCCCGACGTAGACGATGCGCTCTACAGCCTGACGGTAATGGAGTTGTGTGATCGCCTGCGCCTGATGTTCTTCGGCAATCTGCACCAGGACTGGTCGGAATTCGTGCTGGCAGACTTGGGCATCTACACCTATGAAAAAGTCGAGTTCTGCGCCGAGTCGCGTGGGTTACGCAGCCGGGACGACGTGCATGGGTTCCTGTTCCTGCACCAGTGCCAGCAAGCCTTTGAAGCCGGTGAAGCGCTGGATACGGTGTTGGCGCAGGTCGCCACGTTGTGTACCGACAACCCCTGGCTGGAAAAGCGCCGCGCCAAGCTGTTGTTCCAGATCGGCCAGTATTGCGAACGGTGCGCCGAGCTGGCACTGGCCGAACAGATCTACCGCAATTGCACTCATCCCGGCGCGCGAGCGCGGCTGATCCGCGTACTGGAACGTCAGGAGGATTACGCCCAAGCCATGTCCCTGGCGACCGAGGCACAACAGGCCCCACGCAGCGCCGCCGAACACCAACAGCTGCTAAGGGTAGTGCCGCGCCTGCGGCGCAAACTTGGCGGGCCGGCGCTGCCCAGGGCCAAGCCCCAAGCGGTGGCGCGCCTGGACCTGGCACTGATGCAGGAACCGCTGCTGTCGGTGGAATCCAGTGTGCTGGCGCACCTGAGCGAACCGGATGCGCCCGTGCATTACGTCGAGAATGGCCTGATCAATTCGCTGTTTGGCTTGCTGTGCTGGGAGGCGATTTTTGCGCCGTTGCCGGGGGCGTTCTTCCACCCGTTCCAGCGCGGGCCGGCGGACCTGCACAGCGAGGACTTTTATCAACGCCGAGAAGCTTTGTTTGCCGCGTGCTTTGCGCAACTGAAGGACGGTCGCTACAAGGCAAGCATCCGCCAACGCTACGTGGATAAATGGGGCATCCAGTCGCCCTTTGTGTTCTGGAACCTGCTTAGCGAAGACCTGCTGGAGCAAGCCCTGGCCTGCCTGCCCGCCGAGCATTTGCGCCATTGGTTCACGCGCCTGTTGCAGGATATCCGTGCCAACCGGGCCGGGATGCCGGACCTCATCCAGTTCTGGCCCGCGCAAAACACCTATCGCATGATCGAGGTCAAAGGCCCCGGCGACCGCCTGCAAGACAACCAGTTGCGTTGGCTGCAATTCTGCGGCGAGCACCAGATGCCAGTCACCGTCTGCTACGTGCGCTGGGCGGAGCAACCCGCTTGAGTTACAGCGTGGCCGTGCGGGCGTTGTGTGAGTTCACGGCCAAGGTCGGTGACCTCGACTTGCGCTTTACGCCGTCGCCCAGTGCCCAGGAAGGCATCGTCGGCCATCGCACGGTAGCGTCACGGCGCAATGCGCACTACCAGAGTGAAGTGGCGCTTGAAGGCGAGTACCAGCAACTCAAAGTGCGGGGCAGGGCGGACGGCTATGACCCGGACAGCAACCGCCTCGAAGAGGTGAAGACCTACCGCGGCGACCTCGCTGCCCAGCCCGCCAACCATCGGCAACTGCACTGGGCCCAGGTCAAGGTGTATGGCTGGCTGATGTGCCAGAAGCTCGGGCTCAGTGAGATCGACCTGGCGCTGGTGTACTTCGATATCGTCGGCGAAGGCGAAACCTTGCTCAACCAGCGATTCGACGCGCCAGACCTTGAACGGTTCTTCAACCAACAATGCGCGCTGTTCCTGGACTGGGCCCGGCAAGAAATGCGGCATCGCGAGGCACGCAACGCTGGCGCGCAGTGCCTGGCATTTCCCCATGCCGACTTTCGTACCGGGCAGCGCACCTTGGCCGAGTCGGTCTACAAAGCGGTGAGTACCGGCCGGTGCCTGATGGCCCAGGCGCCCACCGGCATTGGCAAGACCATCGGCACTATCTTCCCGCAGCTCAAGGCCTTGGTGCCGCAGCAACTGGACAAGCTGTTCTTCCTCACCGCCAAGACGCCCGGGCGCAAGCTGGCCCTGGATGCTGCGCGGGTGTTGTACGACAGCAGTCCCGATCTGCCACTGCGTGTGCTTGAACTGGTGGCTCGGGACAAGGCGTGCGAACACCTGGACAAAGCCTGCCACGGTGATTCCTGCCCATTGGCCAAAGGTTTTTACGACCGCCTGCCTGCCGCCCGCCAGGCCGCGTCCAAGGTGCGCCTGCTCGATCAACAAAGCCTGCGCAACGTGGCGCTGGCCCATCAGGTATGCCCGTACTACCTGAGCCAGGAAATGGCGCGCTGGAGCGACCTGATCGTCGCCGACTACAACTATTACTTCGACTTTGGCGCCATGCTGTTCGGCCTGGCCCAGCTCAACCAATGGCAGGTCTCGGTGCTGGTGGATGAAGCCCACAACCTGGTCGAGCGAGCCCGCTCGATGTACAGCGCCAGCCTGGATCAATACAGCCTCAAGACCGTGCGCGATAAGGCGCCCGAGCCCCTGAACAAACCTTTGCAGCGCTTGAATCGTGAGTGGAATGCCTTGCACAAGGACCAACTCGCACCGTATCAGGCGTATGCGGCCAAACCTGACAAACTGCTCCAGGCCCTGAGCCTGTGCACCAGCGCCATGGGCGACTACTTCAACGACCACCCCGAAGCCCTCATCGGTGACCTGCAAGCCTTCTACTTCGACGCGCTGCAATGGGCCAAAGTGGCCGAGCTGTTCAACGAGCACTTTATCTTCGATATCACCAAGCGCTCGTTCAGCGGCAAGCGCAGCAGCTCGACCCTGTGCCTGCGCAACGTGGTGCCGGCCGAGTTCATCCGGCCCAGGCTGACCGCCGCGCGCAGCAGCGTGCTGTTTTCCGCAACCCTGAGCCCGCGCCATTATTATGCGGACTTGCTGGGCCTGCCGGCGGATACCGCCTGGGTTGATGTGGCATCACCGTTCAAGGCCGAGCAATTGCAGGTCAGCATCGTTGACCGCATCTCTACGCGGTTTGTGCATCGCCAGGCGTCGCTGGAACCTATCGTGGAACTGCTCGCTCGGCAATTCGCCGCGCAACCGGGTAACTACCTGGCATTTTTCTCAAGCTTCGATTACCTGCAACAGGTGGCCCAGTTAATGGCCGAACGGTACCCGCAGATTGCGTTGTGGTTGCAGGCGCGGGGCATGGCCGAGGCCGAGCGCCAAGCCTTTTTGGAGCACTTCACCCATCACAGCCAGGGCATTGGCTTTGCGGTGCTGGGCGGTGCGTTTGGCGAAGGTATCGACCTGCCCGGAGCGCGCCTGATCGGTGCGTTTATCGCTACCCTGGGTTTGCCGCAGCTCAACCCGGTGAATGAACAGATCAAGGCACGTATGGGCGCTGTTTTCGGCGCGGGGTATGACTACACCTACCTGTATCCCGGTATTCAGAAAGTTGTGCAGGCAGCGGGGCGGGTGATCCGCAGCCAGCAGGATCGCGGGGTGGTAATGCTGATCGATGACCGCTTTGGCGAATCGCGGGTGCGGCAGTTGCTGCCGCGTTGGTGGGCGATCAAGCCCCTGTAGGAGCGAGCAGGCTCGCTCCTACAGGTTTGGGCTACACCACTTCCAGGTAGGAGCTTTGTATCTCCCGGGCCAACTCACGCACGGTGTCGATGAATTCTGTCAGCCGAGTGTGCAGCCCATCTTCCAGAATCTCATCAATCCCCGTATACCGCAGCCGGGCTTCAAACTCCGCCGCCAAGCGCTGCGCCGTTCGCCCATAACTGCCGGGCAAGTCCGCAAGGATATGGCTCAACTCCTCGATACACGCATGCAACGAGCGCGGTACATCACTGCGCAACAGCAGCAGTTCCGACACCGAGCGGGCATTCAAGGCATTCGGATACAGCTCGGTATAGGCCTCGAACGACGACAACGCGCGCAGCAGGGCGCTCCACTGGTAATAACCGCGTGCCGATACGTCGCTGACTTCTTCCGACTCCTCGCCGAACATCTCATAGCGCGCATCCAGCAGGCGCAAGGTGTTGTCAGCACGTTCGACAAAGGTGCCCAGACGAATGAAGCGGTAGGCGTCATTGCGCATGATGGTGCCCGAGGTCGCGCCCCGAAACAGGTGCGAGCGCTGCTTGACCCAGTCGCAGAAGTGGCTGATGCCGTGTCGCGCCAGGCCGCCGGCGGCGATGCTGCGCATTTCCAGCCAGGTGGCGTTGAGGTTTTCCCACATGTCGGCGGTGATGCGTCCGCGCACGGCGTGGGCATTGCCCCGGGCGGCGCGCAGGCAGTTGTAGATGCTGGCCGGGTTTTCTTCGTCGAGGGCGAAGAAGTGCAACATGCGCTCGGCATCCAGGGTCTGGTGCCGTTCCAGGTAGCTGTCCAGAGTGCCGCTGCTGAGCAACGACATCGCCAGTTCATCCAGGCCATCGCTGCGCCCGGCCTGGGGCATCAAGGACAGCGAATAACTGACTTCCAGCATGCGTGCCAGGTTCTCGGCGCGTTCCAGATAGCGGGACATCCAATACAGATCCGCAGCGGTTCTACTCAACATACTCAGCCCTCCACCACCCAGGTGTCCTTGGTTCCGCCGCCTTGCGACGAGTTGACGACCAGCGAGCCTTCTTTCAGCGCCACGCGGGTCAAGCCGCCGGGCACCAGGCGGGTTTCCTTGCCCGAGAGCACGAACGGGCGCAGGTCGATATGCCGGGGTGCGATGCCGTTTTCGACAAAGGTCGGGCAGGTGGACAGGCTCAGGGTCGGTTGGGCGATATACGCATGGGGACGGGCCTTGATGCGTTGGCGGAAGTCCTCGATCTCGGCGGCCGTCGACGCCGGACCCACCAGCATGCCGTAGCCGCCGGAGCCCTGGGTTTCCTTGACCACCAACTGCTCGAGGTTGGCCAGCACATGAGACAGTTCATCGGGCTTGCGGCATTGGAAGGTCGGCACGTTTTGCAGGATCGGTTCCTCGTCCAGGTAGAAGCGGATCATCGCCGGTACGTAGGGGTAGATCGACTTGTCGTCAGCCACCCCGGTGCCGATGGCGTTGGCCAGTACCACATTGCCGGCGCAGTAAGCCGCCACCAGCCCCGGCACGCCGAGCATCGACTCGGGGTTGAACGCCTGGGGGTCGAGGAAGGCGTCGTCGATGCGCCGGTAGATCACGTCCACCGCCTTGGGGCCGTCGGTGGTGCGCATGAACACCTTGAGGTCATGCACGAACAGATCAGCGCCTTCCACCAGTTCCACACCCATTTCCCGGGCAAGGAACGCGTGTTCGAAGAAGGCGCTGTTGAAGCGCCCAGGCGTCAACACCACCACATTCGGGTTATCGAGGCGGCTGGCGCTCTTGAGCGTCTTGAGCAACAGGTTGGGGTAGTGGTCCACCGGGGCAATGCGTTGCTTGGCGAACACTTCCGGGAACAGGCGCATCATCATCTTGCGGTCTTCGAGCATGTAGCTCACGCCGCTGGGGGTGCGCAGGTTGTCTTCCAGCACGTAATAGGTGCCGTCGCCGTCGCGTACCAGGTCGACACCGGAGATGTGCGAGTAAATGTCGCGGTGCAGGTCCAGGCCGACCATTGCCTTCTGATACCCCTCGTTGCCCAGCACCTGTTCTGCCGGAATGATCCCGGCCTTGATGATGCGCTGGTCGTGGTAGATGTCGGCGAGAAACATGTTCAGTGCGTTGACCCGCTGGATGCAGCCACGCTCGATCAGGCTCCATTCACTGGCGGGGATGCTGCGGGGAATGATGTCGAAGGGAATCAGGCGTTCGGTGTCTTGCTCGTCGCCATACAGGGTGAAGGTGATCCCGGCGCGATGGAACAGCAAGTCCGCTTCACGGCGACGCTGGGCCAGCAGTTCTGGCGGCGTATTGGCCAGCCAGCGAGAGAAGTCCTGATAGTGCGCACGGCATACGCCGTTTGCGTCATTCATTTCATCAAAGAAAGATCGAGCCATTCCAGTACCTTGTCAGTGCCCAGTGTGGCTTTGGGTGGCACTGCCGCTTAAAAAAACGCATGTTTTTATGAGCCCGTGGCTGAAGGTGCCAACAGACCTGGTCCTTACTTTCTTATGGGGGCGGCTCTGGGTCGGGGGGTAACGCATGCTCCTGTTTTCCGGGTGGTGAATGGATAAAGCAATGCCTGTGCCGGAATGCGAACTAGGCATCAATAACCTGTGGCGAGCGAGCTTGCTCGCGCCGGGCTGCGCAGCGGCCCCAATAAAAGCGGGAGCGTTGCGCACTCCAGCGCGAGCAAGCTCGCTCGCCACAGGAGGGGGCTCACCACAATGGGGCGCGGCGTGTTTCAGATTGGTGCGCCAACCCACTTGAACTTCATCGAGCCCCGATTCTTCTAAGAAGTTTCGTCACCTTGTGGAGCACCGTCGTGTCCAGAATCATCTCCCCCCACACTCCGGAAGCGGCCCTGAACGACCACAGCGAACACAACGCAAAGATTTTCGGCTCGCCCAAGGACCGCCTCGACTTTTACCGGCGCGAGATCCAGTACGAAACCAGCATCCTGGCTAACCGCACCGACGCCTACCTGACCGCGCAATCCTTCCTGGTGATTGCCTTTGTCTCCGGCATGGGCAACCTCAACCCGGAATGGGGCAAGCTGTTCACGCTGGTGGTGCCGATCTTCCTGGTTTCGCTGGGTATTCTCAGTTCGCTGAATGCCTGGCCCGGTATCCGTGCGGCGTATGAAATCATCGACCACTGGCACTACAAGCAAAGCGAATTGCTGCGCAGCGAGCCGGTGATGGGCATGGCCTACGATGAGTCGCCACTGTTTTCCGAGGTGGAGTCGAGCCACAAGGGCTATCGCAAGTCGTTGTTGTTTTCCATGCGCGCGCCGTGGTTGTTCATGGTGTTCTGGCTGGTGTTGGGCATCTATGCGTTTTATATCCAAGTGGACAATCCACTGCGCTGACCACGCGGACGGAACTTCAGCCGTGGCCGTGACGCCTTAGCTCTATGCGGTACAGATTTTTCACCGGCCTGCAAAGAGGTGCCTCATGACCCAGCCTAAAGATCCCCAGACCCACAATCGCAACGACCCAGCCATCGACGGCGGCGAGCCGGCCCCTGGCACCGCCGCCGATGCGCCCAAGGATCCAACGCCTGCGAGCGACCCAAAGGCCAAGGAAAACGACTACAGTCCAGACTTCAGGCCCGAGCGTGAGCACAAGCCTGAAACCGATGCCGATATCGATACCCAAGGCGGTTAGAGGAGACGCACATGTCAAAAGAACTGGACGATGAACTCAACGACCCGGGCAACGAAGACCCGGGTTCGCTGATGGACGATGCCGAGGTACCGCTGAACGACCTGGATGAAGCGGCGGACGTTGGCAACACTGAAAATCAGGACTGATCCGGCGGCGGGCCCGAGGGATTGCTGAGCTTGAAGTAGACGTCTTCCTCGGCCCCGCCGTCCAGCGACACCTCCTGGCCCACCACGCGGTTATCGATCAGCGTCTGCGCCTGATCGCGGCTGATATTAACCACCGTGCTGCGCTTGCCGGTGATTACATACACCACATCCACCCCGTGTTCGGCCAAAGCTGCCAGGTAGTTCGCATGGGGCAGGTCTTCGCCCAGTTCATATTGACGTTGCTCGCGTGTGGTCACGCCGCCTGCCTGCGCCAGGTATTGCTGCGAATATCCCAGGCGTTGGCGTTCCTCAAGCAATCGTTGGGCGATGTTTTTCATTAGTTGACTCGCACTGTGGGTCCTGACTGTTTGAAACCCCGGGGCGGTGCCGGATTCAATTTTTTTGCGCGGCCTGACGCTCATACCACGCCAGCATGGGCTGGGTGCTCAACCCGTGGGCCAGGATGCTCAATGCGATGACCGATAGCGTCAAGTTGACCGCCACCGCACTGCTGGTGCCCACCAGGCCATGGTTGAGCGCATAGAACAGGTAGTAAATGCTGCCGATCCCACGGATGCCGAACCAACTGACCAGGCTGCGTTGGCGATGGTCCAGCAGGCGGCCCCAAGGCATGGCGAATACACTGGCGGGGCGAATCACACAAAACAGCAATGGTGCCACCGCCAACGCGGCCCACTCCCAGTGGCTGACCAGCACGATGCCCAAGACTGTCACCAGGAACACCTCCATGGCCCGCTCCACCAGGCTGCCGAATGCCAGCATGTCGCCCATCATCACGCCTGCCGCGATCTGGGTGTCCTTCAACTGGCTGACGTCACCATGCAAGGCTTGCTCGGGCTCGATTTCGAGGTGGCCCACCACCGGTTGCGCCAGGTGCTCGGCGGGTGTCTGGGCGTTGCCGGTGGACTTCACCTCGGCCTGGCGCAACCCCAGGCCCGCCGCGAATACCGACAGGAAGCCATAGCCGCCCACGGCTTCGGCGGTCACATAGGCAAGGGCGATCAATGCCAGTGTCAGGTAATCATTGGGCGAGAGGGTGCTGTCGGCATTGATCAGGCGCAGGCGCAACGTCACCCGGCCGATTCCTCGGCCCATCCAGTAGCCGATCAATAGCCCGACCGGCACCGCCCATACCAGGTTTTTCAGCACCCAACCGCCGACCCAGTCGCCATCGAAGCCGCCATGTTGCATGAACAGCAGGCCGAAGATCACAAACGGAAAGGCGCTGCCATCGTTCAGCCCCGCTTCGCCGGACAGACCGAAGCGCAGCGCATCGTAGTCCTGGGCATTGTTGACCTGAACCAGGCCCGCCAGCACCGGGTCGGTCGGCGCCAGGATCGCGCCCACCAACAAAGACACCCCCCACGACAGATCAAGCAGGTAATGCAGCAACAGCCCGGTGCCGAGGATGGTCAACAGCATGACCGGGCCGGCCAGGCCGAAGGCGATGCGCCAGGTGCGATGCTTGAGCGGCAGGCGCAATTTAAGGCCGCTGACAAACAGCGAAAACAGCACTGCCACTTCGGTCAGGTGCTCCATCCAGCGCGCCGACCCCTTGATGTCCAGGTGCAGCAGGTCCACACCCAGGGGGCCGATGGCGGTGCCCAGCAACAGGCACACCGCCGAGGTGGTGACCGGCATCCAGCGCAAGTATGAGGAGGTGAGGGCCAGGGTAAGCAGTACGGCGCCCAATACGGCCAGCCATAGAATGAAAGTCATTGTGCGTGTTCCAGGGCCGTGGTCTATGCAACTTTGAGAACGGCGACCGGAAGGGGGTTCAATGTGATTGCCCGCCATGGGGACAAGGCCCTATTTAGCCATTGAACGAAGGTTTGCCATGCACTAAGTTGGCCGCTTGTCGCCCGCGCATCTACGGATCTGCGTCTTTCTTCTTTCACCAGAGGCTCTGGCATGAAGTTTTCTCCCTTCGTTGAGCGCATTGCAGGGCAGGGCGTTGCCGCCTGGGACATCCACCACGCCGCGTTCGACGCCGCCAGCCAGGGCGAAGACGTCATCATCCTCAGCGTCGGCGACCCGGATTTCGCCACGCCGACCTTTATCACCGACGCCGCCGTCAATGCCTTGCACGCGGGAGATTCCCACTACACCGAGATCGCCGGTCGCCCCGCACTGCGCGAGGCGATCGCAGCCCGTTACAGCCAGACCCTTGCCCGGCCGTTGGCCGCCGACAACGTGATCATCGTGCCCGGTGCGCAGAACGCGCTGTTCATCAGTTCGCTGTGCCTGTTGCAGGGCGGTGACGAAGTGTTGGTGCTCGACCCGATGTATGTCACCTACGAAGCCACGCTCAAGGCCAGCGGCGCCACCCTGGTGCGGGTGCCCTGCAGTGCTGAGGCCGGCTTTCGCCTGAATCCGTCCTTGCTCGCCGCCGCGATCACCCCGCGTACCCGGGCGATATTCTTTTCCAATCCGAACAACCCCACTGGCGTGGTGCTTGACCTGCAGGAGCTGCAAGCCATTGCCGACCTGGCCATCGCCCATGATCTGTGGGTGGTGGTGGATGAGGTCTACGAAAGCCTGGTGTTCGACGGTCAATACCACAGCCTCGCGGCATTACCGGGCATGGCCCAGCGCTGCATTGTGATCGGCAGCTTGTCCAAGTCCCACGCCATGACCGGCTGGCGTATCGGCTGGCTCATCGCTCCAGTGCAAATGGTGCAGCACGCCGAAACCCTGCTGTTGAGCATGATGTACGGCTTGCCCGGCTTCGTGATGGAGGCGGCGACCGCCGCGGTGTTGGCCCACGATGACGTCACTGAAGGTATGCGGGAGACCTACCGACGCCGACGTGACCTGGTAGTGACCGCCTTGAGCACCTGCCCAGGCATCCGGGTGCTGGCGCCGCAAGCGGGCATGTTCGTGCTGGTGGATGTGCGCGGTACGGGGCTGGGGTCGCTGGATTTTGCCTGGCGCCTGTTTCGCGAAGCGGGCGTGTCGGTGCTGGACGCGGCAGCCTTCGGCGAGCCGGCCCAGGGGTTCGTTCGACTGTCCTTTACCCTGGGCGAGGAGCGCCTGGCGCAAGCCTGTCGGCGGATTGTGGGGTTTGTGGAAAAGCTGACCAGTGAGCGGGCCGAGCACTGGGCATGAGTACCTGAACAACCCATTTAGTCAGCCAACGGCGGCAAACGCCGTTTCACCGGGGTTTTCTTGACGATAGCGGTGTTGGTTTCGGCATAGGTATTCAGCCGGTCCAGCAGCGTGTCGAGGTGTTCCATGGTGCGTACATGCAGGCGTGCGATAAAGCAGTCGTCCCCGGTAACCTTGTCGCACTCTGTGAACTCGGGGATCGCCTGGATCTGACGCTCCACCTCCTGCAATTTGCCGGGCAGGGGGCGGATGCGCACGATGGCTTGCAGCAGATAACCGAAGTGTCTGGGGTCGATGTCGACGGTGTAGTGGGTCAGCACGCCACGTTCTTCCAGGCGCCGCAGGCGTTCGCTGACGCTGGGTGACGACAGCCCGGTGATGCCTGCCAGGGCCTTGAGGGACAACCGCGAGTCGTCCATCAAAGCGGCGATCAATTGCTGGTCGATGGTGTCGATCATGGTCTGTGCCTAATAAGAAAAGGTGATTTCGGGCTTTTGCCTTTTTTAGTCGCTTTAGCCGTCACCAACAGATTGCCATACTGGAGCCTCACTTGAGGAGCCTCAATCATGGATTCATCCATCCGTCGCGGGTCGTGGGAAATGGTCGCCGCCATGCTGATCTCGGGCAGCATTGGCTGGTTTGTGCTGGTGTCTGGCGTGTCGGTGATCGAGGTGGTGTTCTGGCGCTGTGTGATCGGTGCGCTGACGCTGGTACTCGTGTGCGCCTGGCTGGGTTACCTGCGCCTGGACCTGCTCAGTTGGGCAAAACTGGGGCTGGCCGTGCTCAGCGGCGTGGCCATCGTCGGCAACTGGTTGCTGCTGTTCGAATCCTATTCCCGTGCCTCCATCGCTATCAGCACCGCGGTGTATAACGTGCAGCCGTTTATCCTGGTGATGCTGGCGGCGGTGTTTCTCGGTGAAAAAATCACCGTGCAGAAACTGGTGTGGTTGAGCGTGGCGTTTCTGGGCATGTTGGCGATTGTCACCGCCCATGGCGAGCAAACGGGTGGCGGTGATTACCTGGTAGGCATCGCGCTGGCCCTGGGTGCGGCATTTTTATATGCGGTCGCGGCGTTGATCATCAAGCGCCTCAAGGAAGTACCGCCGCATTTGATGGCATTGATCCAGGTGGCCACTGGCGCGCTATTGCTGGCGCCGCTGGTGCCCTGGAATGGCCTGCCGGCATCCACCACAACGTGGGCGGCCTTGGTCACTTTGGGGGTGGTGCACACGGGTTTGATGTACGTACTGCTGTATGGCGCGATCCAGAAACTGCCGACGGCCATTACCGGCGCACTGTCGTTCATCTACCCGATTGCGGCGATCTTTGTGGATTGGATTGCGTTCGGGCATCGCCTGGGGTGGCTGCAATGGCTGGGCGTGGCGGCGATTCTGCTGGCAGCGGCAGGGTTGCAGCGGGGCTGGTGGTGGCCCCGCAACCTCGGTAGGCGCGAGCTTGCTCGCGAAGAAGGTTAACGATGACGCCGCGTATCAGGGTTGAAACGCGGCGTTCTCTCGTTCTTCGCGAGCAAGCTCGCTCCTACAGGTGAGGGTTAGTGCGTGCCCTGATAGATGAGGTTTTCCGGGTTGAAATGCTCCACCGCGCTGCCAGGCTGCGGCAGGCCGAGGATATGCCCCTTGATCTTGCCCACCACATGCATCTCGCAGGGTTTGCAGTCGAACTTCAGGGTCAGCACTTCGTCACCGTGGATCAATTGCATCGGCGCCACCTTGGTCTTTACCCCGGTCACTCCTTTGGCCTGTTTAGGGCACAGGTTGAACGAGAAACGCAGGCAGTGCTTGGTGATCATCACCGGCACTTCGCCGGTTTCTTCGTGGGCTTCGAAGGCTGCATCGATCAGCTTCACGCCGTGACGATGGTAGAAGTCCCGGGCCTTCTGGTTGTAGACGTTGGCCAGGAACGACAGGTGCGCCTCAGGGTAAACCGGCGGCGGCGAGGTTTCAGCCTTGCGCCCGCCCCGCGGATGCGCGGCGACGCGTGCGGCGGTCAGTGCTTCGATCACTTCACGGCGCAAGGCCTTGAGCTGCGAATTGGGGATGAAGAACGCTTGCGGCGCATCCAGTTCGATACGGGTGGCGTGGTACTCGGTGGTGCCGAGCTGGCCGAGCAGGTCGCGCAGGGTGTCCAGCGCCTGTTCCGGCTTGTTGGCCACGCCAAACGGGCCGGGCAGGGTGACGCTGGCGCTGATGCCTTCTTCGCTGGTCGCGGTGATTTGCAGCTGCTCTTCACGCAGGCGTGCGACCCATGACAAGCCGATACGGCGCTCGGCCGAGGTCTTGAGCAGGGCCTGTTGCCAGTTGTGGTCCAGGTTGCGATTGAGCGGGTGATGCGGGCGCAGTTGATGCAGGCCGGCCGGCATTTCGTTGGGCTCGACGCGGTAGCGGTAGCGCTTTTCACCGTCTTCCTCGAACTCACCCTTGGGCTCGGCGATGTTGGCGCGAAAACCCACCACTTCACGCTTGATCAGCACATTGAGGCCGTCGCCGTTGGACAGCGGCTCATGGGTGACCACCTGCAAGTCGCGCTTGCCGGCTTTTTCCACGGTGCCCACGGGCAGGCCGGTAAAGGTCGGGGTGTCAAACGCGCCGATGTCGATCTTGCGGTCGCTGACAAAGTAATCGGTGCTGCCGCGGTGGAAGGTTTTTTCCGGGTCGGGCAGGAAGAAGTGCGCGGTACGCCCGCTGGAAGCGCGGGCCAGGTCCGGACGGTCTTCGAGGATCTCGTCGAGGCGCTGGCGGTAGTAGGCGGTGATGTTCTTCACATAACCCATGTCCTTGTAGCGGCCTTCGATCTTGAACGAACGCACGCCCGCTTCGACCAGGGCACGCAGGTTGGCGCTCTGGTTGTTGTCTTTCATCGACAGCAGGTGCTTTTCAAAGGCCACCACGCGGCCTTGGTCATCTTTCAGGGTGTAGGGCAGGCGGCAGGCCTGGGAGCAGTCGCCACGGTTGGCGCTGCGGCCATTTTGCGCGTGGGAGATATTGCACTGCCCGGAGAACGCGACACACAGGGCGCCGTGGATAAAGAACTCGATGGCGGCATCGGTCTCGTCGGCAATGGCGCGGATCTCTTGCAGGTTCAACTCGCGGGCCAGTACCAACTGCGAGAAACCGGCCTGGTCGAGAAACCTGGCCCGGCCCAGGGTGCGGATGTCGGTCTGGGTGCTGGCGTGCAGCTCGATCGGCGGAATATCCAGCTCCATCACGCCCAGGTCTTGCACGATCAGCGCATCGACACCGGCATCGTAGAGTTGATGGATCAGCTTGCGCGCAGGTTCCAGCTCGTTGTCATGCAAGATGGTGTTGATGGTGGTGAAGACGCGGGCGTGGTAACGGCGGGCGAATTCCACCAGTTGAGCGATATCGCTCACCTCGTTACACGCATTATGGCGGGCGCCGAAGCTCGGCCCGCCGATATAAACGGCGTCGGCGCCGTGCAGGATAGCCTCGCGCGCAATGGCGACATCGCGGGCAGGGCTGAGCAATTCCAGGTGATGCTTGGGCAAGGACATAGTTTTTAGTCAGGCTTGTCACGGTCGAGGCGCGCATTGTAGCCGTGAAATGCCTGGGCGGCATCTACCGCAGGGCTGTCGGGCCTAATGCAAGTCCGTTAAGCGAACGCATTACTCAACGCAACGAAGACCCAATGTGGGAGCTGGCTTGCCTGCGATGGCCATAGGTATCTACACAATTTTGGTGCGACGCTGAACCTGTGGCGAGGGAGCTTGCTCCCGTGACGGCCTGACAGCCAGCGCTGTTCTAACTGACGCGCCGCTGTCCAAATGTGGGAGCTGGCTTGCCTGCGAAGACGGCCTGACAGTCAACCCAGTTGGACCGTGTACATATCCATTCCTGCGGTAACTGCCACTTAGGGTTCCGCCTGACGGCGGGTCACTTTGGAAAAGAGCCCCAAAGTAACCAAAGGGCTCTTGCCCCACCACTCGGCACCTCGCCTAGGCTCGGTGTGCCCGTAATCCGCCAGTGATTTGGGGGGCCGCCGCCACGCGCCATCCATGGCGCGGGGCGGCTAAACCGGCATCCCTGCCGGTTTACCCCCCAAATCACTGTCGAATTCCGGCCAGCGTGGTTTGACGGGGCGCCTAAGATCAAAAGCAGATCAAGAGCGGCTCGCTTCGCATCGTAGTTACCGTTGGCGGGTACAGCCCACAAAGTTGTGTAGATACCTATGCTGCGATGGCGATGGAACATTCACCACCGCTATCGCAGGCAAGCCCACCTTTTTGACCGCGTTCGACATTCCGATCAGATCGGCGTTAACGGCGTCACAGATTCAAGCCTTGGCAGCCATCGCCGTCACTTCCACCCGCATACCTTCCACCGCCAAGGCGGCAACGCCCACTGCCGCCCGCACTGGCCAGGGCTTGGCGAAAAAGCGCTTGTAGACCTCGTTGAACGCAGCACGGTCGGCCATGTCGGTGAGGTAGATGGTCAGGTGCATGACCCGGTCCATGGAACTGCCGGCTTTTTCCAGCGCAACTTTCAGCGCTTGCAGGGTGCACTCGCTTTGCAGGGTGATATCGCCCAGTTCCAGGCTGCCATCGGCATGGGTGGGAATCTGGGTGGAGACCAGGATGCCGTTGAAGCCGATCACGTCGGAGGAGATGGAATCGGCGTCCGGGTCAGGGGTATAGGACAGGTCGTGGTTGGCCATGGGCACCTCGTGTTGGCAGGAACAGAAAGGCGCCATGGTCGGTGAAATTCACTCCAGGGGCAAACCCCGGCTTATATCCAGCGTCGGAACAGCACGCTGGCGTTCACGCCGCCAAAGCCGAAGCCATTGGACAGCGCGTATTCAATCGGCATGGGCCGCGCCTCATCGCGCACCATGTCCAGGCCGTCGGCGAGGGCGTCTGGGTTTTCCAGGTTGAGTGTCATTGGCGCGATCTGGTCACGCAGGGCAAGCACGGTGAAGACGGCTTCGATGCCCCCCGCAGCACCGAGCAAGTGGCCGGTGGCGGATTTTGTCGAGCTGATCGCCGGGCTGCCGCCGGTACCGAATACCGTCCTGATCGCCGCCAGCTCGCCCTTGTCGCCCACAGGCGTGGAGGTCGCGTGGGCATTCAGGTACTGCACCTGCGATGCCTCGATGCCCGCCTGGCGCAACGCTTGAGTCATTGCCCGGCGCGCACCGTCACCGTCTTCAGGCCCTGCGGTCATGTGATAGGCGTCTGCACTGGTGCCATAGCCCACCAGTTCGGCAATCGGCTGTGCGCCCCGCGCCAGGGCATGCTCCAGTTCTTCAATTACCAGAATGCCGGCGCCTTCGCCCATCACAAAGCCGTCGCGCGCCTGATCGAAGGGGCGCGAAGCGCGCTGCGGCGTGGCATTGAAATCGCTGGACAGCGCTCGCGCTGCGGCGAATCCGGCAAGGCTGACGCGATGAATCGCCGCTTCGGCACCGCCGCATACCGCGACGTCGACTTCCCCGGCGCGGATCATTCGCGCTGCGTCGCCGATAGCCTGAACCCCGGCTGCACACGCGGTTACTGGCGCACCCAGCGGGCCTTTCAAGCCATAGTTGATCGACACATGCCCGGCGGCCATGTTGCTCAGAAACGATGGAATGGTGAAGGGCGACAGACGACGCGGGCCCTTGCTGTCAGTGGTGCGCACCGCATCGGCAATGGCCGGGAAACCACCGACACCGGAGGCGATGATGGTCGCCGTGCGCGCCTGCTCCTCAGGTGTTTTGGGTGCCCAATTGGCCTGCTTCAGGGCTTCATCCGCCGCCGCCAGGGCGAACAAGATAAAGCGGTCCATCTTGCGCTGTTCCTTGGCCGCCAACAGTCGATCAGGATCAAAACCGGCTTCGGGGTCTTGCAACGCACTTTGCACCTGGCCGCCGATGCTGACCGCCAGATCACCGATCAACTCTTGCGGCAAACGGCGGATGCCCGACTGTCCGTCCAGCAAGCGCTGCCAAGTGGATTCCACGCTCGACCCCAGCGGCGTCAGCGCGCCCATGCCCGTCACGACGATACGTTTACTCATGCTCAATCGACTCCTGTTGCTTGAAGGGTACACAGCGTATGGACGTCACTATCATCATGAAAGTAACATGGCGTCATACAAGTTTGTACTCGCACACAGGAATACTTATGCAGCGCAAATCCCTCATCAGTGCCGAATGCCCCATCGCCCGTAGCCTTGAACGGGTAGGGGAGTGGTGGAGCATGCTGATCATGCGCGACGCCTTGCACGGCTTGCGCCGTTTTGACGAGTTCTCGCGCAGCCTGGGCATCGCGCCCAACATGCTGACGCGCCGCCTTAATGGCTTGGTAGAAGCGGGGATGCTGGAGCGCCGCGCCTACAGCGAGCGGCCGCCACGCTACGAATACGTGCCGACGGCCAGAGGCGAAGACTTTCGTATGGTGCTGATGGCGTTGGTGGCGTGGGGCAATCGGCATTACGCCGAGGAGGGCATCAGTGTCGAGGTGGTGGAACGCGAGACGGGCCGGCCGGTGCAGCCGATGATGGCGACGGAGGAAGGTGCGTGGGTGGCGATGGATCAGTGCGTGGTACAGCCCGGCCCGGCCGCCAGCGCAGGGATGCGCCAACGGCTGAGCCGTGAGTGATTGATTACTCTTTTACATCCATGAACTCTTCGGCCCACGCCACATAGCTCTCAGGCAAGGTGTAAGTGTGGGTCAACTCCGTCGCACTGAGGTTCGAAGTGCTATGGGTCAGCTGGCGCTGGGCACGCAGGCTGTCGTAAGTGGCCTTGATCGCGGCGAAGTAGGCGCCATGCCCGGCCACCACGATGCGTACGCCCAGGCTGGCCAGGCGCTCGCTGTCGTGCAGTTGTGGGTTGCCGTAGGTCACCAGCATCAGCGGAACGCTGAGGTTCTCCGCGATTTGCTCCAGGTGGTCGAAGTCCTTGACGCCGACCATGCAGATGCCGTCAGCACCGGCCTTTTCGTAGGCCTTGGTCCGCGCAATCACGTCGCTGGTGGGCAGCACGCCGGCATTGGTGCGCGCAATGATCGACAGCGCCGGGTCGACACGTGCCTCCAGCGCGGCCTTGACCTTGCCGATGCCTTCTTCGACGGAAATCAGGTCCGTGGATTTACGCCCGAATTGCGCGGGCAAGAGGGTGTCTTCGATGGTCAGCGCAGCGACGCCGGCGCGTTCCAGTTCTTCGACGGTGCGCATCACGTTCAGGGCGTTGCCGTAGCCATGGTCGGCATCGGCGATGAAGGGCAACTGGGCCACACGGCCGATGCGGGTGGCTTGCTCGACGAACTCACTCAGGGTAATCAACGCAAAATCGGGGGCCGCCAGCACCTGCAGGGAGGCGACCGAGCCGCCCAGGATTCCCACTTCAAACCCCAGGTCGGCCGCGATGCGGGCAGACATGGGGTCGAATACGGAGGCGGTTTCAACGCACAGGGGCGTTGCCAGCAGGTCACGGAAATTACGGCGTAGCGCTGAGTGAGAAATCTTGGGCATGGTCTTTCCTGGCTTTGGTCATCGTCAAGTGACGATCAATGTCTATTCGTGGTGCCGGGAGATTACCACGCAGATGCCCCTGTGATTATGACGTTTGAGCGCGGTGAGGGTTATCGAGCGACTGCACTGTACGACGTACCCAGGTCGCGGGCCCAGCCGTCGAGCACGTCCTTGACGTTGTCGGCGGTCATGACTTGCTTGTCATTGGCCAGGGGGGCACCGGTGCCTTTACGCACCATGGCCGCCACGACATCGCCGGTCGAACCATCTTCCAATGAGAGCTCCGTGGCGATTTCACTGTCTCGATCGCGTATGCCTGTGGCGGCGCTCACGCCCGCTGCGACCAGGGTGATCGGCAGCCACTCATACAACCGCAGTCCCTGGGGGCTGGTGGCGATGCGGGTGATGGCAGGGCGTACTGTGAGGGTGTCAGGGCCAGGTTTTGAGGCCAGGTAAACGTATTTGCCAAGTTCCGAGCGCAGTACCAGGTCGTAGTAGCCGGTGACGTGGGAGAGCGTGCTTTGCGGGATCTGAGCGCTGGGTTCAACAGCCGGGAAAAACTGGCTAGGCGCCAGGTAGACCTGCTTGTAGCGGCCGCGCTTCAAGGCCGGGCTGATCCAACTCAGTACGGTCTGGCCCGACGGGCTCTGTTGTTCTTTAAGCAGGCTGTAGTCATGAAGAAAGCCTGTATATCGCTCGGGTTCGACCTTGTTGCTGCTGCAAGCCATCAGGCTCAGGGTGGCCGCCATCAGTAGCAGGAGTGAGCATTTACGGGCCATCAATGGGTTGCCTGTTCGTTTGGAGTGTCGTGTGACGATTCGATATGCAACTGGCCATGGGTCATGATCCAGTGGACAAGCTCGGCGATGGGAATGGAGTGGGCGTACTCGACCCAGCGCCCGGCGTCGGGGCTGTAGTGTTCGAAGTAGCGACGCAGCACGATACGGTCCAGGTCCGCGTTCAGCCCCAGGCAGGATTCCTGGAACAGCATCGGGCTATCCTGAGCCGGGGAAGAGGTGCGCTGGCTCAGTACCAGTGGCCGCGCATCGCCTGCTGCTTGCTCGGTGTACCTGCTGCTCGAAACTTTCATAGGCGTCTTTCGTGAGTGGGAGATGTGCAGAATGCCCGACAGGTTTTGCCCAAAGATGTCCGGGTTGTGTCCGTGGCGAAGGAATGTTGCTCGATTGAAATAAATGACCCCGGCGCCGGAATGGTTTTAGATGTCGTTCTTTTTTTGGCCTGGGAATCTGTGAACGTGAGCAGACTGCTGATCGTCGATGACGACGTGGAAGTGCTGGCATTGCTGAAGAAATTCTTCGTCCAGCACGCCTATGAAGTCGACGTGGCCGCCGACGGCGAGGCCATGTGGGCGGCCGTCGCACAACAGCGGCCGGACACGATCATCCTCGACCTCATGTTGCCCGGCGAAGGCGGCCTCAGCCTCTGCCAGAAAGTGCGGGCGCAGTTCGGCATCCCTATCATCATGCTCACGGCCATGGGCGAGCTGAGCGACCGCATTGTTGGCCTGGAGCTGGGCGCCGACGACTACCTGACCAAACCCTTCGCCCCGCGCGAATTGCTGGCCCGCCTGCGCGCTGTGCAACGGCGTGCGGGACAGCCGGTCATCGCGGCCGACGAGCGCTCACGCCCGGTGATTGCCTTCGCCGGTTGGCATCTGGATATCACCTGTCGCGAGCTGCGTTCGCCGGAGGGCGTCATGATCCCGTTGTCCGGTGGCGAGTTCGACCTGCTGGTAGTGTTTCTCGAACACCCCCAGCGCATTCTCACCCGCGACCAGTTGATCGACCTGACCCACGGCCAGGGCCACGACGCCTTCGACCGCAGCATCGACGTGCAGGTCAGCCGGCTGCGGCGCAAGATCGAGCCCGATTGCAAGCGCCCGGACCTGATCCGCACCGTGCGCAATGGCGGCTATCTGTTCACTGCCCCGGTGACCCGCGCATGATTCGCCGCCTGCTGCGCCGCGACACCCTGAACCGGCGGATCGCCCTGACCATTCTCGCCGCGATGCTCGCCTCACTGGCCCTCAATGCCTTGTTCGTGCAGGTGGCCGGGGTGTGGGCGCGTCCGCCCATCGACCGCACGGGGTTGCTGGAACAAATGGCCGCGACGTTGAAAGTGATCGAGGCGGCGCCTGCGCCGTTGCGCTCGCATCTGGCGGCAGCGGCCAGCGATGCCCGGTTGCAGGTGACGTGGCATACCGACCCCGTGGATTTCGGCCTGCCCAGCGGCGGCAACGTGCTACAGGCGGGCGAAGTCCCGGGGATACAGGCGTTGTTTGGCACGGGGCGCACCATTCAGGTGTACAGCCCGGACGATTGGCCCCGTGGCAGCCCCGACGCGCATTATGTCGCGCTGGTGCAGTTACTTGATGGCAGCTGGTTGTCCTTTATCCCACCCGAACGCAGTTGGGGCCTGAGCGCACCCACGCGGATTGCGGTGATCATCATCCTGGGGTTGATCGCCACCTTGCTGGTCGCCTGGGTGGCCACCCGGCAATTGGCCAAGCCATTGCAGCGTTTCGCCAGTGCCGCCAGACGCTTCGGCGGCGATCTGCGCGCACCGCCCATCGACATCGAAGGCCCCGACGAAATACGCCAGGCCACTATCGCCTTCAACACCATGCAGGCGCAAATCCAGCACTTCATCGGCGAACGCACCCAGATGCTGGCAGCCATTTCCCATGACTTGCGCGCGCCTTTGACGCGAATACGCCTGCGCTGCGAGTTCATGGAGGATCTGGACCATCAGCACAAGCTGATTCGCGATGTCGAGGAAATGCAGTCGATGATCAACGCCGCGCTGGCGTTTTTCCGCGACGATACGGTGCTGGAGCACAGCACGGCATTCGATCTGTCGGAACTGCTGCAAACCATCATCGACGACTATCGCGACCAGCAGCTGACGGTCGACTTCCGGGGGCCGCCCCATCTGGTCTATCACGGCCGGCCATTGGCGCTTAAACGGGTGGTGGTCAACCTGCTGGAAAATGCCGCCAAGTACGCCCGGCACCCCGGCATTGCTCTGAGTGTTGACGATCAGAGGGTGTGCATCGAAGTCAACGATGAGGGCCCGGGGATTCCCGAGGCGGACCTGGAACGGGTGTTCGACCCGTTCTTTCGTCTCGAGACCTCACGCAACCGCAATACCGGTGGGGTGGGGCTTGGGCTCTCGGCGGCGCGGGCCATTGTGCGCGAGCAGGGCGGTGAGCTGAGCCTGAGCAATCGGCGTGGTTCGGGGTTGGTGGCCCGGGTTGAATTGCCGCGCTAGCGTGATGCGATATGCGCATTATTAATGAATTAGGTTATGCGTTATCAGTATTTTACATCTCGCCTTCAACACTACGAAAATAGCTCGGACACCCAAAAACCTGTGGCGAGGGAGCTTGCTCCCGCTGGGGCGCGAAGCGGCCCTGCTCTTTTTCAGGAGCATGGGGCCGCTACGCAGCCCAGCGGGAGCAAGCTCAATCGCCACAGATAAAAGCTTTTTAAAACCGAGACCGTGCGTGCGGATCGATTTGAATGCCCCACAAGGCATCTGGAGACGAACGTGCGTTACCTCAAAACCCTGGCGGCCGGGTTGGCCGCCTCTTTGCTGTGTCTGACGGCGCAGGCGCAAACCCTGGTGGTCGGCGACCAGAGCTACAACGCCCAGGCCGTGATGGAAGCGGCGGGGGTGCTCGATGACCTGCCTTACACGCTGGACTGGAAGCAGTTCACGGCCGGGTCGCCGGTGGCCGAAGCGCTCAACGTCGGCAGCCTGGACCTGGGCCTGCTCGGGGATGCCCCGGTGTTGTTCCTGGGCGCCTTGGGTGCACCGATCAAAGTGATTGCCGTCAGCCGGCAAAATCTCGACGGCGTAGCCATCCTGGTAAAAAAAGACTCGTCGATCCACAGCCTGGCCGATCTGGCAGGCAAGCGCGCTGCGATCTGGAAAGGTTCCTGGAGCCAGCAACTGTTGCTGACCGCACTGGACAAGGCCGGGGTTGCGCGGGATTCGCTGCAATGGCGCTACCTCAGCGCCCTGGATGCCTCCCACGCGCTGGAAGGCGGTGCGGTTGACGTGATCGCCACCTGGGAACCCTACGTCACGCAACAGGAACGCCAAGGTGCGCGGGTGTTGGCAACCGCTGAAGACTTGATCCCGGCCCAGAGTTTCATTGCCGCCAACGCCAGTGCTGTCGAGGCCAAGCGTGAACCCATCAGTGACTTTCTCCAGCGCCTGAAAAAAGCCCGCGACTGGGCGCGCCAAAGCCCGGCCAACGCCAACGCGTATGCCGATGCCTGGGCCAAGCGCACCCGCGCTGATGCCGACATCGCCCGCGTCTGGTTTGCCCGCGCACGCACCACCGTCGAGCCGCTGACGCCTCAGGCGCCCATCGAGGCGCAAAAGACCGTGGACTTTTTTGCCGGCCTGGGCCTGGTCAAGTCTTACTCGGCCGCCACGTTGTTCGACCCTTCATTCGCGGCCGCCTTGCAACCCGCCGTCGCCACCACCCAGCCCTGACCGCTTGAAGGACTACTGCGCAATGACTAAAAGACAGCTCAAACTGGGCGCCCTGACCATGGGCTGCGGTGGGCCGGGCCGCCATAACCTGTGGCTTGATCCGCAATTGCCGGCCGATGCCAGCGTCAACGTCGATTGGTACATCGAGATAGCGCGCCAGGCCGAGGCGGCGCTGTTCGACCTAATGTTCATCGTCGACAGCCAGTTCATCACCGAAGGCTCGCCCTCCCATTACCTCAATCGCCTGGAGCCGCTGACGTTGCTGTCGGCACTGGCCGTGAGCACGCGGCATATCGGCCTGGTCGGTACGCTGACGACCTCGTATAACTCGCCGTATAACGTCGCCCGGCGCCTGGCCTCCCTGGACCTGATCAGCAAAGGCCGCGCCGGCTGGAACGTGGTGACCAGTGGCGATGCCGGTACCGCCGGCAATTACAGCCGCGACGAACATTACGACTATGCCACCCGCTACGGGCGTGCCGCCGAACACGTTCAGGTGGTACAGGGGCTGTGGAACTCTTACGAAGACGATGCGTTTGTGCGCAACCGTGCCACTGGGCAGTTTCTCGACCCGAGCAAGCTGCACAGCCTGAACCACCAGGGCGAACACTTTTCGGTGGTGGGCCCGCTGAATATCCAGCGCTCCCCCCAGGGCCAACCGGTGATATTCCAGGCTGGCGACTCCGAACAAGGCCGTGACCTGGGCGCCGCCACCGCCGATGTGATCTTCACCCACGCAGCCAGTATCGAGCAGGGCCAGGCGTTTTACCGGGATATCAAGGGTAGGGCGGCACAACGGGGGCGCGATCCGGAACAGGTACTGATCATGCCCGGTGCGGAAATTTACGTGGGCGACACCGATGCCCATGCCCGGGAAATCGAGCAGCACTACCATCAGCTCGACCACAGTTTCGCGCTGGCGCTCAAGGAGTTCGGGCGCAATTTTGGTTGGCATGATTTCAGCCAATACGACCTGGACGCGCCGTTCCCGCAAGAGAGCCTGGAGGCCGCGCGCAGCAGTTTTTTCACCGCAGCCAAACGCATCGCAGACCAGGCCCGGGAAAAGGGCTTTACCCTGCGCCAGGCCGTCGAATTTGGCCGGCAATTACGCCCAGGCGCGTTCGTGGGCAGCGCCGCCACGGTGGCGCAGAAAATGGCGGATTGGTTCCAGGCGCGGGCGGTGGATGGGTTCAATATCTACATCGGGCACCCTGGGCAATTTGATCGCTTTACTCAGGAGGTGATCCCTTTGCTGCAGGAGCGCGGTGTTTATCGCACGGCCTACGAGGGCTCGACCTTGCGTGAAAGCCTGGGCTTGGCGATTCCGAGGTTCCAGCGCCCCCCCTCACCCTAAGGGGTGATTTCGATGACTTTGCGGGTGTGGGACTATCACTTCAGTCCCCGGCGCCAGTGACCTGGTGTCGCACCCAACCGTTATGACGGCGAGTCTTCGAAGTGGATAATGATCGACTGTCTTCAGCCCAGTGGTTCGAACAGATAGCCAGGGTGACCGAGAGCATCGGGCACGCGGGGTTTGCCGCCACGTTGTTCGATGCCCTGGGGTGTATCCGCCCCATTCAGGCCACGACCTTGTACCTGTACCCCCACGACGGCATGCCCAGCGCAGTGTTCGAACTGGACGGGCCATGGCTGCCCCAGGGCAATGTGCGCCAGTACCTCTCCGGGTTTTACTTGCTCGACCCGTTCTACGGCGCCTGCGTGGAGGGGGCGGCTTCCGGCTGCTACGACCTCGCCGACGTAGCCCCCGATCACTTCGAGCACAGCGAGTACTACCAGTCGTTTTACCGGCATTCGCATCTGGAGGATGAGCTCAACTACATCCTGCAGGCGAGCAACGGCTTGAGCCTGGCGGTGTCGCTGGCCTTTACGCAAAAGCTCGACGCGGCCACCACCGAGCAATTCAAGCGCATAGCACCTTGGGTACTGGCGGTGCTGGGCAAGCACTTCGCCGGCCTGGAGACTCAGGGCGCGCGCTTCGAAAGCCTGTTGGAACAGCGTATTCACTCGGCACTAAACAACTTCGGCTCGTCGCTGCTCACCGAACGCGAATGCCGGATCACCCAGTTGATCCTGCGCGGCCACTCCACACGTTCGCTGGCCGAGCGCCTCGGAGTCTCCGAAGACACTATCAAGTCCCATCGCAAGCACATCTACAGCAAGCTCGACATCGGCACGCAATCGGAACTGTTTTCCCTGTTTATCGACTCGTTGGCCGAGGCCCAGGGCGGGCTGAGCAAAGACCCCCTCGAACGCTACATGAGCAAAAGCCGTTGACCGACTGCATGACCACCCACAACAAGAGAAAAAGCCATGAACCTACCCTTTGAACCGCAACGCCAGACCCAGGACTACCAGGCCTCGGACGCGGCGCACCATATCCATGCCTTTGTGGATCAAAAGGCGCTGAATGCCGAAGGCCCACGCGTAATGGTCCGCGGTGAGGGCCTGTACCTGTGGGACAGCGAGGGTAAGCGTTACCTGGACGGGATGTCGGGCCTGTGGTGTACGCAGCTGGGTTATGGCCGCAAGGACCTGACCTCTGCGGCGGCTGCGCAGATGGATCAGTTGGCGTACTACAACATGTTCTTTCACACCACCCATCCGGCGGTGATCGAGCTGTCCGAGTTGCTGTTCAGCCTGTTGCCAGGGCACTACAGCCATGTGATCTACACCAACTCCGGTTCCGAAGCCAATGAGGTGCTGATCCGCACCGTACGCCGCTACTGGCAAGTGCTCGGCAAGCCGCAGAAGAAGATCATGATCGGTCGCTGGAACGGCTATCACGGCTCCACCCTGGCGGCGTCTGCCCTGGGCGGCATGAAATTCATGCATGAAATGGGCGGCTTGATCCCGGACGTCGCGCACATTGACGAGCCTTATTGGTACGCCCAGGGTGGTGACTTGACCCCGGCCGAGTTCGGGCGGCGCTGCGCCCTGCAACTGGAAGAAAAGATTCTGGAGTTGGGCGCGCAAAACGTCGCCGGTTTTATCGCTGAACCTTTCCAGGGCGCCGGCGGCATGATTTTTCCGCCAGAAAGCTACTGGCCAGAGATCCAGCGTATCTGTCGCCAATACGATGTGCTGCTGTGCGCTGATGAAGTGATTGGCGGTTTCGGTCGTACAGGTGAGTGGTTTGCCCATCAGCATTTCGGCTTCGAACCCGACACGTTGTCGATCGCCAAGGGCCTGACCTCAGGTTACCTGCCCATGGGCGGTTTGGTATTGAGCAAACGCATGGCCGAAGCCCTGGTGGAGCGGGGCGGGGTGTTTGCCCATGGACTGACGTATTCCGGGCACCCGGTTGCGGCGGCGGTGGCCCTGGCCAACCTCAAGGCGCTGCGTGACGAAGGGATCGTGCGCCAGGTGAAGGACGACACCGGGCCGTATTTGCACACGCTCCTGCATGAAGTCTTTGGTAACCACCCGCTGATCGGCGAGATCCAGGGTACCGGCTTGCTGGCAGCCTTGCAGTTTGTCGAGGACAAGGGCACGCGCAAACGCTTTGCCAATGAAAACGACCTGGCCTGGCAATGCCGCACGTTTGGCTTCGAAGAAGGCGTGATTATTCGCTCGACCCTGGGCCGTATGATCATGGCGCCGGCCCTGGTGGCCAGCCGCGCGGAGCTTGATGAGCTGGTCGACAAAACCCGCATTGCGGTGGACCGCACCGCACGGATCGCGGGAAAACTGTGAAGGGCTGAGCCCCTGCATGCCGCTCGGTTGAACAGGGTGGGCGCCCCATAGCGGCCTGCCCACCGCTCCCAATGGATGACTCATCAACGGTGTCGATTTGATCGAACGCCGCGGTGCCCTGCATTCCACTTTCCAGGAGTCAGCAATGAATACAATAACAAACGTAGCCGATACTCCCGCCGATCAAACCTCAACCCAACTGACCTCATCGCGCCGCTTTCGACAACCCCTGGGCCTTGTCGGGCTTGTACTGTTCGGCCTGGCGTATATGGTGCCGCTGGCGGTGTTCACCACCTACGGCCTGGTCACCCAGATGACCAAAGGGCATCTGGCCACCGCCTACCTGTTGACCCTGGCTGCCATGCTGCTGACGGCCTACAGCTATGGGTGCATGGTCAAGGCGCACCCGTATTCGGGCTCGGTCTACACCTATACGCGCAAGGCGTTTGGCGCCTCCTTCGGCTTTATCGCCGGCTGGACCTTGCTGCTGGACTACATCTTCCTGCCGCTGCTCAGCTATTTGCTGATCGGCATCTACTTGTCCGAATACTTTCCTACCGTGCCCACCGCCGTATGGGTATTGGGCTCCATTGCCCTGGTGACGGCGCTCAATCTGGTGGGTATCGAGTCGATTACCCGGGTCAATTGGGTGCTGATCGTGGCCCAACTGGTGTTCATCGTGGTGTTCGTGGGGTTGTCGATCCACAACCTCAGCGGGCAAGCCGAGCCGGTGTCGCTGCTCATGCCGTTTCACCATGAAGGCTTCAGTGTGCCGCTGATCATGACCGGCGCGGCGGTGCTGTGCCTGTCGTTCCTGGGGTTTGATGCGGTATCGACCCTGGCCGAGGAGACGCCGGACCCACGCCGTACCATTCCGCAGGCAATCATGGCGGTGTCGCTGATCGGTGGGTTGCTGTTTCTGGTGGTGTCGTATTGCGCCCAGATGGTCTTCCCGGAATGGAACAGTTTCGCCGATCCCGACGCGGCTTCGGTGGATGTGATGCGTCGGGTCGGCGGTGAGCTGCTGGTGAGTGCATTTACCGCCACCTACGTGGCGGGTTGTTTCGCTTCCGCGATGGTCTCCCAGGCCAGCGTGTCCCGGGTGCTGTTCGCCATGGGCCGCGACGGCGCATTGCCCAGGGTATTCGGCAAGCTGGTGACGAAAAAACGCGTGCCGGCCAATGCGATCATGCTGGTCAGCCTGTTTTCGCTGATTGCGCTGTTTATCAGCCTGGACACCGTGGCCAACATGATCAGCTTTGGCGCGCTGTTCGCGTTTTCGGCGGTGAACCTGGCCGTGATCAAGCATTACCTGGGCGACCAGAAGCTGCGCGGCACACGCAACTATCTGCTGTACGCCGCCCTGCCGGGCCTGGGGTTTCTCAGCACGCTGTGGTTGTGGACGAGCCTGTCCGGCCTGTCGTTCACCATCGGCCTGGGCTGGATGGGCCTGGGGCTGCTGTGTTTGCTGTGCCTCACCCGAGGGTTCCGGGTGGGGATGCCGGAATTGCACATGGCCGAATAAGCGAAATAGCCACCCACTTATACAACTGACACACCTGGGCTCATGTGGGAGGGGGCTTGCCCCCGATGGCGCCCTCAGGGCCGGCCAGGATGTTGGATCCATACCCCGCTTCAGGAATACAACATGTTCAACCTAGACTATTGGCAGCAACGCGCTGCTCGCCAAACCTTCATCAGCACCGCCCTGATCGACGGCCATCCCGTAGGTGCACTCTGCGGGGCGACCTTCGACACCATCAACCCGGCGACTAACCGAGTCCTTGCGCAGGTCGCCGCCTGCGGTGCAGCGGAGGTCGACCTGGCAGTGCGCTCCGCACGCCGCGCCTTTGAGAACGGCCCGTGGCGGCGCATGCCTCCAGGCGAACGCAAAAAAGTCCTGATCAAACTCGCCGACCTGTTGATGACCCACCGCGAAGAACTCGCATTGCTGGATTCCTTGAACATGGGCAAGCCGGTAATGGATGCCTACAACGTGGACGTCCCCGGCGCTGCGCACGTGTTCGCCTGGTACGGTGAAGCCCTGGACAAGCTCTACGATCAGGTCGCGCCGACTGCCCACGACGCGTTGGCGACCATCACCCGCGAAGCCCTGGGTGTGATTGCAGCCGTGGTGCCATGGAATTTTCCGCTGGACATGGCCGCCTGGAAACTGGCACCCGCCTTGGCGGCAGGCAATAGCGTGGTACTCAAGCCCGCTGAGCAATCGCCGTTTTCCGCCCTGCGCCTGGCCCAACTGGCGCTCGAGGCGGGCGTCCCCGAGGGCGTGCTGAACGTGGTGCCAGGCATGGGCGATGGCGCTGGCAAGGCACTGGGGTTGCACCCGGACGTCGATTGCCTGGTGTTTACCGGTTCGACCCAAGTGGGCAAGTACTTCATGCAGTACTCCGCACAGTCCAACCTCAAACAGGTGTGGCTGGAGTGTGGTGGCAAGAGCCCGAACCTGGTGTTTGCAGACTGTCAGGACCTGGACCTGGCGGCGGAGAAGGCGGCCTTCGGGATTTTCTTCAACCAGGGCGAGGTGTGTTCGGCCAATTCGCGCCTCTACGTGCAACGCTGCATCCACGACGAGTTCATCGAGCGGCTGATCGATAAATCCCACGCCTGGATGCCCGGCAACCCACTGAACCCTGCCAGCGCAGCCGGTGCAATTGTCGACAGCGGGCAAACCGCACGCATCATGCAAGCCATCGGGCAAGCTCGCGCAGACGGTGCCACGCTGTTGACCGGTGGCCAACAGTTGAACATCGAGGGTTGTTCAAACTTCATCCAGCCGACGATATTCGCCAACGTCACCGCAGATATGAGCCTTTCCCGTGAGGAGGTGTTTGGCCCCGTGCTGGCGGTGAGTGCCTTCGATACCGAAGAACAGGCGATACAGCAAGCCAACGACAGCCTCTACGGCCTGGCGGCATCGGTGTGGAGTGATGACCTGAACCGTGCGCATCGCGTGGCCCGTGCCCTGAACGCCGGCACCGTGTCGGTCAACACCATTGATGCGCTGGATGTGACCGTGCCGTTTGGCGGCGGCAAACAGTCGGGGTTCGGGCGCGATTTGTCGCTGCATTCGTTTGATAAGTACACGCAACTGAAAACCACCTGGTTCCAGTTGCGTTAACTGCCCCGTTTCGCATAACTGCTGTGCCGTCACAGGCATTCATCCGCCAGTGGGCAATGCCTATAGTCCACTCACCCCGTGCAGCGCTTCAACCGCGCTGCGCGATCCAGCCCAAGACTGAGGTGAGCCTGATGAACCGTGAATTGGACCCCGCACTGACGGATATCAACCAAGTGGACGCCGAGTACTTCGAGTACAGCAAGGCGGCGAACCCCATCAGTGCCAACCTGATTTCCCGCATTCCCTACCACAGCTTTCCCGCCTCGCTGTATGACAATGGCCCCTCCCGCGTGGTACCGCTGGACCTCAGCGAGGCTTTGGGCTGCGAAGGCCCCGCCACCGGCCCCGGGTTGTGCGCAAACTTCATGCGCCTTAACCGTGGTGACACACTGACCCTGCAACCCAACGCCACTTCCCAGGTGTTCTACGTGATTGCCGGGCAGGGCAGCGTGGTTCAGGGGGAGTATGAGATTCAATGGTCCAAGGGCTGCTTTATTGCCCTACCGGGATTACAGCAGGCGCACTTCAGTGCCCGCGAGGATGCACGTCTTTACTATGTTCACGATGAGCCGTTGCTGCGTTACCTGGGGGTGACACCCCGCGCCGATCGCTTTGCGCCGACCCTGTACCCAGCAGCGCTGGCCAACGCGAAGTTGCGTGAAGCGGCCGATGATCCCAGGGCACAGGACCGCAGCCGCATCAGCATCCTGCTGGGGAACCGTCATTTCCCGCAGACGCGCACGGTGACTCACGTGCTGTGGGCCATGTACGGGATTCTGCCGGCGGGATCGGTGCAGAAACCCCATCGGCATCAGTCGATTGCACTGGACTTCATTATTGATTGCCCCAAGGGCTGTTATTCATTGGTGGGCACCGAGCTGGACGCGGATGGGCAAATCCGTAACCCGCAGCGGGTCGACTGGTCGCCCGGCCTGGCGTTTGTCACACCACCCGGTTACTGGCATGCGCATTTTAATGAATCGGATAGCGAGGCGTTCCTGATCCCGATTCAGGATGCGGGGCTGCAAACCTACTTGCGTGCGCTGGATATCCGCTTCAGTTGAGTCACTTCCAGTCCGGTGTTTCGCCCAGTCGTTCAACGATAAAGTCGATAAAACACCGGACCTTCGATGACACGATGCGCTTGGGCGGGTACACAAACCACACCGCAAACGCCCGCTCCACGCCCTGGATGTGCCATTCGGGCAGCCACACTGCCAACTCGCCGGCCTCGATACTTCGTGCCACCAGCCAGTCCGGCAACAGCCCAAAGCCCAAGCCTTGGCGCACGGCGATGAGTTGCGCGTCCAGGTCATTGATTCGAATCACGCCGTCATGCTGCAACGGGAGCGCGCGGCCGGCGGATACAAAACTGATATCGCCGGTGGCCGCCGTGCCCAGCACCGCAGGCACACCGGCCAAGTCCGTGGGCGTGGACGGAGGAGGGTGCTGCGTGCCAAACGCCGGGCTGACCACCAAGCGGTAGTGGCCGTCGCTGAGCTTGCGTGCCTTGAGCGCCGAATCGGCCAGCTCGCCAATGCGGATGGCCAAGTCGACGCCGGCATGAATCAAATTGACCTTGTTGTTATCCAGCACCAGTTCCACGCTGATCTGCGGGTAGCGCGCCAGAAAGTCATTCAACGCCGGCAGGATGTGATGGCGAGCAAACGCCGGTGGCAGGTTGAGTTTCAACACGCCCCGGGGATGCTGGTTCAGCGCAGACGTGGCTGCCTTGGCGTGTTCCAGTTCATCCAATACTCTGCGTGCGTGTATCAGGAAGGTCTGGCCGCCTTCGGTCAGATGCAGCGTGCGTGTGGAGCGGTTGAACAGCGCTATGCCCAGGTCCTGCTCGAGGTCCTTCACATAGCGTGAAACCGTTGAGGCCTTGATCCCCAAGCGCTCGGCGGCACGGGAGAAATTGTTGCCTTCGGCGGCTTCGATGAAGGCGGTGAGCGCGGTGAAATAGTCCAAGGGCAGCCTCAGGGCAGGGCGGTGAGACGTGCAGGTTGTTGATTTTTGCCGGGGGCTGTCAACTGCTAGACCCTAGAGCCACGATGCAACCCCCGTTTTCCTAGCGGGGCTGAATGATCAAGGCGATATGGGATCGCTTGCAGGAAAGGTTTCTTCGATCGCCTCGTCGAGCTGGCTATCGCTGACGGAGCGGTCTCGCACCTTCACATTCGACTCGCAATGGCAATCGGCACTGGGGCACGCTTGACCCTGTGGGTGCAAGTCGGCGCATGCCTGGCTGCAGTAGGCTTTGCCGTTGCGCTGGTGACGCGTGTCATGGGTCACCTGGCAGGTGCAACCTGGGCAGGCGCAGGGCAAACCTTGAGTTGTCGGGTTCATAGGTCCTCCGAATATTCAGTGATTGATAAACGGGCAGCGGTTTTCTGATACGTAAATCAGGGCTGCTGGTAATGCCCTGGGATGTCATGGCCTTCATCGGCGGGCTTGTTGCGCTTTTGCACCTGGACGTCGCTCAATTTCGCGTCCTTGAGCTCTGCAAAGCGCTGCCTGAGCAGGGACTCGGCCCATTGAGGGTCCAGCGTGTCGGCATCGTGCTCAAGCGTGCGGCTTTGTGGCTGGTTGTCGAGGATGAAACTGATGAGGTAATGCGGTTTCTCGAACATGAACGTGGCTCCGTTACGGTTAACAAGGCGTACCCGAGCAGGGCATGTTCATTTGATGAGTAGGTTGCGCGGTGATTCAGAAAAAATAAGCCGCTTTCATCTATTGATCTCGATCAGGTGGGGAGGCTGGCTCGCTCTATAACCTTGGGCGCTTATAGATGGCCAGGGACGGCTCAACGGGCTGCTCTGGTCGCACATTCTCAAGGAAGAGTCAGCCATGCGATCACTGAAGATCCTGTTGTTATCATCGGCATTCAACGGTTTAACCCAACGGGCCTGGCTGGATCTGCGCCAGGCGGGTCACGACCCCAGCGTTGTGGTGTTCACCGATCAAGCCACGGTATGCCAGCAGGTCGAGGCGTCTGGCGCCGACCTGGTGATCTGCCCATTTTTGAAGGACCGTGTGCCGCATCAACTGTGGAGCCATCCGCAACGCCCGGTGGTGATCATCCATCCGGGCATCGTCGGCGACCGTGGCGCCAGTGCGCTGGACTGGGCCATCACCCAGCAGGCCCGCCGTTGGGGCGTCACCGCCTTGCAAGCGGTGGAGGAAATGGACGCCGGGCCAATCTGGTCCACCTGTGAGTTCGACATGCCCGCCCAGGTGCGCAAATCCGAGCTGTACAACGGCGTGGTGAGCGACGCCGCGATGGTTTGCATTCGTGACGTAGTGGCGAAATTCGCCAAGGGATTCGTCCCGACACCGCTCGATTACACCCAACCCGGCGTCATCGGGCGCTTGCAGCCGAACATGACCCAGGCCGACCGCACCTTCAGTTGGTTCGATTGCGCAGGCTTTATCAAACGCAGCCTCGACGCTGCCGATGGCCAGCCCGGCGTGTTGGCCAGCCTGTTGGGCGGGCAATATTACCTCTACGACGCGCACTTGGACGCCCGCCAGGGCACTCCCGGAGAAATCCTCGCGGTACAGGACGACGCTGTGTTGGTGGCGGCTGGAGATCACAGCCTGTGGATCGGCTCGCTCAAACCCAAAGGCCCAGAGACCTTCAAACGACCGGCACGGCACGTTCTGGCTGAGCAGTTGGCCGGGGTGCCGGTGCTGGACAGTTCAATCGCCTGCCAGGCGTTCAACGAGCGGGTCTATCAACCCATTCGCTACCAAGAGTTCGGCCACGTCGGCGAACTGACGTTCGAGTTCTACAACGGCGCCATGAGCACCGAACAATGCCAGCGGCTGGTCGCAGCGTTGCGCTGGGCCAAGGCGCGAGATACCCGGGTGTTGCTGATCAAGGGCGGGCGCGGCAGCTTTTCCAATGGGGTGCACCTAAACGTCATCCAGGCCGCCGACGTGCCGGGGCTGGAAGCCTGGGCCAACATTCAAGCCATCGACGATGTGTGCCTGGAGCTGCTCACTGCCAGGCAACTGGTGATCAGCGGCCTGACCGGCAGCGCAGGCGCAGGCGGTGTGATGCTGGCGCTGGCCGCCGACATTGTATTGGCCCGCGAAGGTGTGGTGCTCAACCCGCACTACAAGACCATGGGACTCTACGGCTCCGAATACTGGACCTACAGCCTGCCACGGGCCGTGGGCAGCGAAATCGCGCATAAGCTTACCGAAGAATGCCTGCCCATCAGCGCCATCCAGGCCCAGCAGTACGGCATGGTTCAGGCCATCGGCCCGCGTTGCCCACAAGCATTTGGCTTGTGGCTTTTGCAACAGGCCGACAGTGCGTTGACCGATGATAAGTACCTTCATGCACGCACACGTAAAGCCACGCTGGATACTCAGCAAGTTGAACGCTGTCGCGAGCAGGAACTGGCACAGATGCGATTCGACATGGTGGGAAATCGCCAGCAGTTTGCCGAGAAATGCCGCAACTTCGTGTTTAAACGCAAAACCTGCCAGACCCCGCAGCGGTTGATTGCGCCGTGGGCGTTGAGGTACGAGGCTGGCGTGCCGCAAAGCCGGATGCTGAATGACTGACCGTCGACGCGGGGAGGGCGCGGCGGCCAGTCCAGCCTCGCGTTGGGCGATAGGGTTCCCCATAATGAAGTCCAATTTGCCCAAATGCTCAAACTAGAGGCCCCATGGAACTGTACAACCTTAACGATGACGCAGCGCTCGTATGACTCGGGCGCTGTTTATTTCGTTGGATGGGCCCAAGGGTACCGGCAAAACCACGCTGTTGGAGGCCGTTACGACAGCGTTGAGGGCCGACAATAAAAAGGTCGTCCGACTGTGCGAGCGCAAGAGCGATCCCTATCGAGCGCAAACGATGGCGCTGGTTAACAAATTCGCCAGAGACCCCAGCCGGGATCTGGAACTTGAGGTGTGTGAGCGCTTTGCTGACAGCCGCAGCTGGATTACCCAGCACGTACTGGCCGCACAGCCACCTGATAGCATCATCCTGATGGATCGCTGGTACCCGTCTGATGCCGCGTTTCGTCGGTTGATACCCTTCGCAGACATTCTTGAGCTGAACATTAATCGGCAGGTGCAAGTGCCGGACCTGCACGTGGGGGTTGTCACCGCGGCGCAAATATCCTGGGCACGGGCGGCAGCACGACGGCGCGGGCTGAGCAGTACGGTGATGTTTAAGCTGGAGGAGCAAGTTGTGTGTACCGAGGCTTTTGAACGAGCGGCGGTGGGGCAGGGGTGGGTGATGTGTCGCAATGAAGGGACGATTGAGGAGGCGATGAGGCGGGTGGTTTTGCAGATATATAAGGTCCTTCATCCCAAGCATCAGGAGTAACGGAGTGCCGTTGAACCAGCAAGATCAGGATGATGTTGGTCATCAGAACAAACGTCACCGAACGAAGAAACTCTATGAAAACGTCGTGATAGGAAACTTCCTGTACGGTCTCGGATTCGCCGTGCGGTCATGTCTAGACGCAAACACCTCGATCCCAAGCGTGGTCAACCTGCTACAGCAGACGCCTGCAGACAAAGAGCTGGCTGACGTACTGCTGAGCTTTCCAGGTGTCGTGCGCTTGATCGAATTCAAGATGAAGGGCGCCAGCCTGAAAAAAGAACGACTACGACATCGTTTACTCATGGCCGCCCTGACAGGTGAGAATCAGGTATTGGTCGAAACGTCCAGAAGCCTGCACTGGTATGTGGAGGTGGGCGCCAATGACACCGACACGCCTTTGGTTTCGCGAGCCGTGCCTTATCTGGACGCCTTCGACGAAGAACACTTGGCGTTGTCCGCGGGAAGCCTTGAACGACTCGTGGAGCAAACCGCGCGCGAAGCTGTTCGCGGCCTGGACCCGATGATGCGCGAGCGTTCACAGATATACCTGCGATTTTTACGCAATATTCAAGCTGACGACCCGGTGGGCGCAGGTGGTGTGCTTCTGGTCATGGGCGCAGGTGGAGCAATGCATTTTGTTCAGCTGCGAGACGTCTGTGATTTGAGTATGCCGCACAGGCAATGGCTGGAGCTGGAAATGAGCGGTCCGCAGCTGGAGCGATCTGTGCCTGCATTGGAGCGAGGCATGAAGCGTCCCAAACACCGCGACGGCCCCGAATATGGAAGGTAATGACCCATGGACGAACACGTGAACGAGAATGACCTCAGCCTGCGGGCCATGGCCGTTGCTGCCAAGGGCATCATGAGCGCAGCGGAAAATGACAGAAAAGCCGCTGAGCAGGCGATTGCGCGCCTTGGCTATCTGGAAAAACGTGTTGAGCAGAGCCTGCAACAGATTCCGACGATACTGGGCGCTTCAGCGGCGCAGATCGCAGATTCAGTGGCTTCAAAGGCGGCCGAGCAGTTGGTTGGCAGGTTCAGACAGGCCGATGCCGCGGCGCTTGATGCCGCGCAAAAGTACCAGGCCGCCAGTGACAGCCTTAAGCGTCGATTCTGGCTCAGCATCTTCGCTATTCATCTAGGTGTGGTATTGCCTCTGGCGTTGCTGTTTTTCTTTGCGGTCCCCAGCACCGATGAGATTGCGCAAAGGCAACGAGAGTTAGCGGCGCTTGAGCAAAACATACAAGCGTTGAAACGCCAGGGTGGTGACGCTGCCATTATTGACTGCGAGGGACGCCCGTGCGTGCGCACGCGAGAGGTCCCGGGCGAAAACCCCTATCACGATGCCGCTACAGGGAAGAAGACTTATCGGTTGATCTGGACCAAGTGAGCTTCATCAACTTTGAACTAATCACTAAGCCTGTCCACCTAACGCTTTGCACGTTGCCTCAAGCCCGGGGTTTTCCTGGGTTACCCAATCACACACGAAGGTTTGGTTAATCATGAAGAGCGAACAGGTAGAAGGCGTTGTAGAAAAGGTTGCTGGCAAAGCGCAGAGCGCAGTCGGGAAACTTTTTGGTGATTCGAAGTTGGAAGCTGAGGGCGCTGGACGCCAGGCTGCGGGTCAACTGACGCAAACCTATGGTGACGCACTGGACAGCGTTTCTACATTCGTCAAAGAAAAACCGGTTGCTGCACTGGCAATCGGGGCTGTTGCTCTACTGGTGCTGAAGAGATTGCTTGGTCGCTGAACAGCAGTAGCGTCAATAAGATTGCTAACGCGGTAGAAACGATGGTGAACGCTAACCAGAATCAGGGGCAAATTTCTGCAGTTTCTTGCAGGCGTGGTAGGGCGTGAAGTGGAGCGGGGTATCTGCCTGTTCCTTGGGTAGCCAAGTCATGCTGCCTGGCAATCGACGCGGTCTCTATGCCCTTTGCCGAGCTTGATGGGCTGAAAAGCCCTTATGTTTTCCAGGTCCCAGAAAAGCCAATGCCCCGACAAGTCGGGGCATTGGCTTTTTTACGAGCGAGTGGTCGGTTTGTATCGTTTTGTATCTGCGCTTTGGATAGATACACAGCGATTCCTTTAAGTCGGTTGATGACACATACGGGATACCCGCGGGGCTTTAAATGAACCCATCGAGAAGGCGCAAACCTTTTCCAATGGATGACTCATTTAACTCGCGGTTATCCCTGCGCGTTTCGCGACGTTGTCGACCAATGACTTATAGGAAATTCAAAATGCCTGCAGCTACGTTCGGTTACACCTGGCGCCATTGTCTGGCTTCTTCCGTGAGAATGGGCGCTTTGGGGTTGGCCCTGATAGCCAGCAGCGGTGGTGCCTGGGCTGCTGGCCCGGCCGCCGATGCGTCAGTTGCCAGCTCGGCCTCGACCCATCCCGAATCGATTAGACCTTATCGAATTCACGTCGATGAAGCGCAATTGACCGATCTGAAAAAGCGCATTGCGGCGACCCGCTGGCCGGACAAAGAGACCGTCAATGACGTTTCCCAAGGCGTGCAGTTGGCCCAGGTCCAGGCGCTGGTGAAGTATTGGGGCAGCGGCTATGACTGGCGCAAGGCCGAAGCGAAGCTCAATGCGCTGCCTGAATTCATCACGACTATCGACGGCGTGGATATTCAATTCATCCATGTTCGCTCGCCAAACCCCAACGCGATGCCGCTGCTTCTGACACACGGATGGCCTGGCTCACAGTTTGAGTTCCTGAAGACGATCGGCCCGCTGACGGATCCCGTTGCTTACGGCGGTAAGGTTGAAGATTCGTTCGACGTGATCATTCCATCGATTCCGGGACACGGTTTTTCCGGTAAGCCAACTGAATTGGGCTGGGGGCCGGATCGGGTCGCGAAGGCTTGGGATGTGCTCATCAAGCGTCTGGGTTATACCCACTATGTTTCCCAGGGCGGAGATCACGGTTCGGTCATATCGGATGCATTGGGCCGCCTGAGTCCGCCGGGGCTGTTGGGCATTCACTTGAACATGCCGGCCACCATCCCGCCCGAATTGGTCAAGCCGATCAATAGTGGTGACCCGGCCCCTGTCGGGCTCACTGAGCCTGAACGCAAGGCGTTTGATTCCTTGAGCACCTTCTTCGGCCGCAATGCAGCATACGGCGCGATGATGGTTACGCGCCCGCAGACTATCGGTTACCTGCTGGCCGATTCGCCTACCGGAACTGCGGCGTGGATGTACGAAAAAATCGCCGCGTGGACGGACAGTGATGGCCAGCCTGAACGGGTATTGAGCCGTGACGAGATGCTGGACGATATCAGCCTGTACTGGCTGACGAACGCAGGCGCATCGTCATCGCGTTTCTACTGGGAAAACAACAACAACAATTTCAGCGCTGCCGCGCAGAACACCGCAAGCATCAAGGTGCCGGTGGCGATCACGGTCTTCCCGCACGAGATCTATCAGGCGCCAAAGAGCTGGGCGCAACGCGCTTACCCATCACTTTCCTACTACAGCGAGGTTAACAAGGGCGGCCACTTCGCTTCCTGGGAGCAACCTCAATTGTTCAGCGAAGAGTTGCGGGAGGCCTTCCGGCCGCTGCGCGCCAAGCTGAGCGCAACGAAGACAGCCCAGTAGCTCACACGCAACCCAGCCAACACACCTGGCCGCTATTCGGCGGCTCGCTACGGAGAAATACCATGGAGATGACCTTGCTGAACAATCAAAATAAATCCAGCCGCCTGCGGGGTCTTGCCCCATCGCTGTTGGCAGCAGCGGTGCTGCAATTCGCGGCGGTGGCTGTCGGTTTTTCCCAAGCCAGCGCGGCTGATGTACCCGCGTCCACCGTTGGGGCTATCACCCCGGGAGCTCACACCTCTCTCGGCGCACTTAAGCATGTGAAAGCGGGGCTGCTGAACGTTTCTTACGCGGAACTCGGCCCAGCCGATGGTCCTGTGGTCATTTTGTTGCACGGCTGGCCCTACGATATCAACGCATACGCTGATGTCGCTCCTGCTTTGGCGGACAAGGGATATCGAGTGTTGATCCCTTCTGCGCGTGGTTATGGCGATACGCATTTTCTCTCGGCCAAGACCATTCGCAATGGTCAACCTGCTGCGCTGGCGACCGACCTGATCGACTTCATGGACGCGCTGAAGATCAAGACCGCGGTGCTGGGTGGGTTTGACTGGGGCGCCCGCACTGCGGATATCGTTGCCGCACTGTGGCCGGAAAGAGTGAAAGCCCTGGTCGCTGTGAGCGGTTATTTGATAGGCAGCCAAGAGGCGGGCAAGGCGCCATTGCCGCCAGCCGCCGAACTGCAGTGGTGGTACCAGTTCTATTTCGCGACCGAGCGCGGGCGCCTGGGCTACGAGAAAAACACCCATGACTTCGCCAAGCTCATCTGGAAGCTGGCGTCGCCACAGTGGAATTTCGACGACGCCACTTATGAGCGCAGCGCGGCATCCTTGCAAAACCCTGATCACGTGGCCGTGTCGATTTTCAACTATCGCTGGCGCCTGGGGTTGGTCAAGGGCGAGGCCAGATACGCCGCGCTGGAGAAGAAACTCGCGGCATTTCCATCCATCAGCGTGCCCACCATCACCCTGGAAGGTGATGCGAACGGCGCACCGCACCCACCTGCCGAAGCGTACGCCAAGCGCTTCACTGGCAAGTATGAGTACCGATTGATCACCGGTGGTGTAGGCCACAACTTGCCGCAGGAAGCGCCGAAAGCCTTCTCCCAGGCGGTGATCGACGCCGATCATCTTTGAAAACCGGCTGAGAGGATGGCGAGAATGAAGCTGAAATTTCTGGCCGCGATGTCGGCTGCCATTGCAATCGCAGCGTTGACGGCTACCGGTGTTGCCGCGGGCGACGCCAGTAAGGGCGACGCCTCGCCGATCTATGGCGTGAAACTGCCTGAAAACTACCGCCTATGGCCGCTGATTGCGCCGGCGCAGGAAGCGGCCCCCTTGAACGAACTGCGAGCCGTGCTGGGCAATGACTTGGCCATCAAGGCTTATCAGGATTCAACGCTGCCATTCCCTGATGGCACGGTGCTGGTAAAGCTGGCCTGGAAACATGTGCAGTCCCCGGAATTCGAGCCGGCGTCCATCCCGGGGCCGGCCACGACCGTGCAGGTGATGGTCAAGGACTCGAAAAAATATGCAGCAACCGGTGGTTGGGGATTCGGGCGGTTTATCAACGGTAAACCGGCCGATGAAGCCCAACACCAAACCTGCTTCGCCTGTCACCAGGCGCGAGTGCGTAATCACGATTTTGTCTTCACGCGCTTCGCTCCCTGATTTCCCGTCAAACCCGGAGTCAACAATGAAAAAAGTATTAACCGCACTGGCCGTCGCCGTCAGCCTGAGCATGGCGACACACGCCTGGTCGCAAACTGAAAAACCCACGATTGTGCTCGTACATGGCGCCTTTGCCGATGCGTCGAGTTGGAATGGCGTCGTGAAGATTCTCGAGAAGGACGGTTACCCGGTGGTTGCCGCTGCCAACCCATTGCGCGGTGTAAAGAGCGATGGTTCAGCAATCTCGGCATTGCTGACGAGCATTCATTCGCCGGTGGTGTTGGTCGGCCACTCCTATGGCGGCAACGTTATCAGTGATGCGGCCAACGATCATGCAAACGTCAAAGCCCTGGTTTACGTCAGTGCGTTTGCACCTGAGGCCGGGGAAACCGTCGCCGGGCTGGCCGGCAAATTCCCGGGCAGTACTCTGGGCCCAACGCTGGCTGCGCCTGTACCGCTGGCCGATGGGGGCAAGGACTTGTACATCCAGCAGGACAAATTTCACAACCAGTTCGCCGCTGACGTCCCCGCGAAAGAGGCGGCATTGATGGCCGCCACCCAACGCCCGGTAACGGAAGCGGCGCTCAACGAAGCGTCCGGCAGCCCTGCCTGGAAGCATATACCGTCCTGGTACATCTACGGCGACAAGGACAAGAACATTCCCCCGCAAGCCATGGCATTCATGGCCAAGCGCGCCGCTGCCAAAGCCGTGGAAGTGGTCAAGGGCGCTTCACATGTGGTGATGGTTTCGAACCCGGAACCGGTTGCCCGCCTCATCGAAAAAGCCGCCACGGCGAAATGACACGCCAAGGGCGAAGCGGCGTTTTCAGCGCTCTACGCCGAGGCGAGTTTTGCACGTCGCCCGGCGGGTTTCGTTTTGAAGTTGTGCAACGCTGAGACTCGGGAGAGGGGGATTCGACGGGGCCAACGCCTGGGCATACCGGGCGTTGTGCTTATCGCAGGCAACCGCAATCAATCAGGTACGCCACGATGTGGAAGATCAATCACAGTTACATTGACGGAGCATTCGTTCCCGTTCAGGGCAATGAAACGGTGCAATGCATCAATCCGGCTACCGAGGCGGTCATCGGTACGCTCACTCTGGCTGATCGTGAAGATGCCAGGCGCGCGGTCGCGGCGGCTTCGCATGCTCAAGTCGCGATGGGCCGCACTTCCAAGGCCGAGCGTATCGACATGCTCGAGCAGTTGCAGGCTGCCGTGCTGGCGAGCACGAATGAAATTCGCGATACCGCCATCGAAGAGTACGGTGCGCCGTTTGCCCGTGCGCAATGGGTCAGTCGCTACGCTTCGCAGTCATTTGCCAATGCGGCGCAGGTGTTGAAACACTTCGACCTGAGTCGTTCGGTCGGTGACGCTACCGTGGTGATGGAGCCGGTCGGAGTCGCGGCGCTGTTTGCCCCCTGGAACAGCACCGCCGGGACGATATGCAGCAAACTGGCATCGGCCATCGCGGCGGGTTGTGCCTCGGTCATCAAACCGAGCGAGTTGAGCCCGTTGCAAACCACCGTGCTCGCCCAAGCGATGCATCGCGCAGAGTTGCCCAACGGGGTTTTCAATATTCTGTTGGGACGCGGCAGTGATGTGGGTGACGAAATCAGCGCCAGCCCACTCATCGCGAAAATTTCATTCACCGGGTCCACCGCCACCGGAAAGATCATTGCACGTGCCGGAATCGAGACCATGAAGCGAGTGAGCCTGTCGCTCACGGGGAAGTCGGCCTCTATCATCCTGGATGACGCCGATCTCGACATCGCCATTCCCCTGGCTCTGAATGCTGCGTTCATGAACAACGGTCAGGCATGTGTCGCTGGCACACGCCTGCTGGTGCCACGCACGCACGCCGAGGACATTATCAAGCGCGTGAAAAGCCTGGTTGAAGCGATGGTCGTCGGCGATCCGCAGGATCCGGCCACGGCTCTCGGGCCGCTGGTCAATCGCGCCCAATTCGACCGCGTACAAGCTTTCATCCGCCGCGGGCAGGCGCAAGGCGCGACGTTGATTATCGGCGGGGAGGGCAGGCCGACCGGCTTGAACAGGGGCTATTTCGTCAGGCCTACGGTCTTTGCCGACGTCAGCAGTGACATGGACATCGCGCAAGAGGAGATTTTCGGCCCGGTGCTCTCGATCATTGCGTATGACTCGCAAGAACAGGCGATCGCTATTGCCAATGCCAGTCTCTACGGTTTGCAGGCTTATGTGTTTACCCGGCAACCGGAACGTGCCCAGCGCCTGGCGGCCCAGCTGCAGGCCGGCTCGGTGTTGATCAACAGAATTTCGCCAGAGCTGCTGGCGCCGTTCGGCGGGGTAAAGCAGTCCGGTGTCGGCCGGGAGTTTGGAGTCTTTGGGCTGCAAGCATTTCTTGAGGCCAAAAGCATCGTGTCGGATTAGCCTGGGGTTGGCGGGAGAGGGTGGTCGCGCAACCCAGGCCGCAGGAGAAAAAGCTAATGGCCCACAGCACGTTGCCTGTGGGCCATGGGTTTTCAAGGGTTACGCGGCTGGAGCTTTCGCCTCCTGCAGCAGTTGCTGAATCATCTTTTCCTGCGTCTCATAGCGACCTTCTCCGAAGTGGGTGAAACGCACTTGCCCTTTGGCGTCGATCAGGTAGTGCGCGGGCCAGTACTGGTTATCGAAGTTGCGCCAGATCGCGTAGTTGTTATCGATGGCGACCGGGTAAGTGATGCCGAGCTTTTTCACCTCATCCCTGACATTGCTGGTGATGCGTTCAAAACCGTATTCCGGGGTGTGGACGCCGATTACCACCAAGCCATCCTTCTCGTACTTCTGCGCCCAGTCCTTCACGTACGGCAGGGTGTGCTGGCAATTGATGCAGTCGTAAGTCCAGAAATCGACGAGCACCACTTTGCCTCTGAGCGATTCACTGGTCAGTGCGGGCGAATTGAGCCATTCCACCGCGCCGGACAGCGACGGCATCGGGCCTTGGGCGTTGTCGAGGGTGGGTTCAGCCTTGGCCTTGCTTACCAGGTACTCGACGACTTTGGGGACGCTTTGCAGCACGCCTTTTTCCAGCACGCTGACGCCTTCGGACGACGCCCCGGCCAACAGCGTCTTGTCGGCACCGGTAGAAATCATCAGCGCTGCGGCCAGAACCGCAAAACCGGTGACACGCCGCAGCCAACCCGTGACCGGAATCGAGGCCTTCAGGCGATTGACTAAACCGCGTCCGGCGAAAATCAGCGTACCCAACGACAGTGCACTGCCCAGGCCGTAGGCCACCAGCAGCAGGCTGGTTTGCGCATTGGCGCCTTGCAGCATGGCGCCGGTCAGGATCACACCGAGGATAGGCCCGGCGCACGGCGCCCAGAGCAGGCCGGTGGCGACGCCGATCATCAGCGAACCCAGCGGCCCGGACATTTTGCGCGTCTGGGGGGCAAGGCGATTGCCCAGTAACACGAACGGGCTGGCCAGCCAGCCACTGATTCGCACCGAGATCAGCGACAAGGCAAACAGCGCCATCACCACCAGTGCCACATGACGCCCGGTGTTGTTGGCCTGAATCACCCATTCACTGCTGACCACGGCCAGGCTGGAAACCAGCGCGAAGGTCAGGACCATGCCACCAAGGGTAAGCAGGATCGAGGAGCGTGTGCGGTCGATACCGGCGAACAGAAACGGCACGACCGGCAGGATACAAGGGCTGAGGACGGTCAATAAGCCGCCCAGGAATGCGATGAGGAACATAAGGGTCTCCTGATGAAATGTGGGCCGGGCTCAGTTATCGCTGTGGCACTCGGCAAATTTTCGGTAGTTCAGGATCTCGGTCTTGCCCTGCGAATTCAGGTAGGTCAGTTGGGCATCGACAATGCCGCAGGCCGCCCCGGCATCCTCTGTCAATGCCACGACTTTCTGGATGTCCAGATGCGTGCCGTAGGTGTAGGTTTGCGGCGTGACGTCGGCTTCGGCGCGGGCCGAGAAGGTGCAGATATTCAGGGCGGCAAACAGGCAAGTGGCATAGAGGGTATTGGTGTTCATGGTCGTTTCCTCAAGGCTTCAAGGGTTGGGTCGTTCAGTTGAGCCGAGGCGCTTGGGTTGGCCTCGATGTGGCTCATTAGAAGCCCGCGAGGTATCTCGCCTGTGTCAAAAACAGGCGCGGATAAATCGGTTCGTATCAGGACCCCGTCCCGATACACAGCCATACAAAACCTAGGAAATTGTTGTTTTTGCCTCTGCATGTATCCTTCGCCACAGCAGATACACTGCAATACAAACCGCCGCGGGCGAACGGGCTCAGCCTCTATAGACTGAGCCGCAATTTCCAATGACAGAGGCTTGGCCCATGGAACACGTTGATCACATCCTCATCGTGGACGATGACCGTGAGATTCGAGAGATGGTAGGCAACTACCTGAAGAAGAACGGCCTGCGCACGACCCTGGTTGCCGATGGCCGCCAGATGCGCTCGTTTCTCGAGGCCACGCCGGTGGACCTGATCGTGCTGGACATCATGATGCCCGGCGACGATGGCCTGGTGCTCTGCCGCGACATTCGCGCCGGCAAACACAAGGCCACGCCGGTGCTGATGCTGACCGCCCGCAACGACGAAACCGACCGCATCATCGGTTTGGAAATGGGCGCCGACGATTACCTGGTCAAGCCGTTCGCCGCCCGTGAATTGCTGGCACGCATCAATGCTGTGCTGCGCCGTACGCGCATGCTGCCGCCCAACCTGGTCGTTACCGAAACCGGACGGTGGCTGGGGTTCGGGCGCTGGCGCCTGGACACCTCCGCCCGCCACCTGCTTGATGAAGACGGCACCATGGTCGCCCTCAGCGGCGCTGAATATCGCCTGCTGCGGGTGTTCCTCGACCATCCGCAACGGGTACTCAATCGCGACCAGTTGCTCAACCTGACCCAGGGCCGTGACGCTGACCTGTTCGACCGTTCCATTGATCTGCTGGTCAGCCGCCTGCGCCAACGCCTGCTTGACGATGCCCGCGAGCCGGCTTACATCAAAACCGTACGCAGCGAAGGGTATGTCTTCTCGCTGCCCGTGGAAGTGCTTGGAGCACCGGCATGAAGCCTTCGCTGCATTGGCCTCGTACCCTCATCTCGCGGCTGTCGCTGATCTTTCTGGTGGGGCTGACCCTGGCGCAGGCCTTGTCCTTCGGCGTGCAGTATTACGAGCGTTACGAAACCGCGAAAAACACCATGCTCGGTAACCTGGAAACCGATGTATCGACGTCCATTGCCATCCTTGACCGCTTGCCCGCCGAGGAACGCATGAGTTGGTTGAAACAACTGGATCGACGCAATTACCGCTATTTGCTCGACGAAGGCTCGCCAGGCGTCGCTCTGCGTGACACGCCGATTGCAGTGACCTCGATCAAGGAGGCCATCGGCAAGGATTACCCGATGACCGTGACAGACATTCCCGGGCCTATCAAACATTTCCAGGTCCATCTGAAACTGGCCGACGGCAGCCCGGTGACCATCGACGTGCGCCCCTCGATGGTGCCATTGTCGCCGTGGCTGCCGGTGGTTTTGCTGGGCCAGTTGGCCTTGATGATTCTATGCGCGTGGCTGGCTGTGCGCATTGCCATACGCCCGCTGACCCGCCTGGCCCAGGCCGTGGAGAACCTCGATCCTAATACTCACCCGGTGCATCTGGATGAACAAGGCCCGACCGAAGTCGCACACGCTGCCATCGCCTTCAATGCCATGCAGGCGCGCATTGCGGCCTATCTGAAAGAACGCATGCAACTGCTGGCGGCGATTTCCCACGACCTGCAAACCCCGATCACGCGCATGAAGCTGCGTGCCGAATTGATGGACGACTGCGGCGACAAAGACAAATTGTGGAATGACCTCGGCGAGATGGAGCATCTGGTGCGTGAAGGCGTTGCCTATGCCCGCAGCGTGCATGGCGCCACCGAGGAAAGCCGCCGTACCGATCTTGATTCATTCCTCGACAGCCTCGTGTTCGACTACCAGGACATGGGCAAGGACGTGCAGCTCAGCGGCAAAAGCAACGCAGTGATTCACACGCGGCCCCACGCGCTGCGCCGAGTGCTAGTAAACCTCACGGATAACGCGCTCAAATTCGCCGGTGCAGCGCAACTGCGGGTGGAGCCGAAGGAGGGCGACAGCCTCTCGGTGACCGTGATGGATCGTGGTCCCGGCATTGCCGAAGAGGAGCTGGCCCGTGTGATTGAGCCATTTTACCGCGTGGAAAATTCGCGCAACCGCAGCACCGGCGGCACGGGCCTGGGCCTGGCTATCGCCCAGCAACTGGCACAAGCCCTCGGCGGCACCCTGACCTTGAGAAATCGCGAAGGCGGCGGACTGTGCGCTGAACTGAGATTACCGACGCGCTTCTCGTAGGAGGCGCGAAGAGGCGCTAGTCAACTGTGCTTTGAATCTGGATGTGGAAGAGTTGATCAACGCGAGTTTCATCAAGCGCTCAGCGGTAGTCGTTGACCTGAAGAGAAACGGCATTATGGACATGGCCCGTTGAGAGAGTAGACGTCACAAACGAATTCGTCGAATCAGTGACTTACGTAGCTCATGAACCTATAAGGCATAACACTTCATTTAACAAGTGGGCGATGTCAGATGTTCATAAGTCGATCAAGGGCTCGAGATTGCTGACTCAATGGTCTCTAAATCAGCGCGACTGTTCATCGATTAGTGTTCATAGACCTAGCTTTCCCCCGTCATTAGTCTCGTCGCCCCGACCGTTATCCGTCCATCCAGTGATGGTGGAGGTATGTTCGACGGCGGCACGGGGTGCGCTTGCGTGGTGTTTCGTGACCGAATATGTCATATAGCCGCTATTGGATTTTGTTGCAGCGCCACCGCTGCATATTATTAGCGGCCATTCGCCTGCTCGGCGGGACACGGAAGGCCATTGCATGAGATCTGGGTAGATGCTGGGAGCTATCAAAAATCGTCTAGGCTTGGCGTGGGAAGCGCTTGTGGTTGGAGGGGGAGCTGCGTGGAGGGTGCTGTCCACACGGCATCAGAGAGGCAACGTTGATCCTTTCTTTGAGCCGTTGACCCCCGTCATTGTCACGGACGGCCGATCGGCCCGGTATGAGCGCGAGTTGCTACATGCCCTGGAAAACTCCGATGTTCTGAACATCGCGCTCACAGGTAGCTATGGCGCGGGTAAGAGCAGCGTGCTGAAGACATTCTTCAGCAACCATCCACAGTTCAACCACACCTATGTGTCCCTCGCGACCTTCAGCAAACCCATCTTGGGTTTGACTCCTCAGCCTAGTGGCCAACCTCCCGACCCTGACTCCGCACCTGAGGCCCCGGCTGTTACCGGGGGCGAGCACTCACCTGGGGATGTCGATCTGGTCAATCGCATTGAAGAGACCATCGTCCAGCAACTGCTCTACGCGGTGCCCGCAGCGAAAGTGCCCAAGACTCGACTGAAACGGATAGCCCAGGCCTCAAACTTCAGTATTAGCATGCGCACCCTGGGGTTCACTTTGCTTGCCGTCTGCGCCTTGAGGCTCTATGTACCCAAGCTTGCGATGATAAAAACCGTGTCGCTTGAATGGCTGATCAAGGGCTTAATGGTTCTTCCCGAGTCTGCAGCGCTGGCTGGAGTGGCGATTGGTGCAATCTATCTGTTGTACGCCGGGTTGAGGTTCATGTCCCTGTTTACCATCGATGGGCTGACCCTCAAGGGAGGCAAGCTTGAAGCGACTCACCATGGCTCGGTGCTTCATAAGAACGTCGATGAAATCATCTACTGCTTCGAGCGCAGTGATATCAACGTGGTGGTCATTGAAGACCTGGATCGCTTCGACATCCAGGACATCTTTTTCAGGCTGCGAGAGATCAACTTCATCATCCAGCGATCACCCCAGGTCAAGCGTTCTGTCCATTTCGTCTACGCCATCCGTGATGAGCTGTTCACGGTCACGGACAAGACAAAATTCTTCGACCTCATTATCCCCATCATCCCTGTGATCAACTCCGAGAACTCCAGGGAAAAGCTGGTCGAGCTCATGAAGGCCCGCCAGGTGGCCGGCAAACCGCTCGATGATGGCTTGAATCTCAAACTCATCGAGACGGTGTGCTACTACATCGACGAAATGAGGCTGATCAAGAACATCGTCAACGAGTATGACGTCTACGCGAACGTACTGGCTAAGGACGGTCTGGAGCTGGATCCAAACAAGCTGTTTGCGATGGTTGCGATCCGAAATCTGCACCCCAATGCCTATGCGGACTTGGTCAAGCGGCGTGGCACGATCTATAGCGTCATTGATGGATACGCGAAGTGGGTAAAAGCCGAAACCGACTTACTCGAAACGGCAGCTCAAGCGCTAGAGGATCAGCGGGCAGCACGTGAAGACGAGGTGGCCGATAGCGTGGAGCATCTACGTTTGTCCGTCTGGTTTGAGATTTTGAAACTTGGGAACAAACCCACTGCAAACCACGTGCGGCTAGATGGCGGGTCTGCGGTCACGCTACTGGACTTTGTATCGGATCCTGTATTCGCCCAGGTAGTAGCATGTCGAAGCGTGCAACCAACTGTGATTTCAAACTGGCAAGATAACGGCCAAGCTGTCCTGTCTAAAAAGGCTTTGCAAGAGGCACGTTACGATGAGCGCCTGCAACGCTTTCAGACCTCGCTCGATGAGTTGGATGAGCAACTTGAAACGAATCGAAGCAAAGTGCTACGCCTCAAAACGGCAGGTTTTCGGCAGATCGTTTCACTTGGGTACGGCGCAGAGCTTGCCAAACGCCTAAAAGGGCTAGAGCTCATAACGTTCCTCGTTCACCGCGGTTTCTTCGACACGGATTACGTCGATTACCTCGGATATTTCTACGAGGGATCACTCACTCAATCGGATAAGAACCTCATCATGGGGCTTGTCAGGGGGGAGGAGTACGACGTGACCACTCCAATACATAATCCGGAGCTTGTGATCAGGAAGTTGGATCTGGATTCGGTAGATGGCGGGCGCGGCATTATGGTCGATCTTATTCATGAGCTTTTGCAGTCGCGTAAGGATGAGGTGGTTGCCAGAAGGGACAAACTTCGCTTGATCCTCCGAAACGGTCATGATTACAAGGAGCGTTTCGCCGAGGCGGTAGCACCGATTGTTCCTGGGACGTACGGTTCTGTGCTTATGAGAGCAATGTATGGCGCAGACCGCGATCTCATTTCGTTACTGCTCAGCCATGATCGATTCAAAACATCCACCCTGCGGCAGCAGTTCCTCATTGCTCTTCTGGATTCGCTGACGCCTAAGGAGATGCAGACCCTCGACGATAAGTCAGGCCGGTTGAGGAAGGCTATCAATGAGCTGCGTGATACTTCGATTCTTGCGGCGAAGCTTGCGAGTAGTCAAAACGGATGGAGGTGGGTCAGGGAGTTGCCAGCGCAATTCTCCAAGCTTGATGCGAGTGCCTCGTCTGGAGATTTGCGGCAAATGGTGGAGTGGGGTTGTTTGGCACTTAATCTCAGAATGCTGCAATTGCTCTGCCAGATACTGGATCCGAAAAATCAGAGCGTTAGGGTAACGTACCATCGGCTTAGCAAGCTGGAAATCACTGGCCTGGACAGCCTGATCGAGGGAGACCCGGACAGTTTCGTGGCGCAGCTCGTGAGCCAGGAAGGATCGCTCGAAGAGACACCGGAATCGCTCGTGGCCTTGTTCGGACTTTGCAAGTTTGAAGCCTACACACTGCAGGTATTGCTCGAGCAGACAACCTGCAGTTTGACTGACCTTGACACGGTACCTACCTCGTTATGGGCGCAAATCATGATGGCGGGACGTGTTCGGCCTGTGGGCAGTGCAGCTTGGACGTACTTCAATCGCGCCCTGGTAGCAGATAAAGAATCCGAAGATTTCGTCGATTTGGGCGAGTCGGCGCTGGATAATTTCGCGGAGTTTCTCAAGCACAACACTCAAGACTTGGCTGAAGAGTTGTGGCAGGACGCCAGCCGCAACGCTGGCTTGCAAACTTTCCTCGTTCGCACGCCGCAAGTCGAGAATGCAACCCTACGAACGCTTTTCTCGAAGGTGGTGTTGAGCCCACGCGTTGTCATGGACACCGCGGCGCCACGCAATCGGTGGGCGATATTCGCCAATGGTGACATGGTCGAGTACAGGGAGGAAGTTCGGGCCTTCATCGCCGATCACGCTTTCTCTTATCTAGGGACTTACCTCATCCGCCGGTGGGGTGTCGCCCGTGAACATATGGACATGTCGGCGTTGCCGGTGTCGTTGGCCCTTGAACTGACCAACGCACAGGTGTGCTCGACTGCTGAGAGTATCAAGATATGGTCGGGCATTCCTTGCGACGCCTATGAAACGTGCGACGGTGCCGTTGAAGCATTGGCTAGAGCGTGTGATCGCGCGACCCGAGATGGATTGCGATTCCCAGAGGCCTACCTCCCGACGCTGCTGAAGTTGCTTCTGGACGGGGCGCTCTCTAGAGAGCAAAGGATCAACATGCTGATCCATGCTCTCTCGATGGGCTGCAGTTGGCCAGAAACGGCTGGAGTATTGCCGCTCGTGGGCGAGGAGTATCAGGCGTTACTCAACAAACGGCGCGTGAACCTGCCGGCTCATGATGTAGATCGCCGACTGATCGATACCCTCGCTGCAAGAGGTTTTGTGGGGGCTATTAAACCCGAGGCCAAGTGCATCGTGGTCTGGAGCAAGCGTAATTGAGTCGCCATTGGGTGGCTATTCCGTCCACCTTCACATAAGTCAGGAACTCGGCCGCTCTATGAGGCTTGGAACGTCTACGAAACTAGGGGCGATTCAGATGGATGCTGATTTTCGAAAAACAATGCTATGGGATCTGGCTGGGAATCGGGTAGTCCCTGGCAGGCTCAGTATTGAGCAGTGTGGTTTTCCCCCTGAGCTGGTTGCTCATGTCCCCTCCTAATAGCCTCAATTGTGAGGCTCGGAGGTCTCTAGGGAAGTGGCCTATTCACGTTTACTCACATCACGTGCAATAGACTCGCATTTGAAATCAGCTAACATGCCATACAATCGCCATCCTTGCCGAGGCAATTGCAGGAGCTTGTGGCGCCGGCGTGTTTGTTAATCACGCAGGTCATGAGGCAGCAGCCCCATGGTTCTGGCAGCGACGCGGTCTGGCCGTCCGGGCCGAGCTTGATCAATAAGGAGTGAGACATGAGGGATCAGGCCCATCCTTTCCCGTTTGATGCGCAGGCGGAGCTCGTCATGAAAGCGTTCATGAAAGCGACGGGGGAGAGGCTCGATCAAGCGCGCAGACAAGTGGGTGGCAGCGATGAGGTCCAGCGCTTCAGCCACGGAGGATCGTGGCAGTCACATCACAGCTACGCCCCTGACCGTGTCGACCAGATGCAGAGGATCGAGCACGAAACAAGGTTGTGCTTCGAGGACATCATGGAAGGCCGGCTCGACGTCATTGAGCGCACAGTCGATGAGATTTCCAACAGCATGGCGGACAGCTTTGCCAAAGCCTTTTACCAGATGATCTCCGATACGTGCGAAGAGAGCGGCAACGTCATTGATGGCTCCACGGGGAGCTTGGGCGAGCAGATGCTTAAGGCCATCGAGCAAGTCGAATATTTGGTGGATCGGGATGGTCAAGTATCGCTTCCAGAGTTTCGCATGCACCCCAGCCTCGCGAAACGCCTCCACTCTGACCCTTCGCTCCAAGAACCCGCACTGCTGGCGAGAGTAGAAGAGGTCAAAAAGCTTAAAATCGCCCAGGCGTTGGCAGAGGAAGCCGCGCGCAAATCCAAGTTTCGTAGCAGGGAGCAGTGATGGCCAAGGTTTTGTTGTGCATTGGTTGCGACGATTATCAGTCCCTCAATAAGCTGTCTGGGGCCGACCGTGACGCGCGCTCTATCCATGCAGCGCTTTCCACGGGGCCATTGAGCAGTATCCAGCCAGCGGATGCCTACCTGCTTAGCTCTCCGGCCCGGCATCAACTGGACGCGACGCTGCTTGATATCCAGGACCGGTACGATGAAATCGAGAGTTTTACGCTCTTCTTTGCGGGCCATGGCGGAGAAGCCAATGACAGTTATTTCCTGTGCCTGAGCGACACTCGAGTTGATCGCCTTTCAACCACTGGCTTTGCCCTCAGTCGTTTGTTCGAATACTTCAACGAGCTCAAAGCTGCGCACTGTAATGTCATCATCGATGCCTGCAACGCCGGCGGCATGGTTTCTAATCTGGGCATCCTGCTGAAGCCTGAAGTGATCGGTAAGGCCAAGACATTCGGCGTCTCATTTTTTGTGTCGTCTGCGGCAGATCAGTACGCCGGCGAGACCAGTGGTGGTGGTTATGGAACCCTCGCGTTGCTCAAGGTGCTGGATGGAAAAATCGATACGGGTTCGCGAGCCAGGATGCTCGATCTGGTGGATATAGGCCGACCCGCTGCGCAGTATGTGGCAGAGCAGACCCAGGGGGGGCAAATGCCATCCGTATGGGGCGTCAACCTATACGGTCACATGCCGCTGTTTGGTAACCCGCATGCTTCCGACAACCCAACATCCTCGTTGCTGGGGCTCACTGGGATCTTACCCACATCTCCAGCTGGACAAGCCATCAGCAGTCATTCCGCCGAGCTCTACACGCTCATGTTCGCGCCAGAGCACGAGCTTACTCCGGACAAGCTTTTTCCTGTCCTCACCAAGTTCGTTGATCGCTTGATCGACATACCCAACTCAGTCGGGGCGTTCATTGGCGGGATCTGGCAATCACTGGAGAAGAGCACAGGGCGTCATGCCAATAGTTTCTCAAGGATAGAGCTGAGCGCGACCTGCGTAGCGCTGCTTCTCCAGTCCTCCCAAAAGGACAGCACCTCACGTGACTGCATGTGGGGGCTTTCCCACGAGATAGTAAGAGAGGTTGAGCACCTGCTTTGCGATATCGTTAATGGACTTCGTGAGAATCCCGGCTCGTTGTGCCGTCATGGCATTCCCGACCTGTTCTACCTTCCGCAGCGCATATCACGGATTTTGGGCTGGGCCGGCGCAGCGCTGCACCTGGCCCGCGAGCTCGGGATTAGTGACGCTCCACTCAGAGAAACACTGGAACACCTGAGCGTCCTTCTGCTGGAGCACTACGCAAGCACGTGTGCTGGTATGAGCGAAGACGAAGCACCGTACTGGGCAGTTTTCCTTACAGCCATCAAAACCGATGACCTCAATGGCCTTGGTGAATTGGTCGTCAGCACGTTAATCAATGCGCTTGTTGAGCATGAGGGGCGGCTTGCCCGGCCCTTGCTGCCGGCGGAGGATGTGTACGCGTATATCAAGGCACGCGCAGACAAGGATTCAGTTGCCTTGAGCCCCTTGAGCAACTCACCCTCTGAAACGCTGGCCCTTGTCCTGCTTATCAGCAGGCGACACTCGCTGGAGGAAGAGTTGGATTACAACCTGGCGAGTCTCGATCACGCTCACCTCAACATTTTCATCCCGCAAAGTTACCTGGAGTTCAGCCAGCCCTTCGTTCCTAATGGCATAAACCATGTGTTTCAGATCGGCCACAAGGTTTGGACGGTAGCAGATGTTGCTCAACGTTGGGCGGAGGTGTGCAAACCGCAGATGGATAATGACCTGTCGCTTCGAGACCCTGCGACGCGGATTGGCGCCATTTGCGCGTCACTGCTTTTCCCGAATCGAGTGCCCTGGTTTCTACTCAGCGATTAAGGCCCCGAACGAGTTACGCTGAGTAGACGCCGTTTTCGCCAAAGGAATGACGATCCATGATTACCAGAATTCACATCCGTGGTTACCGCATCTACAAAGATTTCAACCTTCTCCCAAACCCGAAAATGAATATTTTGGTTGGGGGTAATGACGCCGGTAAGTCTACCCTTATGGAAGCGGTCTCCCTGGCCCTGAACGGCCGGATCGGAGGCCGGAGTGTTCTTGAAGAATTGAACCCGCACTGGTTTAACACCGAGTTCGTGCAAGAATTTCTAGCGCAGCGAGCCGCTGGCAGGAAGCCCGCACTGCCCGAAATCCTGATAGAGCTGTACCTCCGCGATGATGATGAATTGCAGGTGCTATGTGGTGCCGTGAACACAGCCGTCCCAACCCATGCATGCCCGGGCGTGTTTTTGAGGATCTACCCCAACGAAGAGTACCAAGACATGCTTGATGACTGGCTCAAGGCACCTAACGCCTTGCTGCCCGTTGAGTACTACACCTGCGAATGGCGCTCATTTGCTGACCGGGAACTGACCAAGCGTCCGCGGGTGCTGTCGGTAGCAACCATCGATTCCAGGACAGTCAAATCATCAGCGGGGGTGGATTACCACCTTCGTCAGATTTTGAGTGATCACTTAGAAACCAACGAGAAGGCTGAGATCTCGTTGGGCTTTCGGACGGTCAAAGCGTCGATGACCGATGGGGCACTGGCGACCGTCAATAAGCGTTTCTCTGCACTGGGCGCATCTTTGCAGGCTGAGCCCATTGCGTTGGCTATGGATCAGACATCCCGCACTTCCTGGGAAAGCGTTATTACGCCTCATGTAGACAATGTTCCCTTCTCGATGGCCGGCCAAGGTCAGCAGGCAGCGATCAAGATATCGCTCGCGATGAAGCGTCACTCGGCCAAAGTGAAGATCGTCATGATTGAGGAACCCGAGAATCATCTGTCACACACCAGCCTGAGTACGCTGCTTGAGCGAGTGGAGAAACTCGCCACCGACGACCAGCAACTGTTTGTATCCACCCACAGCACGTATGTGCTTAATCGCCTGGGCTTGAATGCTCTGCACCTACTGAGCCGGAACCTAGTATCAAAAATCACTGAGCTCGACCCCAGCACTGTCAGGTACTTTCAGCGTCTGCCTGGTTACGACACGCTCCGTCTAGTACTTGCGAGGAAGGTCGTATTGGTAGAGGGGCCGTCCGACGAAATCATTTTCGAAAGGGTGTTTTATGACTTGTATGGGTTGACGCCCATGGCAGCCGGCGTCGATGTCATCAGCATGCGCGGACTTGCACTGGCGAGATGTCTTGAGCTGTGCGCTGCCGTCGATAAGCCGGTCGCGGTGATGAGGGACAACGACGGCGTCGAGCCAGCCGAACTGCGTGTGGCGGTCGTGAAATGGCTGGATGGCAAGAAGCGCGAGCTTTTCATTGGCAAGGTAAGCGATGGTCATACTCTCGAACCGCAGCTGATTACGGCGAACGGCGAAGATCAACTCAGAGAAGTGCTTGGAATCACTGACAGAGCTGAACTGGTTACGTGGATGACGCGGGAGAAGACTGAAGGTGCTCTGCTTATCGCGGAGTCCGACAAAGCCCTTAAAGCCCCGGCTTACATGAGAGAGGCGGCGGGGTTCATTCAGAATGCCTAACCATCTGACGCTGGCCGTCGCGGGCGGCAGAAAGACGCAGGGCTTGGTGGATTACTGTCGGCAAGCAACTGATCGTAAGATCGCAGTGCTCACTTTCACGCAAACAAACCAGCAGGAAATCCGCTCGCGTTTAGCGAGCCAGGCGGGCGATAGCCGCACGCTGGAGGTCATGGGTTGGTACACCTTCCTGCTTCGTCATTTTGCTCAGCCATTCCTACGGTTCAAATTCCCTAAGGATCGAGTCAAGGGCTTTGACTTCGAAGGCAGACCATTCGAGCGTGCTGTGGGCAGAAGCAGGTTCATGGACTCAGGAAATCGGGTGTACGCATGCGAACTCGGCAAGCTTGCCTTTGAACTCATGGACGCGACGCCAGCGCTCCTACGCAGGCTAGAGTGCATCTACGACGAAATTTTGATCGATGAAGTCCAGGATCTCGCCAGCTTCGACTGGGAAATCCTAGAGGTGCTGCTCAGCTCTAAAATCGATGTGCGGATGGTGGGGGATGTCCGGCAGGCAGTTTTGTCTACAAATCCTCGTGGCAAAAAGAACAAGAAATTTGGATACGCCGCATCTCTTGAATGGTTCAGAGATAGAGAAGCGGAGGGGCTGCTCACCATTACCTACGCGACCATAACCTATCGGTGCAGAGGCGAGATCGCTGCTTTTTCCGACACCATTTTCGACGTGACCTGGGGCTTTCCTGGCACCACCTCGGAGAACCTCGACGAAACTGAGCATGATGGCGTATTCCTTCTACACACCCAGCATGTCGATGAGTACGTCGGCCGATATAGACCGCAGTGCCTAAGGCATTCGGTGAGCTCGGCGAAACACCTCAATCTGGATTTTCAGAATTTCAAAGGAGTAAAGGGGGCGACGTTCGACCGAGTCTTGCTCGCACCCACTGCCAACATCGAAAGCTTCATCAAAAAGGGCACAAACTTGGAGGCCACGGCTGCAGCGGCGTTCTACGTCGCGGTAACTCGCGCCCGACAAAGCCTGGCCATCGTTATCGACAAGGTTGGCACGTCGACGCTGCCGGTATGGACTCCATAGGTTTATGGCGGCTGGGTCGTAGGTTTACAGGCCTTTGGAAGGCTCTGCAGAACTTTGCAGAGCCAACGGTGGTCAGGGTATGAGACTGTCCTACTTATCGTATTTGGACGGCAGGGGGCAGTCGTAGTTGACATCGATCATGTCAAGATTTCTCAGATTGAAATTTGCGTAGTCACGTCCTTTCGACGTACGTACTGCGGGCTGGCCGTAGAGAAAAACGAACGCTGTCGGCTTGTCCTTCTCGACGATCTGGGAAAGCCGCACCGCCATTAGGTTTTTAAGCTTGTAATTTTCGATGAACGCGTCGGAGACGAAGCAGGAGGTTATAAGGCTGTCGTCTCCTCGCTTGAAATTTTTTTTGAATTTGATTCGATAGCCATTATTGGCTTTCGTGCGGTCGACATATGCCCAGCCGTAGTAAATGATGGGATGATCAGGCAGGTCGTCTAGATCCTGCTCCCAGACGCATTTGAAGATGCTGGCATAGGGCACGTCCTGCCCGGCGATGTTCAGCCGCCGAAACTCAAGGGTCTCATCGGAACGGTACCGTATGTATCTGCTAACCACAGAGCGAACCGAGTAGATGGGCCCGACTATGCCTGACTCCCCTAGCTTCGAGCTGTAGGGTCTGGTGCTTTTTGCCCGCTTTTTCGCAACATGAACGTCCGCGCCTGGCTCGACCGAATGCTCGTCGTAGTAAGAGGCAGGACGTTCGAGCTTGAAGACGTCCACGATGGATTGGTCGACTGTTCTGCGTTCCTGCCCGTCCATTTCAGCGGGCTGGAACTCTAGGTCGACGGGGTCGCCATTAGCGATTCCGCAAGCTTCACTGTGGGTTCCATAGACTTTGAAATGAGGGACTACTTTCATATTCTGGACGTCTTTGTCCAGATTCGCGCAGGTCACCTGGGCGGAGCAGTCAGCAGCTGGACACACGAATGCGCGCTTGTCAGTAATTACTCCTGACCAGAACAAATCATAGGCGCGATCAGGGTCGACGAAATCGTTAGCCTCAATGCTGTAGGCCACATCCAATGACATAGTTCACCAAGTCCTTTTGAGCTGTCTGAAGAGTGGTCACTAGTATCGGCTATTGCCCCGTTAATGAGCCAGTGCCTTGATGCGTGGCCATGGTCTAATGAGCTCGGCAGGGGCGTGGGGGGTAGCCGCGCTGCCGGAGATGGGCAGGACAGGCTTACCCAAAGCCCAGTCAGAAGTCTGACTTTGAAGTTGATTGATCTGCTAGGAGAGCAATATGCGAGTCCTTGAACCTATCGTTAAAAATGGATTTTTCTTCTCGCCTGCTAATCCTGAGAAGCGCTATCCCGGAACATTGAAAATTCTTGACGGAGGACGGATTGAGCTACATCTCACCGCAGACGAAAACGCATTCGTCTCATTGGACGAGATGTTCATAGGTCGGCTGATCGGCAAGATCGAGGGCGGGTATATGACGCTTGAGGAATGCTCCTACGAGAAGATGAACCTCTCCCTCAGTGGAGGAGCCTCAACGTCATTGATTTCCGCCCGGATTGCATTTATCGGCATGGGAATGCCTGAAGAATGCCTGTTCGATGAGCTTGAGTTTGCTGTGGAAGAGCTCAGTGAGTGGTATGGAAAATCGGTGTTCAAGCCCCGAGTTGGTGCTGACCCTTCAGACTGGACGATCGACTTCAAATTGTCCGAGCCATTTGAATGCAAGCTGCATGACGACTCAAGACTCCAGCTTCACCCAGCTCGTGTTTGAGACCTGAACCGATTTCGCTAACCGAGAGACGCCTTCCACAAGGATTGACAAATAATGGTTCACAGTCACTACCAAAACGGTGTTGAATTTCTAAAATGTGGCGTGAGATTTTCACCCCCAGGCGCGAGGTTATTTTACGGGGGCGCCGCTCAGGTTTGCGTTGGCCAACTTTTTTGGCCATGGGTAGCCATAGGGTGTAGTACTTCTCGTGATCAGCGCTTTCAATAAACTCAAAATCAGCAATGTTTAGCGAATGAAATTGAATCGATCGAGGTGCGAGTTCTAAACCTATGTGAAGTACGATATTAAACTGGACATCCTCCCAAGAGTCAGTCAAAGATTGTCGTTCAATGCGTTTAAGCAATAGAATTTCCTCATCGAGTTCCAAGCCTGACTGAGAGAGAAAAATTCGAGAGTAGGGAGATGAGCGTTCGGTTTTGAAGTCCTTGATCTTTAGATAAATATCGTTACTAAATCCGGCAATTCCTCTATCCATTACCCAGCGATAAAGCGTGCGAAAGACGACTACGTATTCTCTCGAGCTGTTCCAACTGTTGAATGCACTAATAATTTCGTCGGCTGCCCAAGGGAATTTCAAGGAAATATCAGTTTCCGAAACCCGATGGAGCATTCTGGCGGCCCTATATGCAGTTGAAGGGGAGTATTTCTCTAACATATGGGCCATAAATGCCTTTGCTATTTCGACAAACTCCGAGCTCAACTTTAGACCAGACCAGTCAATATTCATTGCCGTTCCGCCGTCGTACCACGTCCAGACGTTCAATCGAGTATCGACATACTTTGGCTGGTCATTAGTGCGAGTCCGAATCGTAACGTAAGCGGGCCCCCTGAACACGTAAGCTGGTAAAGAGGAGGGCGGTGACGCGTGTTCTTGAGCGGCTGATTTGGTCACGGCGAATCTCCTTAACTGTCAAGTCGGCTCCAGGCTGCCGAGGTGCGCTGGGCATTGTGGAGGTTGGCCGACTCGGCTAGATAACGACCTGCGTAACGACGTGGCATAGTCGAGGTCTCAGACCAACCGCAGACTCGCCGGAGTTCGTCCGTGGCCCGTTCGAGGTCATGCCCACGCTTTTCGACTAGGTAAGCCAAAAAGTGGTCTGCAAAGGTATGGCGAAAGTCATGCGCAGAAAGTGTAGGTAACAATCCTGGATGAGCCAGCTCAATGGTCAGAAACAGCTGATCAAGAACTTTAGACAACGCGCGGATCGACAGCGGGCGGCCACGATCCGAGATGAACAAATAGCGATACAGCAATTTCATCGGTTTACCATCACGCAGAGGGCGCCTGTCGCTCTGGATAAAGCGCTCGTAGACCTCATACAACTGTGCGGAGATGCCTACGGTCCGCCCATGTGTTTTGAGCGCAGGCTCTTCAACGCGCGGGTCGGGGGATCAAGTTCGCGATCATTGATGCTGACATAGGCGTGCTGAGAACCTTTATTGATATCTGTGGTGTAGAGCTTCAGAAGCTCTCCGCGACGGATGCCGGTCTCCAAGAGCAATTCAATCATTAGCCAGTTACGCAGTTGCAAACGTTCCGGGAACGGATTCTCCGCAGCGCCAGGGCGAATCAGTGTGCGAACGATCTGTAATTGCGTATCTGTCAGGCTGCGGTAACGAGTGCGGTCGGGACGAGCATTGATGATATGGCTCTCAAAGCGCCGCTCAATGACGTCAGCAACATCGGCAAATACCACGTTGATGTCTGCCTGTGTGGCTGGATTCTGACGGGCGCGCGGGATGTAACGGGTGACGCACCAAGACAGGTATTTCTTCAGCAGGCGCAGGTACTGGTCACGTGCTCGTGAACTGATCTGCTGAAAAAGTACAGTGCCAGGTTTGCCGATTCGGGCGATCAGATTATCGGCATGACGGCCACTTTGGAGCCAAATAGCGTAACCGTCCAGCAAAGCCAGACTCGCCTCAAAGTGGCAGGCCAAAATGGCCTCATCGATATCCAGATCTCGGCTTTTGGCATAGGCGTAGAAAGCCTGGATGGCGCGCAGGTGCGCCGCAGCCGTGTTGTAAGCGCGGTGCCTGAGTTTGAGTTGGACGTAGATGAACGGAATGAGTATGGGCAACGGCGTCGCATCACCAGCTTGTACAAGCAGCGGTAGTCGTTGACCTGAAGAGAAACGGCACTGAATCAGTTTCATCGCCAGCCACCTCATTCAAGGAATCGTCATGAACACTATGGACATGGCCCGTTGAGAGAGTAGGCGTAAAAACGAATTCGTCGAATCAGTGACTTACGTGGCTTATGAACATATCTGACATAGCAGCTCGTTTAACATAATATACATTATGCGTACCATCATGTACGGGACTGGGGGGCTCTGGTGATGAGATTTCGAGCCTGGCACAGGCTTCGATCACTTGGCAGCACCCCGTACCTGGATATCAGTAAAGCGTGAGTCAAACAGGCTCGCGACACCTGACGACAACTCCGTCACGGTTGGCTTATCCGAGCACGTCATGAGAATCTACACGCTCAAACCACAGCTACCGATAATTGAGGTCATGGATGAAATTCAAGTTGTCCTTCACGCGCAAGAACAAATCAGACTCAATGGAAATGGACATTTTCACACTTGAAGTCGATGCTCATGTTGAGCCAAAACGAATCGCTGATTTTGATCAAGGCACAGCTTCAGTTAGCTTTGGATACCCAGGAATCACTGAGGAATACAGTATTGTCAGTCCACCTACCCAAGATGACCTAGTAGTTTTGGAGCTGGCCGGCAAACCGATTTTCAGGCTTTGGCAGCGAGATTCGGATGATTTGAGCATTGGTGCACCGATTACGGTGAGCCAAGGCGAATTCGACCAGACTCAGGGCCGTGTTACCCGACGAACCTGGTGATACACGCATAAATTAGATGGAGGGCCATGAATTCTGGTCCCTCCGCCTCCGTACATATTCATATGCATTATAACTAAACTAAATAGTTATTTAGTTTAGTTATATATGGGTCGTCATCCATCAAAGCCTAAACCGATCCACCGACTGCGAAAGCTTCCCCGCCAAACTCGACAATTCATCCGTCGTCGACGCCGTCTCGCCAATCACCCGACTGTTACTTTCCGACATCCCCGCAATCCTCTCCACCTGATGAGCAATCTCATTACTGGCCAGGCTCTGCTCACTAATAGTGCGGGAAATATCGTTGACCAATTCAGTGGTGCTCAGCGTGGCTTGGAGGATCTCGCGAATGGCACGTTCCACTTCGGCAGTCACCGCCATGCCCTTGTCCACTTGGGCAACGCCCTCCTCCATGCTGATCACCGCTTCACGGGTGTTCTGCTGGATACTCCCGACCATGCTGGCTATTTCCTGGGTGGAGGCGCTGGTGCGTCCGGCCAGGCTGCGCACTTCGTCGGCCACGACCGCAAAGCCGCGCCCTTGTTCACCGGCGCGGGCGGCTTCGATGGCGGCGTTCAGGGCCAGCAGGTTGGTCTGGTCGGCAATCCCCTTGATCACCTGGATAATGCTGTAGATCGCCTCGGACTCCTTGTCCAGCGTGCGGATCACTTGGGCTGACTGTTGGGCAGATCGGGCGATGCCATCCATGTCGCTGACCACCTGGTGGATGACCCGGCCGCCGTCCTTGGCCAGGGTTTCAGCCTGGCTGGCCATGTCCAGGGCACGTTGGGCGTGGCGGGTGATTTCTTCGATGCTGGCGGTCATTTCGCTCGCGGCGGCGGCCATGGTGCTGGCGGCGACGCTTTGTTGCTGGCTGCTGCCTGCCACTTCATGGCAACCCTGGCTGAGGCGCTCGCTCATGCCATTCACGCCATGGGCGTTGCTGCGAACCACTTCGATCATGCCGCGCAAATCCCGCTGCATCGTCGCCAGGCTGCGAATCAGTGCACTGGCTTCGTCCTGGTTCTTGGGTTCGACAATCGGCTCGCTCAGGTTGCCATGGGCAATGCTTTGGGCAATACGGCTGGCGGTGCGCAACGGCCCCATGATGCTCAGGGTCACCCAACGCCCTTGAGCAAGCAGCAATAGCAGGCTGGCACCCAATACGATAATCAAGGTCCAGTTAGCGTTACTGATGGTTTGCCGGGTACCGGTGCTGGTGAGTTGGGTATTGTTTTCGATCAGTTCGCTCAACGCCGCCATTTGTTCTTCCAACTGGCTGAACGCGGCATTGAAGGTCTGCAGTTCCCCTCGTGCGGCCTCTGGATTCTCCAGGGCCAGCGCGACGATGCGCTCGCCGGCACTGATGTAGGTGTCCAGGCTGGGTTTGATTTTTTCCAGGCTGGCCTTGATCGAGGCGTCCAACGGCAGCTTGAGATTGTCCGCCAGCACCTCGCGAAAGTGCTCGGCATGCTCCTTGATCGAGCTGTTGACCTCGGCCGCCGTACTGGTGCTTTTGCCCAGCCCGACCAACATGGCTGACAGTACATCCGCACGCAGGGCGTCGTGCATCATGTCGGCTTCCATGTGGTTGCGCAGTACCGTCATGCTGACGTCGTTGTCCTGTACCGCATCGGCCATCCGTGTATTGCCCAGGTAGCCAGCCAGGCTCATGATCAAGGCGGTGAGCAACCCGGTCGCAATCAACAGCACCAAGCGTAATTTGATCGTCATAGTGATATCCCTGTGCCAGGACCGCCGGTTGGGAGCCCAACCGTTTCAGTGTCGTTGCTAGTTGTATCGGCAGCTGTTGCTTGTTAGTGAAGCCTAAGTTTGCGGATCTGCGCGGTTCCCTTAAGCTGACCGTCCGTTGCTCTACCTGGATCTGCCAAATGCCTCAACGTATCGCCCGCCTCGCCCTTTTGCTGGGCTTGATCACCGCCGTCGGCCCGTTTGCCATCGACATCTACCTGCCGGCGCTGCCGACCCTGGGCGCCAGCCTCCAGGCCTCGCCGGCCGCCGTGCAGATGAGTTTGACGGTGTTCTTCATGATTATCGGCGTGTGCCAGTTGTTCTACGGCCCCCTCAGCGACGTGTTCGGGCGTAAACCACCGATTTATGCGGGTTTGGTGATCTTTGCCATTGGCAGCGTCGGCTGCGCGCTGGCACCGACCATCGAAGTGTTGATTGGTTTTCGTGCGGTGCAGGCGTTCGGTGCTTGTGCGGGCATGGTGATTCCACGGGCGATTGTCCGTGACCTGTATACCGGCCATGAAGCGGCGCGTCTGATGGCTTTGTTGATGCTGGTGATGAGTGTTTCGCCGATCCTCGCGCCGCTGGCCGGTAGCCTGGTGATTTCGATCTGGAGCTGGCGCGAAGTGTTTGCCGTGTTGGCGGTGGTGGCCGTGCTGTGTCTGGTGATGACCGCCGTACAACTGCCAGAAACCCACCCGGCCGAGCGCCGCCTGGGCAAGACACTGGGCCAGGCGTTCGGCAGTTATGGCGCCCTCCTCCGCGACCCGGTCTTTACGGGTTTGTCGGTGGTGTGCGGGTTTGGCCTGGCCACCTTTTTCGTGTTCATCGGCAGCGCGCCCTTCGTGTACATCGAATTTTTTGGCCTGACACCGACCCAGTTCAGCCTGTGCTTTGCGCTCAACGCGGCCTCGTTTTTCGCCATGAGCCAACTGACCGCCCGCCTCAGCGCCCGCTTTGGGCTGGCGCCGTTGATTCGCTGGTCGGTGGTAGGCGTGGCGGCGGTCATGAGCTTGCTGGCGGGCACTACGCTGTGGGGTGACAGCCTGACCTTGATGATGGGCCTGCTGTTTATCGGTTTTGGCTTTCTTGGCCTGCTATTGCCGGCGGCCGGGGTGCTGTCGCTGGAGGATCATGGTGCGGTGGCAGGTTCTGCGTCTGCACTGCTGGGTGCGATCCAGATGGTCACAGCGGCTGTGGCGATGACCTTGGTGGGTATCTTTGCCGACCATACACCGGCGCCGATGTTGATCGGTATTGCGCTGTGTGCGCTTGCCGCGATGCTGACCACCTTGTGGACGTTGCGGCGCTTACCGGCTCACTTGACCTCAAGCGTCCCGCCTTCCTCTTGAGCACAGGAACAGGCAGATTCAACATTCTGGTTGCCTGTGAGGCCCTCTTCGCAGGCAACCCAGCTCCCACATTTGAATCGTGGTGTATCCACAAGCCTACAAATCAAATCGATCCACCGCCCGCCGCCGCTCATTGTCGTCACGCACGTCATAGCTGGCGGTGGTCTGGATATTGGTGTGATGCGCCAGTTTCTGCGCAATCGACAAATCATGCTCCTCGATCACCCGGGTGATGAATGAACGACGGAAATCATGGGGCATGATCTTGACCCCCACCTGATCACCGCGCTGGCGTGCGATGTAGTAAATCGCATGCTTGGTGATCCGCTCTCGGGTGATATGGCTGCCTCGCCGGATGCGGTTGAACAGGAAGCTATCGTCTTGCTCGCCTTCCTTGAGGTGCTCGCGACGAAACGCCAGCCAGGCCTGCAGCTTGGCAAACGCCCAGTCCGGCGCGTACTTGACCAGCTCTTTGTTGCCCTTGCCGATCACGCGCAAGCTGCGCTCGTCAAAGTTGACCTGTGCCAGGTCCAGGTTCACCGACTCCGACTTGCGCATGCCCGAGCCATATAACAGGCCGATCACTGCGGCATCCCGCAGGCCCTGAGGCCGAGGGTCGGCGGCGCAGACGTCGAGCATCTCGCGGATCAAGGTGCGGCGCAGATTGCGGCCCTGGCTCAGGCGCGTACCGGGTGTGGCCTTGACCGAGCGCATCTTCAACAGGTGGTCCTGGCTGATCAAGCTCATGCGCCACGCTTCATTCATGACCCCGCGCACCGCATTCACATACAGCGACGAAGTGTTCGGCGCTAAGCCGTCCTCGCGCAAGGCAGCCACCAGTGCGATGACGTGTTCAGGCTGCAGCAGGTGCCAGTCAATCTCTTCGAGGTTGAGGTCTTCGAAACCCAAGCGGTCGGCGGCATCCTGCAGCACGTAGCGCATGGTCAGTTGGCTGGAAGGCGCCAGGCGTGTGAGATATAGGGTCAGTGGGTTGCAAATGGACTCGGTCAAGGTAGATCAGCCTTTGGATTAAATACACCGACCAACTATTTGATTAGTCGATGTATTTAGTGGATTGGCGAAGGCCGAGTCTAACCCAGGACCGGCCCTGGCACAAAATCACGGGGCCGATTCGTCGTCTTCGCTGGCTGCCTGGGGTTGGGCCTGGGATTGGCTCCAGTCAGCGTCCTGTTGCTGCATCAGCGCGAACCACTGCTGGCGCATAAAGGCGAGGTAATGGTCCGGCGCCTTGGCAAAGTCCTTCTCGTCACCATAGCAACCCGGCAGGGGCAGTTCGGTGCCCTGCTCCTTGTATTGGCTGACCAGCGCTTGCTGCGCCGCGACGCTGCAGTCGGTGGGCAGGGGCATGCCGCGCAAGGCACCAGCGTCCTCGTCCCACCAACTGGCGCCCACGCGGTCAAGGCCACGCAGACGATACTTCTCGGACTTGCCGGCATGCATGATCAACTTGAATTCGTTGGGGCTGACATCACTGGTGCAGGCCCGCGAATAACCGACCGTGGCCTGGGTATTGCCGTCGCCCAGCAGGTCGGTGACCTTGGTGGCAGCCCGGTCAAAGCGCAGCCCTGCGTCGAATTCGCAGTGCTGCACATCGTCGTACAGCATCCACACGCGCTTGGGGCGCTCGCCACTCAGCACATATTGCGCCGCGTAGACAAAGGCCGATTGGGTACCATCGTCATCGCGCTCACCGACTTGCTCGGCGAGTACCAGCAGGTTTTTGCCTTGGCGGTCATCCCAGGTATAGGCGGCGACCTGCTTGCCGCGCACTTCCACCCCGTCCGGCACCTGGTCCAGTGGGGTCAGCGCGACGCCCTGATCAGCCCGCACGCTGGTGACACAGGCCACCGTCATCAACAATCCCATCAGCGCTGGCCGCAACTGGCCGCGTAAAAGCTGCACGCTATTCATCCGAGTACCCTGGCAAGAGAGGGCTTACTTTACCGGCACTTGAGCGCTAATGCAGAGAAGATTGTTGAAGGGCGAGCATTGGGCTGATCGCCTCGCTCAGATTGAACCAAGCGTCTTGTACGAAGCTCCGATGTCGCCCTGTGAGACCTACATGTAACGCCTTGAGTACTTAGCTGAACCCTAGCTGTCTGCCTGTCAAATAAACGAGTTTTTCATCCGCCTTTCATATTCGTTGCACATTTTTGCGCTTAACCTTATGGGCAACACTTAAGAGCAATCCGTGGATTATCGACTAACCTATTGAAAACGCATCATCTTTAGCCCCGTTTTGTAATCTGCGGGCTGTAGTTTTGCCCAATGAACGCTGCCGTTTTCACGCTTGAAGTCGCTTTAGCCCGAGGTCATGAATCTTTGAAACCCTACCCTATTCATTGCGTGTCGATCGTTATCCCGGTCTACAACGAACAAGAAAGCCTGCCTGAGTTGCTGCGTCGCACCACGGCAGCCTGCAAGCAGCTGGCCTACGAATACGAAATCATCCTGGTGGATGACGGTAGCCGCGACAACTCGGCCCAACTGCTCGAAGACGCCGCCGCGGAAGACGGCAGCAATGTGGTAGCGGTGATCCTTAACCGCAACTACGGCCAGCACGCGGCGATCATGGCCGGCTTTGAACAGTGCCGTGGCGAAGTGGTGATCACCCTTGACGCCGACCTGCAGAACCCGCCGGAAGAGATCCCGCGCCTGGTCGAGCAAGCTGCCCTGGGCTACGACGTGGTCGCCACCGTGCGTAACAACCGCCAGGACTCGGCCTTCCGCCGCTGGCCGTCGCGCTTGATCAACCTTGCCGTGCAGCGCTCTACCGGCGTGGCCATGACCGACTACGGCTGCATGTTGCGCGCCTACCGCCGCACCATTGTCGACGCCATGCTCGCCTGCCGTGAGCGCAGCACGTTCATTCCTATCCTGGCCAACGGCTTCGCCCGCCACACCACGGAAATCCTGGTGCACCACGCCGAACGTGAGCACGGCGAATCCAAATACAGCGCCATGCGCCTGATCAGCCTGATGTTCGACCTGCTGACCTGCATGACCACCACGCCCTTGCGCCTGCTGTCCATCGTTGGTTTCAGCCTGGCGGCGCTGGGCGTGCTGTTTGCCTTTGCCCTGATCGTCATGCGCCTGGCCTTCGGCGCCGACTGGGCCGGTGATGGCCTGTTCGTGTTGTTTGCGGTGTTGTTTGTGTTCACCGGTGGCCAGTTCATCGGCATGGGCCTTTTGGGCGAATACCTGGGCCGCATGTACAGCGATGTCCGCGCCCGCCCACGCTTCTTTATTGAAAAAGTGCTGCGCAACCAACCGGCAGCACCGGCTCCAGTCGTCGTGGTCGACGGCCTGGTGTCGTCCCATACTTCTACTTCTTCGGATCAGGTCCAGTCATGAGTTCAAAAGCTGTTGTATTCGCCTACCACGATATTGGCTGCGCAGGCATTGAAGCGCTGCTCAGCGCCGGTTACGACATTGCCGCCGTGTTCACCCATGCCGATGACCCCAAGGAAAACAACTTCTACGGTTCCGTCGCCCAACTCTGCGCCCGCAATGGCATCCCGGTGCATGCACCGGAAGACGCCAACCACCCGCTGTGGGTCGAACGCATCGCCAAGTTGAACCCGGAGTACATCTTCTCGTTCTACTACCGCAACCTGCTGAGCGAGCCGCTGTTGGCCACCGCCCGCAAAGGCGCGTTCAACCTGCACGGCTCGTTGCTGCCTAAATACCGTGGCCGCGCGCCGGCCAACTGGGTGCTGGTCAACGGCGAAACCGAAACCGGCGTCACCCTGCACCGCATGGTCAAGCGTGCCGATGCCGGCGCCATCCTGGCCCAGCAGAAAGTCACCATCGAGCGCAGCGATACCGGCCTGAGCCTGCACGCCAAGCTGCGTGAGGCGGCCACGGCGCTGCTGCGTGATGCCCTGCCACAGCTGGCCCAGGGCAAGCTGAGCGAAACCGCCCAGGACGAGAGCAAAGCCACCTACTTCGGTCGTCGCACCGCCGCCGATGGCAAGCTGGACTGGAAAAAACCTGCCGAGCAACTGTTCAACCTGGTACGCGCAGTGACCCAGCCGTACCCGGGCGCCTTCTGCGCCGTGGGCGAGCACAAGCTGATCGTGTGGCAAGCCGACGTGGTCAAGGGCAACGAAGGTCTGGCGCCTGGCCGTGTAATCAGCGTCAACCCGCTGCGCATTGCCTGCGGTGAAGATTCCCTGGTGGTCAAGTTCGGCCAGCGCAACGAAAACGGCCTGTACCTGGCCGGCCCGTCCCTGGCCGATGAACTGGGCCTGGTGGATGGCTCCGTGCTACGCGGCGCCGAGTCGGGTCGCAAGCCGCGCCGTACCCGTGTGCTGATCCTGGGCGTGAACGGTTTTATCGGTAACCACTTGTCCGAGCGCCTGCTGCGTGACGACCGCTACGAAGTCTATGGCCTGGACATCGGCTCCGACGCCATCGAGCGCCTGCGCAGCCACCCGAACTTCCATTACGTGGAAGGCGACATCAGCATCCACACCGAGTGGATCGAGTACCACATCAAGAAATGCGACGTGGTGCTGCCGCTGGTGGCCATCGCCACGCCGATCGAATACACCCGTAACCCGCTGCGCGTATTCGAACTGGACTTCGAAGAAAACCTCAAGCTGGTGCGCTACTGCGTCAAGTACAACAAGCGCGTGATTTTCCCGTCGACCTCCGAAGTCTATGGCATGTGCCAAGACCAGTATTTCGACGAAGACACCTCCAACCTGGTAGTGGGCCCGGTCAACAAGCAACGCTGGATCTACTCCGTCTCCAAGCAACTGCTGGACCGCGTGATCTGGGCCTACGGCGACAAGGGCCTGAAGTTCACCCTGTTCCGGCCATTCAACTGGATGGGCCCGCGCCTGGACCGCCTGGACTCGGCGCGTATCGGCAGCTCCCGCGCCATTACCCAGCTGATCCTGAACCTGGTGGAAGGCACGCCGATCCGTCTGTTCGACGGCGGTGAGCAGAAGCGTTGCTTCACCGACATTGCCGACGGCATCGAAGCCCTGGCGCGCATCATTGATAACGACAATGGCGTCTGCGACGGCCAGATCATCAACATCGGCAACCCCGAAAACGAAGCCAGCATTCGCCAGTTGGGCGAAGAACTGCTGCGTCAGTTCGAGGCTCACCCACTGCGCCACAACTTCCCGCCGTTCGCCGGTTTCCGCGACGTCGAGAGCAAGGCGTTCTACGGCACAGGCTACCAGGACGTGGCGCACCGCAAGCCGAGCATCGAAAACGCCAAGCGCCTGCTGAACTGGGAGCCGAGCGTGCAGATGAGCGAAACCATCGGCAACACGCTCGATTTCTTCTTGCGTGAAGCCATGCTTGAAATTGCGGATAAAAAGTAATGCAGGCAGGTCTTCGCATCGACGTCGACACCTACCGCGGCACCCGTGAAGGTGTGCCACGGTTGCTCGACTCCCTGGCCGAAGCCGGGGTCAAAGCGACGTTCTTCTTCAGTGTCGGGCCGGACAACATGGGGCGTCACTTGTGGCGCCTGATCCGCCCGCAGTTCCTGTGGAAGATGCTGCGCTCCAACGCAGCCGGCCTGTATGGCTGGGACATCTTGTTGGCCGGCACTGCCTGGCCAGGCAAGCCGATTGGCCGAGACCTGGGGCATTTGATGCGCCAGGCCAAGGCGGCCGGGCATGAAGTCGGCCTGCACGCCTGGGACCACCATGGCTGGCAGGCCAACACCGGGCGTTGGAGCGAGGCACAACTGGTCGAGCAGATTCGACGCGGCGTAGACACCTTGAGCGACATCCTCGGCGAGCGCATCGACTGTTCAGCGGCCGCCGGCTGGCGTGCCGATGAGCGTGTGGTGCAAGCCAAGCAAGGCTTCAACTTTCGCTACAACAGCGATTGCCGGGGCACCAGCCTGTTTCGACCAACTCTGGCCGATGGCAGCGCGGGCACCCCACAAATTCCGGTAGACCTGCCGACCTTCGACGAAGTCGTCGGGCCGGTGGTGGCTGCCAACGATTTCAACCGCTTCATTCTCGAGCGCTTCAGCGCGTCGAAGCTGAACGTCTACACGATCCACGCGGAAGTAGAAGGGATTCTGATGGCCAATGAATTTCGCCAGTTGCTCGCCCAGGCCGGGCAGCGCGGCATCGAGTTCAAACCCTTGGGCGAGCTGTTGCCCACGGATGTGACCACCCTGCCCCAGCAACAGTTGGTGCGCGGCGCATTGAGCGGCCGCGAGGGTTGGCTGGGAGTACAGCAGGCATGATCCGCCGCTGGGCTTTGCCCTTGCTCCTGCTGGCGTTTGCCGTGTTCTACCTGCTGCCATTGGCCACCCATGGCCTGTGGATTCCAGATGAAACCCGCTATGCGCAAATCAGCCAGGAAATGCTGCTGACCGGCAAGTGGGCCGCGCCGCACTTCATGGGCATTCGCTACTTCGAAAAGCCCGCCGCAGGCTATTGGATGATCGCGCTGGACCAGGCGATCTTCGGGCAGAACCTGTTCGGCGTGCGGTTTGCCTCGGCATTGAGCACCGGTTTGAGCATTCTGCTGGTGTATCTGGTCTCTCGCCGGTTGTGGAACGACCCGCAAAAAAGCCTGGTCAGCACGCTGCTCTACATGAGCTTCGTCAGCGTGGCCGCGCTGGGCGGCTATGCCAACCTGGACCCGCAGTTCACCTTCTGGGTCAACCTGACAGGCGTGGCCTTGTGGTTCTGTTTCGACAGCACCACGCGGCGTGCGCGCTTGTGGTCATGGGCCTTGCTGGGCCTGGCGTGCGGCATGGGCTTCATGACCAAGGGCTTCCTGGCCTGGTTGCTGCCGGTGCTGGTCGCCCTGCCCTACGCCGTCTGGCAAAAACGTTTTGGCGAGTTGTGCAAATTTGGCCCTGTTGCCGTGGTGGTGGCGATTGCTGTCAGCGTGCCGTGGGCCCTGGCCGTGCACCTGCAAGAGCCGGACTACTGGCATTTCTTTTTCTGGCACGAGCACATCCAACGCTTTGCCGGTGAAGACGCCCAGCACGCCGAACCTTTCTGGTATTACTTGCCGCTGCTGGTCGCGTTCGCGCTGCCGTGGGTTGCGCTGTTGCCGTCCGCGTTCAAGCAGGCCTGGCTGCAACGGCGCGTGCCGAAAACCGCGTTCCTGCTGCTGTGGCTGTTGATGCCCCTGGCCTTTTTCAGCCTGGCCAAAGGCAAGCTGCCCTCCTACATCATGCCGTGCATGCTCCCCCTGGCCTTGCTGATGGGCTCGGCCCTGAGCGACAAACTGGCTCAAGGCCACGGCCGCGTGCTGCGCATCAATGGCTGGTTGAACCTGGTGATCGGCGTGCTGGTCTTACTGGCCCTCAGCTGGTTCCAGTTGAAGAAGCCGGTCTACGAACCGGGTGAGGAAACCCTCAGCCTGGTGCTGGTGTTCATCTTTTTGTTCGGTTGGATCGTGGTCAATCTGCTGCAAGCGGCGCGCCCTTTGGCATTGTGGGCCGCGCCGCTGATCGGCAGTGGATTGCTGGTGCTGCTGGTGCCTGCGGCGTTGCCCCATTCGGTGGTTTACAACAAGACCCCGGACCAGTTCATCATTGATCACATCGACGAATTGCAACCCAGCGTTGCCCTGCTGAGCAACGACCTGGGCGCCGCCTCGGCGCTGTCCTGGCGCCTCAAACGCCCGGATATCACGCTGTACAACACCTCGGGTGAGGTCAAGTACGGCTTGGCTTACGAGGATACGGCCCTGCGTCTGGTCGACCGTAACCGCATCCAGGCATGGATGGCCGAAACCCGTCGTACCGGCGCGGTGGGCGTGGTGATGCGCGTCAATAGCACCGGCGAAAAAGAAGAACTCGCACTGCTGCCCACTGACGGCAAGCGTTATGCGCAAGGCAAGATCGTGATCCTGATTTTCCCGCAGGTCGCGCCATGATCACCCTGCTGCTACTGCTCACGGCCTGCCTGCTGACCTGCATGGGCCAAGTCTCGCAAAAATTCGCCGTGGAAAGCTGGCGCGGCCTGCCGGACGGCTGGGCACCGAAACTGCGCTCGCCGTGGTTGTGGTCGGCGCTGGTGTGCCTGGGCCTGGGCTTGCTGGTGTGGCTGCTGGTGTTGCAGCGCCTGGAAGTCGGCATTGCCTACCCCATGCTCAGCCTGAATTTTGTGCTGGTCACGCTGATGGCGCGCTTTGTGTTTCACGAACCCATTGATGGCCGTCACTGGCTGGGCGTGGGGCTGGTGATTGCCGGCGTGGTCTTGCTGGGGCGCCAGGTATGAGTCGCGTGCGGGGTTTCGCCCTGGCTTTGGGCAGTGTCGGCCTGGTGAGTGGCGCCCAATTGGGCATGCGCTGGAGCATGACGCGCCTGCCGCTGCCCACCCAATGGCTGGCTGCCTTCACGGATAACAGCATCGACCTGGGCGCCCTGGGCGTGGTGATCCTGGCGATCATCGCCTATGCGCTGTCGATGCTGTGCTGGCTCGGCGCACTGAAGCACTTACCCCTGGGCCGCGCCTATTCGCTGCTCAGCATCAGTTACGCACTAGTGTATTTGCTGGCCGCCAGCCTGCCGGTGTTCAACGAAGATTTTTCGCTTTCAAAAACCCTGGGGGTGGCCTTGGTCATCCTCGGCGTACTGGTTATCAACTCTCGTCGTGCTAGCACCTCAAGTCCCAGGAATACCCCATGAAAATCAGTGTATTTGGTAGTGGTTACGTTGGTCTGGTCCAGGCCACTGTATTAGCCGAAGTCGGTCACGATGTTATTTGCATGGACGTTGACAAGCACAAGGTCGAATCGCTGCAGAAAGGTCACGTGACCATCTTCGAGCCGGGCCTGGCAGCCATGGTCAAGGACAACCTGGAAAGCGGGCGCCTGCGCTTTACCCACGACGAAAAACTCGCCGTCGAGCACGGTGAAGTGTTGTTTATTGCCGTGGGCACGCCGTCGGATGAAGACGGCTCGGCCGACCTGAAATACGTGCTGTCGGTGGGTGATGCGGTAGCCCGCCATCGCGTGGCGCCGGTGATCCTGGTGGAAAAATCCACAGTACCGGTCGGCACTGGCGACACATTGCGCGACCACATCCTCAATAACCTGCGCGCCGCCGGCCGTGAGCTGCAGTTCGATATCGTCTCCAACCCGGAATTCCTCAAGGAAGGCTCCGCCGTTGCCGACTGCCGCCGCCCGGACCGGATCATCATCGGCTGCGAGCGTGAAGAGGTGCGCGACGTGATGCGCGACCTGTACGCACCGTTCAACCGCAACCACGACCGCATCATCTTCATGGACCTGCGCAGCGCAGAACTGACCAAGTACGCCGCCAACTGCATGCTGGCCACCAAGATCAGCTTCATCAACCAGATCGCCGAGTTGGCTGAACACCTGGGTGCCGACATCGAGTCGGTGCGCCTGGGCATCGGTGCCGACTCACGCATCGGCTACCACTTTATCTACCCTGGCTGCGGTTATGGCGGCTCGTGCTTCCCCAAAGACATGCGCGCCCTGATCCACAGCGCCAAGCAGGCCAACTGCTCCAGCGACCTGCTCGAAGCCGTGGAAGCCATCAACCAGCGCCAGAAGAGCAAGCTGTTCGAGCGCATCAACGCGTTCTTCCAGGGCAACCTCAAGGGCAAGACGTTTGCCCTGTGGGGCCTGGCCTTCAAGCCCAACACCGATGACATGCGTGACGCCCCCAGCCGCGTGCTGATGGAAGCCCTGTGGGCTGCCGGCGCCAATGTGCGCGCCTTCGACCCTGAAGCCATGCAGGAAACCCAACGCATCTACGGCGATGACCCGCGCCTGATGCTGATGGGCACCCCGGAATCCACCTTGGGCGGCGCCGATGCGTTGATCGTGTGCACTGAATGGCAGCAATTCAAGGCGCCGGACTTTGACCTGATTCACCAGCGCCTGAAAACCCCGGTGATCTTCGACGGCCGTAACCTGTACGACGGCGAGCGCCTGACGCGCAAAGGCTTCAAGTACTTCCCCATCGGCCGCGGCGACTCCTGCGAGTTACCGATCCCCCAGCAAAACTGGGTGGAACAGGTCAAGGACGCTTGCTAAGTGAACATCGCCTTACCGTCCGGGCAGCGTGCAACGATACGCCGCCAGTCCCTGGGGCTTGGGCTCTTGGCGCTGGTGCTGTTTATCGTCGGCAACTGGCACCAGGCGATCATCGGCTTCGATTCGCGCTTTGTGCTATTTGCCCAGGAAATGCTGCGCCATGGCCCGAGTTTCTTTCCCACCACCTATGGTCAGCCGTATGCCGATTACCTGGCGACCTCGACCCTGCTGACGTGGCTGCTGTCGTTGCCCCTGGGCCAGGTCACCAGCCTGACGGCGTGGCTGCCCACGGCGGTCGCTTCGGCGCTGATTGTGGTGCTGGTCTATCGCCTCACGGCGCCCTACTCGCCACGTTGGGGCCTGCTGAGTATTGCGATGCTGCTGCTCAGCAGTACGTTCATCAGCGAAACCCGTGCAGTCTCCCTCGACCAGATGCTCGCCGCCGTGGCGTTGGCGGTGTTCTACCTGGGCTACGCCCATGATCATTTTGCCGCAGCCAAGCGCCTGCATTGGGTGTTTTTGCTGTTGCTGCTGGGGTTTGCCATCCGTGGCCCGATCGGCCTGGTGATCCCTACGGGCGTGTTGTGCAGCTACTACCTGATCAACCGCCAGTGGCGCCAGCTGTTCAGCTTCGGCCTGCTGGCACTGGCGCTGCTGGCAGCCTGCGTCGGCCTGTTGCTGCTGCTGGCCAAGCTCAGCGGCGGCGAAGATTTTATGCATGACGTGATTCGCATGCAGTTCCTGGGGCGCATGGATGGCAGCGAAGGCTCCGGCGGCGTGCTGTATTACTTCACCAGCTCCCTGGGCAACTACGCCCTGGCCTATCCAATCGCGTTGTTGGTGCTGCTGGCGGTGCTGATGGGCGGTCGACGTGCGCCGGACCCGGCATTGAAGCTGGTGCTCTACTGCGCGGCAGCCGGTGTGTTGGTGATGCTGGGGCTGTCGGTGCCCCAAGCCAAGAAAGCGCGCTATATCCTGCCGATGTTGCCGATGGCCGCGATCATTGCCGCGTATCCCTTCGCGGTCACGCAAGGGCGACAGTTTGCGTGGCTACGCGCCTTGATGCTGGGCATCTGGACGCTGTTGCCAACGCTGTTGGCCATTGGCTTGATGGTGGCGCGGCGGCGCTATCCGGAACCGCTGGCCGACCTTGAGCTGATCTTCGTCGTGCTTGGCACGCTACAGATGCTGGCCCTGATGGCATTGCTCCGCTCGCGGCTGCGCACCTACGGGCCCGCCTTGGGCGCCGTGCTCGCCCTCTGGGCCACCTACATCATGGTGGTTGAACCCCTGGAACGTCAGGTGTACGACACCCGCACCTTCAGCCTCGCCGTCAAGGCGCAAGTTCAGCAACAACCGGCGCCGCTGGTGTTGCACGCACTCGGCAAAGACGCGAAAGCCATCAAGTTCATGGTCAACTTCGATTGCGACAAGGTTCCGCTGTTTACCCAATTGCCCGCCGAATTGAAACCGGTCCAGGCGCCGGCATGGTTGGTCATGAGCCAGGCTGATTTCCAGGCGCTGGACGATCCGCGCCTGCGTTCAATCACGCCAACGCTTACCGCAGCGTTCGACAAAACCCCCTATGTGTTGCTGCATTTGGCAAAAACCTCGACGCCTTGAGTGCTTTTCCGGCTGCATTGTCAGAAGAACGCCCACTCCCTCCACGAGTGGGCGACTTTCATCATAGGTACCAAGAAAACACCTACATTTGTTTGCGTAATGGCTGGTGCACTTTCCCTTCCGGTGCTCGGAGCCCAACTGTAGACTCGCTGCCACGTGCACTTACTATCTACCACCCGATCGTCAGGACTGCCCTGAAACGCTTGGGTCAGGGCACTTCACAACAAGGACGTTGTAGGCTGCCCGCGCGCGATGGCTTACTTCATTGAGAGGACAATGCCGTGCGAGAAGACCTGTTAACCGTACCCTTACCCAGGCTGGATCGTTTGATGGCATTGCGTGACGCACTGGTGGCGTTAAAGGGGCCGTTGGCCGACGACCCCAGGCTGCGCGAAGACTTGCAAGCGCGCCTGTTCAACGAAGAAACCCATAGTCGCGTGCTGGGCAAGATCAACCCCGCTGCATCCGCGTCCACCGGGGAGATAACCTATGGCGAAGCCGGTTAACTGCATTTATATTGCATTCAATGTTCATTAATATGCAGTGGCGCCACCAGATCAAGCGCGGCACACTGCGCAGGTTCCTTCCCCCAATGTTGGAACCTTCAAAGGGCTGTTCCGGGAAACCAGGCAGGCCTTTTTTTTCGCCCGCTGTTTATGGACCGTCTTTCAATGCTCGCTCGCTGGTTACCCGCTGCAATCAACACCCGTCCCGCCGAATGGAGCCGTGCAGCCATCGGCATGGCCCTGGGCACGATGCTCAGTGTCTGGGCCTGTGCCCAGGTGTTCGGCATGGAAGTGGCCCTGCACCTGCTCGGCCCTCTTGGCGCATCGGCCGTACTGCTGTTTGCCGTGTCGTCGGGGGCGCTGGCCCAACCCTGGTCAATCATGGGCAGTTACCTGTGTGCAGGCGTCGTCGCGTTGCTGGTCGCCAGAGTCTTGGGGCGGACCCTGGGCAGCGCCTGCCTGGCGGCGGGCATGACCGTGGTCCTCATCTGCTGGCTGCGCTGCCTGCACCCACCGGCCGGCGGCCTGGCCATGACCCTGGTGCTGGCCGATCCGGCATCGGTCGGCCTCGGCTGGTACGAGCTTGCGCCGGTGATGCTCGGCGCCAGCGCCCTGCTCGCCTGCGCGCTGGCCTATAACAATGCCACGCGCACGCGTTATCCCAAGGGCCTTGCCGAGCCTGCCCCGGTTATCCTGGGCTCTGCCACCGCCGTGAGCGAGCCGAGCATCACGGCAGCCGACCTCAAGCTCGCGTTGGCCGAGATGGAGCAGTTCTACGATGTCGAACCGACAGAGCTTGAACAACTGATCCACGCCGCCGAGAGCCATGCCCGGCGTCGCAGTATCGGTGAGGTTCTGGCCAGCCGGGTGGTTTGAGCGACACTGCATAAATGCAACAACGACCTGCATGATTCCAAGTTGTACGAGGCAAATTTGCACTGGTACGATCACGAGAGAGTTCGCCCGCGAACGTCTTGATAAAGAACAATAAAAGCAGGGAGTTAGAGATGACTGCTCAGGTTTCATCCCAAGCAAGCCACGCCGAGATCCAGCAGGATGCAGTTCTGGCACAGGTGCGTAACCATATCGGCCACCTCACCCTCAACCGCCCCGCAGGCCTTAACGCCATCACCCTGGACATGGTCCGTCAGTTAACCGCGCATTTGCAGGCCTGGGCCGACGACCCCGAGGTCTACGCCGTGTTACTGCGCGGCGCCGGTGAGAAGGCCTTTTGCGCCGGTGGCGACATACGTTCGCTGTACGACAGCTTCAAGCAAGGCGACACCCTGCACCAGGATTTCTTCGTCGAGGAATATGCCCTTGACCTTGCCATCCACCATTACCGTAAACCCGTACTGGCGTTGATGGACGGCTTCGTACTCGGCGGTGGCATGGGCCTGGTGCAAGGCGCGGACCTGCGGGTGGTCACCGAACGCAGCCGCCTGGCAATGCCGGAAGTGGCCATCGGGTACTTCCCGGATGTGGGCGGCAGTTATTTCCTCTCGCGTATTCCTGGCGAACTGGGCACCTACCTTGGGGTGACCGGCGTGCAAATCCGCGCGGCGGATGCCTTGTATTGCGGGCTGGCGGACTGGTATATCGACAGCGCCAAGCTGGTTGAACTGGATCAGAAGCTCGACCGTCTGCAATGGAGCGAGTCTCCCCTCAAGGACTTGCAAGGCGCACTTGCCAGGCTGGCCGTGCAGCAATTGCCCGACGCCCCGCTGGCGGCCTTGCGCCCGGCCATTGACCACTTTTTCGGGTTGCCGGACGTGCCCAGCATCGTCGAGCAACTGCAGCAAGTAACCGTGGCCGATAGTCACGACTGGGCACTGACCACCGCCAACCTCATGCAGACGCGCTCGCCCCTGGCCATGGCCGTGACCCTGGAGATGCTGCGCCGTGGCCGCCACTTGCCACTGGAACAGTGCTTTGCCCTCGAACTGCATCTGGATCGCCAATGGTTCGAGCGCGGCGACCTGATCGAAGGGGTTCGCGCCCTGATCATCGACAAGGACAAGACGCCGAAGTGGAACCCGCCCACCCTCCATGCGCTGGATGCCAGCCATGTGGAGAGCTTCTTCCGCGACTTCGCGCAGATTGAGAAATAAGCCATGCAAGATCTTGAATACACTGAAGAACAAGTGATGATCCGCGACATGGCGCGCGATTTTGCCCGTGGCGAAATCGCCCCCTACGCCCAAGCCTGGGAAAAAGCCGGCTGGATCGACGACGCCCTGGTGGCGAAGATGGGCGAGCTGGGCCTGCTGGGCATGGTGGTCCCGGAAGAATGGGGTGGCACCTATGTCGATTACGTCGCCTACGCCCTGGCCGTGGAGGAAATATCCGCCGGTGACGGCGCCACTGGCGCCTTGATGAGCATCCATAATTCAGTGGGTTGCGGGCCGATCCTCAACTACGGCACCACCGAACAGAAACACACCTGGCTGGCCGAACTCGCCAGTGGCCAGGCCATCGGTTGCTTCTGCCTGACCGAACCCCAGGCCGGTTCCGAAGCCCATAACCTGCGCACCCGTGCCGAACTGCGTGATGGCCAATGGGTCATCAATGGCGCCAAGCAGTTCGTCAGCAACGGCAAGCGGGCCAAATTGGCCATCGTGTTCGCCGTGACCGACCCGGAACTGGGCAAGAAAGGCATTTCGGCGTTCCTGGTGCCCACCGACACCCCAGGTTTCGTGGTCGACCGCACCGAGCACAAGATGGGCATTCGTGCGTCAGACACCTGCGCCGTCACCCTCAACCAATGCAAGGTTCCCGAAGCCAATCTGTTGGGTGAGCGCGGCAAGGGGCTGGCCATCGCCCTCTCCAACCTGGAAGGCGGCCGTATTGGTATCGCCGCCCAGGCCCTGGGCATCGCCCGCGCCGCGTTTGAAGCCGCGCTGGCCTACGCCCGTGATCGGGTGCAGTTCGACAAGGCAATCATCGAACACCAGAGCGTGGCCAACCTGCTGGCCGACATGCAAACCCAGCTCAACGCTGCGCGCCTGCTGATCCTCCACGCCGCACGCCTGCGCACTGCCGGCAAACCGTGCTTGTCCGAAGCCTCCCAGGCCAAGCTGTTCGCCTCGGAAATGGCCGAGCGGGTCTGCTCCAAGGCGATGCAGATCCATGGTGGGTATGGGTATCTGGAGGATTACCCGGTGGAGCGTTACTACCGGGATGCACGGATCACGCAGATTTATGAAGGAACCAGCGAGATTCAGCGGATGGTGATTGCCAGGGAGTTGAAAAACTACCAGCTCTGATAGGCATGACCCAAAGCCCCGTGGGAGCTGGCTTGCCTGCGATGCAGACACCTCGGTCCATCAGCTAACCGAGGCGATGCCATCGCAGGCAAGCCAGCTCCCACCTTTGCTATGCGGGGTTTGGCAGGGTTATTTATCCTTGAATTCCGGCGCCCGCTTGGCCACGAATGCGGCCATACCTTCCTTCTGATCCTGGGTCGCGAACGCCGCATGGAACACCCGGCGCTCAAAGCGCACGCCTTCGGACAGGCTGACTTCAAACGCACGGTTCACGCTTTCCTTGACCATCATGCTGATCGGTACGGATTTACCAGCGATCAGGGTGGCCACTTTCAGCGCTTCTTCCAGCAATTCATCGGCGGGCACGATGCGCGCCACGATCCCGCAGCGCTCGGCCTCTACCGCGTCGATAAAACGCCCGGTCAGGCACATTTCCATGGCCTTGGCCTTGCCCACTGCGCGGGTCAGGCGCTGGGTGCCGCCCATGCCCGGCAGCACGCCGAGGTTGATTTCCGGCTGGCCGAATTTGGCGGTGTCGCCGGCAAGGATAAAGTCACACATCAGGGCCAGTTCGCAGCCACCGCCCAGGGCGAAGCCATTCACGGCGGCGATGATCGGCTTGCGGCGATTGGCCACGCGATCGCTGTCGCTGAACAAGTCGTCCATATAGATCTGCGGGTAGGTCAGCTCGGCCATTTCCTTGATGTCGGCACCGGCCGCGAAGGCTTTTTTCGAGCCAGTCAGCACGATGCAGCCAATTTCAGGGTTGGCTTCCAGGCTGTCCAGCGCCTGGTTCAGCTCACTGACCAGTTGTGCATTCAAGGCGTTCAGGGCGTTGGGGCGGTTAAGCGTGATCAGCCCCACACGGCCCTGGACGTCAAGCAGGATGGTTTCGTAACTCATGTATCGGCTCCTTAAAGATTGCGTGAGATGACCATGCGTTGAATATCGCTGGTGCCTTCGTAAATCTGGCAGACCCGCACATCGCGGTAGATCCGCTCCAGGGGGAAGTCGTTCAGGTAACCGTAACCGCCCAAGGTTTGCAAGGCGGCCGAACAGACTTTCTCGGCCATTTCGGACGCAAACAGCTTGGCCATGGACGCTTCCACCAGCGCCGGCTTGCCACTGTCACGCAGGGCGGCGGCGTAATGCACCATCTGCCGGGCGACGGCGATCTGGGTGGCCATGTCGGCCAGGCGAAAGGCCACGGCCTGGTGTTCGACCAACGGCTTGCCAAAGCTTTCACGCTCACGGGCATAGTCGCGGGCCGCTTCAAAGGCGGCACGGGCCATGCCCACCGACTGGGAGGCGATGCCCACGCGGCCACCTTCCAGGTTGGCCAAGGCGATTTTGTAGCCCTCGCCCTCCTCGCCCAGGCGGTTGGCCACCGGCACTTTCACGTCTTCAAACAGGATCTGGCAAGTGTCCGAGGCATGCTGCCCCAGCTTGTCTTCCACCCGTGCCACGGTATAACCGGGCGAATCGGTGGGCACGATAAACGCGCTGATCCCACGCTTGCCTGCGGCGGGGTCGGTGACCGCAAACACAATCACGATCCCGGCGTTTTGCCCGGAGGTGATGAACTGTTTGCAGCCGTTGAGTACATAGTGGTCGCCTTCCAGGCGCGCACGGGTTTTCAGGCTGCTGGCATCGGAGCCGGCCTGGGGTTCGGTCAGCGCGAAAGCACCGAGCATGGCGCCACTGGCCAGGGGCGTGAGGAACTGCTCTTTCTGCTGGTCATTGCCAAACTTGAGGATCGGTACGCAACCCACCGAGTTGTGCACGCTCATGATCGTGGAGCAGGCACCGTCGCCTGCTGCGATTTCTTCCAGGGCCATGGCGTAGGCCAGGTAGCCGGTGTCGCAACCGCCCCACTGTTCCGGGACCAGCATGCCGAAAAAGCCCAGTTCGGCCATTTGCGCGACGGCCTCCTTGGGAAAGCGATGCTCGCGGTCCCACTCGGCGGCGAAGGGTTTCAAGCGCTCCTGGGCAAATTGCCGGGCGGCGTCGCTGATCTGCAGTTGTTCGTCATTGGGCAACATAGGTCATCCTCAATACAGGCATTCAACGGCCATGGCCGTGGCTTCACCGCCGCCAATGCAGATAGCGGCGACGCCACGCTTGAGCCCCTTCTGGCGCAGGGCCGCGAGCAATGTCACCAGGATGCGTGCGCCGGAGGCACCAATGGGGTGGCCCAATGCGCAGGCGCCGCCGTGCACGTTGACCTTGCTGTGGGGAATCTCCAACTTGCTCATGGTCACCAGGCTGACCACGGCGAAGGCCTCGTTGATCTCGAACAGGTCCACCTCGTCCAGGCTCCAGCCGGTCTTGCTCATCAGTTTGCGAATCGCCCCCACGGGCGCCACCGGAAACAGCCCAGGCTCATCAGCAAACGCGGCGTGCCCGTGGATCACTGCCAACGGCTTGAGGCCGCGCTTGAGCGCCTCGGACTCACGCATCAGCAACAACGCCGCGGCGCCATCGGAGATCGAGCTGGAGTTGGCTGCTGTCACTGTACCGCCGTCACGGAACGCCGGTTTCAGGCTGGCAATCTTGTCCAGCCTGGCTTTCGGCGGTTGCTCATCGTGCAGAATGGTTTTTTGTTCTTTGCCCACGGTGACCTGCACCGGGACAATTTCACTGGCAAAGCTGCCGTGGGTAATGGCCTCTTGTGCGCGGGTCAGGGAAGCGATGGCAAACGCGTCCTGGGCTTCCCGGGTAAAACCATTGTGCTCGGCGCAGTCCTCGGCAAAGGTGCCCATCAGGCGCCCCTTGTCGTAGGCATCTTCGAGGCCGTCGAGGAACATATGGTCGAGCACCTTGCCGTGGCCCATGCGGTAGCCGCTGCGCGCCCGATCCAACAGGTACGGGGCGTTGGACATGCTTTCCATGCCGCCTGCGATCACCACATCCACGCTGCCAGCGCGCAGCGAGTCGTGGGCCAGAATCGTCGCTTCCATACCGGAACCGCACATTTTGTTGAGGGTGGTGCAGCGCGTGCCCTTGTCCAACCCGGCGCCCAGGGCAGCCTGGCGGGCAGGCGCCTGTCCAAGCCCGGCGGGCAGCACACAGCCAAACAGCACTTCGTCAACAGCATCGGTGGCGATACCGGCACGCTCGACCGCCGCACGAATGGCGGCTGCGCCCAGTTGCGGTGCGGTCAGGCTTTTGAGGTCGCCCTGGAAACCGCCCATGGGCGTGCGCACGGCGCTGACAATAACAATAGGGTCGTTCATAGCCATTGCTCCTTATTTGGCGGCCATGCGCAAGGCACCGTCGAGACGGATCACCTCGCCATTGAGCATGCTGTTTTCAATGATGTGGCGTACCAGCGCGGCATATTCAGCAGGTTTGCCCAAGCGTGGCGGAAACGGCACGCCAGCAGCCAGGGAGTCGCGCACCTCCGGGGTCATGCCGGCCATCATCGGGGTTTCGAAAATGCCCGGTGCAATGGTCATCACGCGGATACCAAAGCGCGCCAGTTCCCGTGCGGCAGGCAAGGTGAGGCTGGCGATCGCGCCCTTGGACGCTGCGTACGCAGCCTGGCCGATCTGCCCATCGAATGCCGCCACCGAGGCGGTATTGATGATAACGCCGCGCTCGCCGTCGGCATTCGCCTCGGTTTCAGCGATAGCCGCAGCGGCCAGGCGCAGCAGGTTGAAGCTGCCAACCAGGTTGACGTTGATCACCTGGGCGAAGCTTGCCAGGCCGTGCGGGCCATTCTTGCCGAGGATCTTCTCGCCACGCACCACGCCCGCGCAGTTGACCAGGCCATGCAAGCCACCAAAGGCCTCGACCGCTGCCTTCACCGCCGCTTCTGCAGCGGCTTCCTGGCTGATGTCTGCTACGGCACTGCGGGCGTTGTCGCCCAGTTGCTCGGCCTTGGCGGCCACAGCGTCAGCGTTCAAGTCCACCAGCATCACCTTGGCACCTGCGGCGACCAGCATTTCAGCCGTGGCCGCGCCGAGACCCGACGCGCCGCCGCTGACCAGGAATACCTTGTTTTCAATCTGCATCGTTGTTTCCTTTTAAAGGGATCAAGCCACGGCCGTCTGGGCCTTGGCTATTTCCTGATTGCGCAAAATAAAGCGTTGCAGCTTGCCGCTCGGGGTCTTGGGCAAGTCGCTGACAAATTCGATTTCCCGCGGGTACGCATGGGCGGCCAGGCGCTGACGCACATGCAGGCGCAACTCTTCAGCCAGCTCCGGGGTGGCACGGTATTGCTCACTGATCACCACAAAGGCTTTGACCAGCTCAGTGCGCTCCGGGCAAGGCTTGCCGACCACGGCAGCCTCGACCACCGCAGGGTGTTCCACCAACGCGCTTTCCACATCGAAAGGGCCCACGCGGTAGCCGGATGTAGTGATCACGTCGTCGCTGCGCCCGACAAAGCTGATGCTGCCGTCCGGGTTCAGCTCCACGGTGTCGCCGCTGAGGTAATACTTGCCGACGAACGCCTTGGTTTTCACGCCGTCGTACCCGGCAAACCAGCACATAGGCGATTGCTCGCGGTCGATGGCAAGGATGCCGGGTTGGCCGGCTGGCAGCTCCTGATGGTTGTCATCCAGCACCACGATGCGATGCCCTGGCGAGGCAAAACCCGCCGAGCCGACATGCACCGGATGCGCCAAACCATGGTGATTGCACAGCACCATGCCCAGCTCGGTCTGGCCGTAATGGTCGTGGATGGTCACGCCAAGGTTGTCGGCGAACCAGCGGATCACCTCCGGGTTCAATGGCTCGCCGGCGCTGCTGACGATGCGCAGCTTGCCCTTGATCGAACGGGCGAACTGTTCGCCACCGGCAATCAACAGCCGATACGCCGTGGGCGAACCGGTCAGGTTGGTGATCGCGTATTTATTGATGACCCGGCAGGTGCTTTCCAGGGTGAACGGGCCATCGTAGAAGGTGATCGGGTGCCCCATGGACAACGGCCCGGTCACGCCGAAATAGATGCCATAGGCCCAGCCAGGGTCGGCAACGTTCCAGAATGCGTCCTCGGGGCGCAAGTCCACGGCGTCGCGCATGTAGCCCTGGAACGCGACGATGGCCTTGAGCGGTACCGACAGCGCCTTGGACGGGCCGGTGGTGCCGGAGGTGAACATCAGCAGGAACGGCTCCTCTGCGCCCAGCAGCACCGGCTCGCAGTGAGAAGAGTAGCTGGGCAGTTCGGCCCAGAAGCTGTAGTCGCCCCGCACGATACCTTCGCCCTTGGCCCCGGCAACCGTGACGATGGTCGGGCAGTCGGCGACTTCCGCCAGCTTGGGACGGTTCACTGCATCGGTGACCACCAGCGCTGCGCCCGAGCTGTTCAAGCGATGTTCAATTGCCTTGGGTCCGAACGCGGTAAACAGCGGCTGATAGACCGCGCCGATGCGCCACGTCGCCAGCACGACCACCAACAATTCGGCAGTGCGAGGCAACAGGCCCGCCACCTTGTCACCGCGCTTGACGCCCTGGGCCAGCAGGAAGTTGGCGAAACGTGCAGCCTGCTCCTGCAGTTCGGTAAAGGTAGAGGTGGCGCTGCGCCCGTCCTTGCCCTCCCAGAACAACGCGATGCGCCCCGGCAGCGCGTGACGGTCACAGCATTCAACACAGGCATTGAGCGCCTGCAGATTGCCGGCCAGTGCGGCGTCGACGGTATGCTGGTAATCAAACTCGGTGGTGGCAGCCAAATACTCACGCATCGCTTCCTATCCTTCTGTGTTTTTATTTTCAGGACGTTTACAACTCGATAAACCGCTGAAATAGTCGCTCCAGAGCGGCGCAGCGGCAATGGTCAAAGCCTTCAACTTGGCTGACTGGTTTGGCCAGTCCGTAGCGAAACGCGGGGGCTTTTTCGCTTTTCTGTGGGAGCGGGCTTGCCCGCGAAGGCGGTGGGTCAGTCACCCCGACTGTCACTGCACCGCCGCTTTCGCAGGCAAGCCAGCTCCCACAGGATTATGTTCTGCCGGCTCCCACGTCAGTCATTGAGTCGACTGATCAGACGGTCGATCCAAGTGATTGGACGCGATGCATAGCAGCTTCTAATCTGACAGCCTGCTCCGCCACAGAAGCCCTCCATGATCGTTCGCCCTAAACCCAACGTCCTGGGTATCCTGTTCTCCCTCAAAGGCTCCATTGCCAAGCGCATTGCCTGGCGCAGCCTGCTGGTCACGCTGTTGGCCTCGGTCATCGTGCTGGTGGAAACCCTGCACCCCGCCTATTTTTCCAAGGTCAACGCTACGCCCTTCACCTTGTTGGGTCTGTCACTGTCGATCTTCATGAGTTTTCGCAACAACGCCTGCTACGACCGTTGGTGGGAGGGCCGCAAGCAACTGGGGCAAATGGTCATTGACGTGCGCTCGCTGATTCGCGAGACCCAGGTGCTGGGGGACACCGCCGAGCGTGCTGGCCTGCTGCGCGGCCTGTGCGGTTTTGCCCATGGCTTGGTCGCGCATTTGCGCCATGAAGATCAAGCCCCGGCGATAAACCCTTGGATCAGCGTGCCAGCGGGCCACCCCAACCTGCCGGACAGCGTGCTGCAAACGGTCGGTGCGCGCTTTTCGGTCCTGGCACAACAGGGCATGATCAGCGAATGGCGCTACGCCCAACTGGAAGGCCGGCTAGTCAGCCTGAGCCAGGTGCAGGCGGCATGCGAGCGCATCAAGACCACGCCACTGCCCTTTCCCTACACCCTGCTGTTGCACCGCACCATTTACCTGTTTTGCATCTTGCTGCCATTCGCCATGGCCGAGCCACTTGGCTGGTTGACGCCAGTGTTCACCGCGATTGTCAGCTACACCTTCTTCGGCCTGGATGCGATTGGCGATGAATTGGAAGACCCTTTCGGCTTCGACGAAAACGACTTGCCGTGTGATGCCATCCTGCGGACATTGGAGCGCGAGATCCTCGCCGCCTTGGGTGAAGTCAACCTGCCGCCAGCGTTGGAGCCAGCGGACTACGTGCTGACCTGACGCGGGTTTGACACTCGCCTCGCACTGACCGAAGCTTGGAACTTTGCTGCCCAAGCTTTCGGACGCCTGCATGTCAAAGTCACGCCGTTACTCCATCATCGGCCTGTGCGCCCTGTTGTTGATCGTACTGATCACCTGGTTTTTCTCCCGTACCCCGGCCGTGGCCGTCCCACCGGCCATCGCCCATGGCTATTCCAAGGCCTTGAAGCAGGCGCATAACGGCGAGCCCGGCGCCGCACGTGTGTTGTACCAACAGTTGGGCCGGCCGGACCTGTCGCCCGAGCGCCGCGCCGCCTTGCATGCTGAGCTGCCCAATTACCCCAGCCCCCAGGCGCTGAAGCTGGCCGATAAAGACCTCGCCAATGAGTCGGCGCTGGTGCGCGAAGCCGCGATTCACAGCATCGTCGGCCTGGTGCCCACTGGCCAACGCACCTTACTGCTCGGCCCGGTGCTGGACGATCCGGAACAATCGGTGCGCTTTGCCGCCGCCAACGCCTTGCTCGGCCTGTCGCCCGATACCCTGGGTTTGTACTTTGGCCCACTGCAGCAGGTGCTCGACGAATTCGTGACAACGCTGAAGGCCCAGCCCGAAACGGCTGAAGGCTGGATTCAATTGGCGCGCCTGTACATCCACAGCGCCCTGCTGCCGGAGGCGCAAAACGCCCTGGAGCAGGCAATGCGCTTGCAGCCGGACAACCTGCAAGCGGTGGTATCGCAAATCGAACTGCTGGACAAGCAAGGCAAGACCGACGAGTCGCGCCAACTGCTGGCCCGGCAACTGGCGGCGCATCCGGAGTCGGCCTACCTGCAACATGCCTTGGGCATGTGGCTGTTGCACCATGGCGAGCGCCCCTACGCCCTGCTCGGCCTGTCCAAGGCGGTGGAGCTTGCGCCAGACAACCCGGATTATCGCTATGACCTGGCCACCACCCTGCACGCCCAGGACGAAGTAGAGGCGGCCCAGCGCCAGCTGGAAGAAATCGTCCAGCGGCATCCCGCCAATCGCAAAGCCCGCGTGTTGCTGGTCAATTACTGGAAAGAGACCGGGCAGTTGCAGAACGTTCAGGTGCTGCTCGCCCAACTGGAGCAACAGAACCCGGATGATCCGGCGCTACAACAGGGCCTCTGATAGGCGATCAGCTCAGCACCGCAAAAACGTGTAAAGCGACCTCTCTTCGTACAATTCATCCAAAACGTTGAACCGCTAGTGGCCACTACGGTCAAGTGAATATGGCGCGTCCCAGTCGGCGTGCCCCTCTACTTGTACGTGACCTGAGGGCACTTCTTGAGTACATCCAAACAGCTGTTGAGTGAAAAGGCGGCCACCGGCGTCGAAGGTCTTGATGACATTCTTGCCGGGGGGCTATCGCGAAGCCACGTGTTTTTGCTCGAAGGCGAACCCGGCACCGGTAAAACCACCGTGGCCTTGCATTTTCTGCGGGCCGGTGCGCAGAACGGCGAACGTTGCTTATATATCACCCTGTCCGAAACCGAGCACGAACTGCGCCAGGGTGCCAAATCCCACGGCTGGGACTTGGATGAGCATATTCATATCTTCGAGCTGACCCCTCCGGAAAGCCTGCTCAACGCCGATCACCAGCAAAGTCTGCTGTATTCCTCCGACCTGGAACTGGGTGAAGCCACCCGCCAGATCTTTGAAGTGGTAGAACGGGTCAAGCCGACCCGCGTGGTGGTCGACAGCCTGTCTGAGATCCGCCTTCTGGCGCAAAGCTCCTTGCGCTATCGCCGGCAGATCCTGGCGATCAAGCACTACTTCGTACGCTATGACGCCACCGTACTGCTGCTGGACGACCTGACCACCGAGTCACTGGATAAAACCGTGCACAGCGTGGCCCACGGCGTGATTCGCCTGGAAGAACTGACCCCCACCTACGGTGCCGAGCGTCGGCGTATCCGCGTAGTGAAATACCGTGGCCAGAAATACCGTGGCGGCTTTCATGATTTCACCATCATGGGCGACGGCATTCACGTGTTCCCGCGCCTGGTAGCGGCCGAGCATCGCGGTGGTTATAACCGTCAAACGTTGAGCAGTGGCATTGAGGAGTTGGACTCTTTGCTCGGCGGTGGTATCGAGACCGGCTCCAGCAGCCTGATTCTCGGCCCGGCGGGCACCGGCAAGTCGCTGATCTCGATGATCTTCGCCGCCGCCGCCGTGGCGCGAGGCGAAAAGGCTGCGCTGTTTATCTTCGATGAAGAACTGGGCCTGCTGTTCGAGCGCATGAAAAACATGGGCATTGATCTCGCCGCGCTACGGGACACCGGCAACCTGCTGATCGAACAGGTAGACGCCGCTGAACTCTCCCCCGGCGAATTTTCGCACCGGGTTCGTCGCTGCGTGGATGAGCGCGGCATCAAGACGGTGGTCATCGACAGTATCAACGGCTACCAGGCCGCAATGCCTGAAGAAAACGCGTTGATCCTGCATATGCATGAGCTGTTGCTGTACCTCAACCGCCGCGGTGCTGCGACCTTCATGACGGTGGCCCAGCACGGCCTGGTGGGCGACATGCAGACCCCGGTCGACATCACCTACCTGGCTGACACCGTGATCCTGCTGCGTTACTTCGAGGCTCTGGGCAAAGTTCGCCGGGCCATTTCGATCATCAAGAAAAGGACTGGCTCCCATGAGTCGACTATCCGCGAATATCGCATCGGCAGCCGTGGCATGACCGTGGGTGTTCCCCTGGATAACTTCCAGGGTGTGCTGCGCGGCATTCCAACCTATATGGGCGCCGGCTCCCCTCTGCTCAAGGATGAGGGCTAGTGCCGGCCCTCTCCCCCATCTCCGAGCGCGCCATCGTGCTGGCGCCCATGGGCCGCGATGGTTCATTGGCGCTGATGATGCTTAACGAAGCCGGCTACAGCGGGATCGTCGCCAGCAACCTGGGGCAAGTGTGCGAAGAACTGGCGCAAGGCGCCGGCCTGCTCATCATTGCCGCCGAGGCGCTGCGTGGCGTAGACCTTGAACCACTGCTCGAGCAATTGCACCAGCAGCCGGCGTGGTCCGACCTGCCGATCGTACTGATGACCCATCATGGCGGCAAAGAGCAGAACGGCTCCACCCGGCTCAGTGGCTTACTGGGCAACGTGACGTTTCTGGAGCGGCCTTTCCACCCCATTACCCTGATCAGCCTGGTGAGCGCCGCGCTGCGCGGCCGGCGCCGCCAATACGAAGCACGGGACCGGTTGATTGACTTGAGCGAGAGTGAACTGCGGCTGCAGCGCACCCTGGAAACGCTTGAGCAGCAAGTGGAAGAACGCACGGCTCAACTGCGCCACAACGAAGAGGCTTTGCGCCAGTCGCAGAAAATGGAAGCCGTCGGACAGTTGACCGGCGGCATTGCCCATGACTTCAACAATATGCTCACGGGCATTATCGGCAGCCTGGAACTGCTGCGCAGGCGGGTATCCCGAGGCAAGCTGGATGACCTGGACAGCCTGATCGACCTGGGTGTGACCTCCGCCAATCGCGCGGCCAGCCTCACACACCGGTTGCTGGCGTTTTCGCGCCGACAGTCGCTTGACTCCAAGCCCGTGCAGATCAATCAACTGGTGGCAGCCATGGGCGAGTTGCTGCAACGCAGCATCAACGAAAGCATCAGCCTGGACATGCGTCTGAGCGATGCCCTGTGGACCGCCGAAGCCGACCCGAACCAGCTCGAAAGCGCCTTGCTCAACCTGGTGATCAACGCGCGCGACGCCATGCCCACGGGTGGCACGCTAACCGTGGAGACCACCAATCGCCACCTCGACAGTGTCTTTACCGCCGCCTACGGCACCTTGACCCCGGGCGACTACGTAGAGCTGAGTGTCAGCGACAACGGTTGCGGCATACCGCAACATCTGATGGGCCGGGTGTTCGATCCGTTTTTTACCACCAAACCCATCGGCCAAGGCACCGGTCTTGGGTTGTCGATGATCTACGGCTTCGCTCGTCAGTCTCGTGGGCATGTGACCATCCACAGCGAAGTCAACCAAGGCACGACGGTCAGCCTGTTTCTGCCGCGCTTCATCGGTGAGCCCCAGGCACAGGCGCCGCTCAACCCGACACTGCTGCCGTTTGCCAATGCTGGGGAAACGGTGTTGATTGTCGAGGATGACCCCGCGGTTCGGGTGCTGGTCAGCGCTGTGCTCAAAGAACTGGGGTATGGGTTTATCGAGGCTGGGGATGCGAATACGGCGGTGCCGATCATTGAATCCGAACAGCGCATCGACCTGATGATCAGCGATGTCGGCCTACCCGGCATGAACGGTCGGCAACTGGCGGAAATCGGCCGGCAGATTCGTCCTCAACTCAAGGTATTGTTCATCACCGGCTATGCCGAGCACGCCGCCGTGCGAGGGGGGTTCCTGGATCCTGGCATGCAGTTGATCACCAAGCCGTTTACCTTCGATTTGTTGACCGCCAAGGTCCGAGAAATGATCAGGGCCTAGGGCGGTCACGCCACTTGATAAAAGGAAAACGTCGAGATGCGCAGGGTCTCAAGTTGTGGGGTATTACGCCAATAAACGCTGGATATGCTCCTGCAGCGTATCCAGATCGAACGGCTTGGCCAGGATCGGCGCATTGCGCGTGATGGGGCTGTGGCAGTCCAGAATTTCCTGCGGGTACCCGCTGATAAAGATCACCTTCAGCTCCGGACGCAATTTGATTGCCGGCTCGGCAATCTGCACGCCCGAGATCCCACCCGGCAGGCGGTAATCGGTGACCATCAAGTCCAGGTGCGGTTTGGTCGCAAGGATTTCGAAGGCCTGCTCCCCGTCGATCGCCTTCAAGACCCGGTAGCCCAAGCCTGCCAGGTACTCGCCCAGCACAAACATAATGGATTCGTCGTCCTCGACGATCAGTACGACATCTTGTGCATCTTCACTCATGGGAAGCCTTTGTCCGGTCAATTGCTGCAGTTACGACCATGGGGTCACGCAGAGGTTGCGTCGGGGTGACGATTGATTTCACTCGGCCACTTCCAAAGGCAGGCATACCCGGAACAGGGCGCCCTCACCTATCTGACTCTCGACCTCAATCGTGCCGCCATGGGCCGCCACGATCTGCTCGGAAATAAACAGGCCCAGGCCCAGGCCGGCTGCGGAATGGTTGGCCGAAACCCGTTCGAACTGTTGGAAAATACGCTTCTGGTTCTCCTCGCTGATACCAATGCCATGGTCGCGTACCTCTACCCGCGCTTCGCCATGCTCGGTATACACCCGCACCTGCACCGGGCTCTTGGCTCCGTAGCGCAGGGCGTTGGTCAGCAGGTTGGTGATCACCTGCTCGATACGGAACTCATCCCAACAGCCTTCCACCGGGCTTTCGGCCTGCAATTGCATGGACGACTCGGCGGCTGCCACTTGCGGCGCGAAGTTATCCACCAGGTTGCGTACCAGTTGCGCCAGATCGATGCGTGCCGGGCGAATCGACAGCTTGCCGGTACGGATACGCGACACGTCGAGCATGTCCTCGATCAGGCGGATCAAGCTCTGGATCTGGCGCTCATCGCGGTCAACCATGGCGCGCATTTTGTCCAGGGTAAACGCCGCGGCGTTGTCCCGGGCCAGGTGCATCTTGCGCAGTTGGGTCTCCAGAATCAGCCCGTTGAGGGGCGTACGCACTTCGTGGGCGACAATCGACATGAAGTCGTCACGCATGCGCACCGCCTGTTCCAGCTCGGCCTGGGTGGCCTGCAGGCGCGTGAGCAACAGCTCCTGCTCACGGCGGCTGCGCTCCAGCTCTTCAACTTGCAGCTTCATCGCCTTGCTTTGGCGATACAGGTCGACGAACACATTGACCTTGCTCTTGACCGCATGGATATCCAGCGGCTTGTGCAGGAAGTCCACCGCGCCGCTTTCATAGCCCTTGAAGGCGTAGTTGAGTTCGCGGCCAGCGGCGCTGACGAACACGATGGGGATGTTCTTGGTCTTTTCGGTGCCGCGCATCAGTTCGGCCAGTTCGAAACCGTTCATGCCAGGCATCTGCACGTCGAGGATCGCCATGGCGAATTCATGTTCCAGCAACAGGGACAACGCCTCGTCGGCACTCAATGCCTTGAAGACCTGGCGATCCTCACGCTTGATCAGCGCCTCGAGGGCCAGCAGGTTTTCCGGCAGATCGTCGACGATCAGCAGTTTGGCCTGGACAGTACTTAACATGGGAAGGGTTCCAGGGAAGCCAGCAATGAGCCGATTCGGCTCAAGGAAAGAATATGGTCAGGTGTATGCAAGGCCAGGGCCGCCAGGGGCATGACGGCAATGCGTGCCTCTTGTGGGTCCTGCACGATGGTAATGCCACCCGATTGCTTGACGTGGGCCAGCCCGCTTGCGCCGTCCTGGTTGGCGCCAGTCAACAAAATGGCGAGCAGGCGCGGCCCATACACATCGGCCGCCGAGGAAAACAGGTAGTCGATGGCGGGTCTGGAATGGTGCACCCGGTCTTCCTGGCTCAGGGACAGGCTGCGGTCCTGCTCTACCGACAGGTGATAACCGGGCCCGGCAAAGTACAAGGTGCCCGCCTCCAGCGCTTCTTTGTCCCTGGCCTCCTTGACCGGGATGTTCAGGCGCCGGGCAAAGACTTCTGCCAGTTGGCTGCGGCGCTCGTCCGGCAGGTGCAGCACGGCAATGATCGGCAGCGCGAAGGTGCTCGGCAACTGGCCGAAAATACTCAGCAACGCCTCTACGCCGCCGGCGGACGCGCCGACGACGATGGCTTCGATCCCCGAAATCGGGGTGTCTGGCGCGTCGCTCATGATTTCCGGTAAATCCGTTCCTGCTTGACCAAGGGCTCGAATTGCTTGCTGTAGGCGGAAAAATCCAGGGTTTCCTTGCTGCCCAGCACCAAAAAGCCGCGATGACACAGCGACTCATGAAACAAGCCAAACGCTCGATCTTGCAATTTTTTATTGAAATAAATCAATACGTTACGACATGAAATTAATTGAGTTTCTGAGAATACGCTGTCGGTTGCCAGGCTGTGGTCGGCAAAGGTCACGTTCTCGCGCAATGTCTTGTCGAAGATCGCGTAATCGTAAGCCGCTGTGTAGTAGTCGGCAAATGAACGTTGCCCGCCGGCCTGCTGATAATTGGCGGTGTAGGCGCGCACGTTCTCCAGGGAAAAGATGCCCTGCTTGGCTTTATCCAGCGACGCGGGGTTGATGTCCGTGGCGTAGATGATGGTGCGTTCCAGCAAGCCTTCTTCACGCAGCAGGATGGCCATGGAGTACACCTCCTCGCCCGTGCTGCAGCCGGCAATCCAGATCTTGATCGACGGGTAGGTCTTGAGCAGCGGCACGACTTCCTGGCGAATCGCGAGGAAGTGCGACGGGTCGCGAAACATCTCGCTCACCGGAATGGTCAAGAATTGCAGCAACTGCATGAACGCGGCCGGGTCGTGCAACACGCGCTCTTGCAGTGCGGAAATGGTCGCGCAGTCGAACTGACGCAAGGCATGGGCCACACGGCGTTTGACCGACGCGCCCGAGTAGTCGCGAAAGTCATAGCTGTACTTGAGGTAAATCGCCTCGATCAACAGGCGCAGCTCAATATCGCTGCTCTTATCCAAGAAACACTGCTCCACTTAAATGCGTTCCATCTTCGGTAGCCATACGCGAATCAGTGAGAACAGGCGGTCCAGGTCAATCGGCTTGGCCAGGTAATCGTTTGAGCCTGCTGCCAGGCAACGTTCCTGATCGTCCTTCATGGCCTTGGCCGTCACGGCAATGATTGGCAGTTTTTTCCAGCGTGGGTCCTGGCGGATCAAGGCGGTGGCCTCGTAACCGTCCATCTCCGGCATCATCACGTCCATCAGCACCAGGTCGATATCGTCCACTTCATTGAGCTTGTCGATGGCTTCCTGGCCGTTACGCCCGATCACCACCACAGCGCCTTTGTGCTCCAGGGCGCTGGTCAGGGCGAAGATATTGCGTACGTCGTCGTCCACCAGCAGGATCTTGCGCCCCTCGAAGACCTTATCGCGGCTGCGGGCAGTCTTGAGCATCTTCTGACGGTCATGGGACAACTGGGATTCGACTTTGTGCAGAAACAGCGTGACTTCATCCAGTAGACGCTCGGGCGAGCGCGCACCTTTGATGATGATCGAGCGTGAATACTTGCGCAGTTCGGCCTCTTCATCCCGGGTCAGGTTACGCCCGGTGTAGACGATTACTGGCGGGAACGAGCAGATGTCCTCGGTGGCCATACGCTTGAGCAGCTCGTTGCCGAGCATGTCCGGCAGCTTGAGGTCGATGATCATGCAGTCGTAGATAGTGGTGCGCAGCAGGTCGAGGGCTTCCTGGGCAAAGCCTACGGCGGTGATCTCGATGTCATCGTCGCCGATCAGGCGGGCAATGCTGTCGCGCTGCAGGTCATCGTCTTCCACCAGCAGGATGCGCTTGACCTTCTGGGTCAACTTGGCTTCCAGGCGCGCAAACACGTCCTTGAGCTCTTCGCGGGTAGTGGGCTTGACGGCATAACCGATGGCGCCCATGTGCATGGCGGCTTCGACGCGGTCTTCCACGGAAATCACATGCACGGGGATATGGCGCGTGTTGGCGTGTTCCTTGAGGCGTTGCAGCACGGTCAGCCCGGAATGGTCTGGCAGGCGCATGTCCAGCAGGATCGCGTCGGGGATGTACTGCTCGGCAAGGCTATAGCCCTCGTCGGCACCGTGGGCTACCAGGCAGTGGTAACCCAGTTCGTGAGCGAGGTCGAACAGGATTCGCGCAAAATTCGGCTCGTCTTCCACCACCAGGATGCAGCGGGTGCTGAACGGTGCTTTTTCTCGGTCGTCGGCAAAGCGTGGGATCAGCTTGGCGTCGGCCACCGGCAATGGCGACACCTTGACGGGCGCCGGTGCCGGCGCGACCACCACTTGGCGGGGAGGCTCGATCGGCGCTGCGTCCTCGTCGCGTTCGACGTACTGTTCAGGCAGTACAAGCGTGAAAATACTGCCTTTGCCCGGTTCGCTGGTCACACTGATATAGCCGCCCAGCAAGGTGGCCAGGTCACGGGAAATCGACAAGCCCAGGCCAGTACCGCCGTAACGGCGATTGGTGGTGCCGTCGGCCTGACGGAAGGCTTCGAAGATGCTTTCCTGTTGATCCGGGGCGATACCTATGCCGGAATCGCGCACGGTAAAGGCAATGCCCTCCCCTGGCGCGCGGGACACCGACAGGCTGACCTCGCCCTGTTCGGTGAACTTGATGGCGTTGGACAACAGGTTCTTGAGGATCTGCTCCAGGCGTTGGCGATCAGTAAACAGCAGGGTTGGCGAGCCTTGCTGCACGTCCACCTGGAAGCCCAGTTTGCGGTCCATTGCCAGCGGCTCGAACATGCCGCGCAGGCCATCCACCAGGCGTTCGACGCTAGCGTTTTCCGGGCGCACTTCCAGCTTGCCGGCTTCGACCTTGGAAATATCCAGGATGTCGTTGATCAGGTTGAGCAAGTCATTGCCGGCTGAATAGATCGATTCGGCAAACTTGACCTGCTCGGCGCTGAGGTTTTCCTGGGGGTTATCTGCCAGCAGTTTGGCCAGGATCAGCGAGCTGTTCAGCGGTGTGCGCAGCTCGTGAGACATGTTGGCAAGGAATTCGGACTTGTACTTGCTGGAACGCTGCAGCTCATCGGCGCGGTCTTCCAGCTCCAGTTGGGCCTGGTTCAGCTCGATGTTCTTGCGGTCCATGGCGTCGCGCTGTTCGGCCAGGGTCTGGGTCTGTTCGGCGAGTTGCTCGTTGGTCTGCTCCAGCTCAGCCTGCTGGGTTTCCAGGTGGGCCTGGGATTCCTTGAGGATGCGCGACTGTTCTTCCAGCTCTTCGTTGGCGGTCTTGAGCTCTTCCTGCTGTACTTGCAGTTCTTCGTTGAGCTGCTGGGTCTCGGCCAGCACTTCCTGCAAGCGCTGGCGATAGCGCGCGGCTTCGATGGAGGTGCCGATATTGCCGGCGATCAGTTCCAGCAGTTCGATATCACGCTCATCCAGCGGGCGCAGGAAACCCAGCTCGACCACGCCATTGACACGGTCATCATCGCTGGTTGGCACCACCAATACGCTGCGGGCGGCCCCTTCACCGAGGCCGGAACTGACCTTGAAGTAATCCACCGGCACATCGTCCAGGCGAATCAGGCGATCGCGCTGGGCGGCCTGCCCGACGATGCCTTCGTCGCTGTAGATCGACTGTTCCTGTTGTTCCTGCTCGCGGGAGAAGCCATACGTGGCCACACGCTTGAGGCCGCCGTGTTCTTCGCGCACGTACAGCGCCGCGACGGCCGAGCCCATGTACTGGGCGAAGAACTGCAGGATATTGCGTCCCAGCATGTTCAGGGTCAGTTGGCCCAGCACTTGCTCGGCCAGCTCGGTCTGGCCATTGCGCAGCCAGGCGGTTTGCTCCAGGCGCCGTGCAATCTTCTGTTGTGACGCGAGGTTTGCGCTGTAACTCTTTGAAAGTGAAATTAAATTCTTCCTGCCGATGTAGGCCAGAAAACCACTCAGCCCCAGTACAAACGCCAGGTACAACGTGACACTGATCACCGTCGTGCGGGTAACCTCTGCGTTACGGGTGATACGGAACTGTTGTTCCATCGCCACCGCGTCCTCATATTCCTTGCGAATTTCATCGGTGAGCCGCTTGCCCCGGCCCGCCTTGACCGCGCCCCGGTAATCACCGCTGTTGCGCTGCAGCTCAATCATCGACTGTGCGTAGTTGTTCCATTCGGTTTGCAAGGTTTCCAAGCGCTTAAGTCGGTCGACCTGCTGCGGGTTGTCGGCCACAAGATCCTGCAAATTGCGCAGGTCGGCAATGATCCGCGGCTTGGCCACTTCGTACGGATCAAGGAAGTGCTCGTCACCGGTGATCAGGAACCCGCGCATACCCGTTTCCAGGTCAACCGTCAGTTTGGACGTCTCATTGAGGTTGTTAATGACGCGGTCGGTGTGCTCCACCCACTGGATCACCGAGAGCAAATAGGTAATCAGGCAGACGAAAAACACCGCGCTGAGCACGCCCACGCCCAAGGGCAGGGCCACGTTTCGGCTCAGCAAGGTACGAAAGCTTTTTTCATCGACGGACGACGCGGGTGTCATGGGCATGCCTTGGCCAAATGCGGGAAAACCGCAAGTTTGCCCGAATAACATCGCTCAACGCTATGTTTGTGCGTTGATTGGCAGCGAATGCGGTCAAGCGCATGGCGCCGGTACCTTTGTGAGTCATTACGCAAGCTGACGGGACTTTTTGCCTCGCTAAGGTCACAATGCCAGCAATTGCTTCGGAACTTGCTGGCATTGTTATCACTCCCAATCTAGTTGCCTTTAAGCCCAGCGCTCTCACTGTTCAGGAAAGTTCACTATGTCCCACACCTCCACCATCCTTGTAGTCGAAGACGACGCCATCGTGCGCATGCTGATCGTCGATGTCCTCGAAGAGTTGGAGTTCAAGGTGCTCGAAGCCGCGGATGCTGGGGAAGCACTGGCGCAGGTGCAAAATACCGACCAGATCATCGACCTGATGATGACCGACGTTGGCCTGCCCGACATGGACGGCAAACAACTGGCAACCAAGGTCCGCGAACTGCGCGCTACCCTGCCTATCCTGTTTGCCAGCGGCTATGCCGAAAACATTGATGTACCTGACGGCATGCAGGTGATTGGCAAGCCGTTTTCGATCGATCAGTTGCGTGACAAAGTCAAATCCATGCTCTAACGCCCCTTCCCCATGGTCCTTTGCAGAGATTAACGTGACGACCGGCCAATAAAACAGGAAACTCAGCGCCTTCACGCCACGCTCTCAGATAGCACTCAGGAAGGACGCAACAACATGATTGGAAAACCGACGCGCCTGCTGTTGGCGAGCCTCTCGATACTCATGAGCTCCGGCGCCTGGGCTGACTTCACCGCAAGCCCCAGCGAAGCCAGGGCCATTGCCAAGGAAGCCTACTTGTACGGCTTCCCGGTGGTGCAGATGTACAAGACGCTCTACACCCAGGCCGTTGATAAAGGCGGTGCCCACTTCAAGGCGCCGTTCAACCGTATCGAAAACAGCGCCCAGGTGCTCACCCCCAAGGACAACGCAGTTACCACTCCGAACGTCGACACACCGTACTCGTTCGTGTGGATGGACCTGCGCAAAGAGCCGCTGGTGCTGACCCTGCCCAAGATTGAAGACAACCGCTATTACTCGGTGCAGTTGATCGACCTCTATACGCAGAATTTCGCCTACCTGGGCACCCGCAGTACCGGCAATAACGGCGGGCACTACATGATCGCCGGGCCAGACTGGAAAGGTCAGCAGCCGGTGGACATCGACCGTGTGGTCTACAGCGAAAGCAACGTCGCCTACGCCCTTTACCGCACTCAACTGTTTGACGACAAAGACCTGAGCAAGATCAAGCAGATCCAGAGCGGCTACAAGGTGCAGGCGCTGAGCAGTTATGTGAAGCAACCCGCCCCCGCCAACGTGCCGAAGATCCAATGGCCCAAGCCGATGGCGACGATGACCGAAGGCCCGCAGCTGTTTCGCTACCTGAACTTCATGCTGGCCTTTGCCGCGCCCCAGGACAGTGAAAAAGACCTGCTGGCGCGCTTTGCCAGGATCGGTATTGCGCCGGGCGCGCCGTTCAAAGTCAACCAGTTGACCGCCGAGCAGCGCAAGGCCCTGGAAGACGGCATCGCCGATGGCCGCGCTGAATTCGCCGCATTCAAGAAGGCCAAGGTCGACACCCACCAAGTAACCGGCGCAGACCTGTACGGCAGCCGCGATCACCTGCAAAACAACTACCTGTACCGCTACGCCGGTGCCGAGCTGGGGATGTTCGGCAACTCCAGTGATGAAGCCGCGCACTTGAGCTACGTCATTGACAGCGAGGGCAAGCCGGCCAATGGTGCACGCCACAGCTACACCGTGCATTTTGCCAAGGATCAGTTGCCGCCGGCTGATGCGTTCTGGTCGCTGACGATGTATGACGCAAAGACCAAATTGCTGGTGCCGAATCACAAGAAGCGCTACCTGATCAACTCGCAGATGCTGCCGACCCTCAAGCTCGATGCCGATGGTGGCTTGACCCTGGCGCTGCAGCACCACGAACCTCCCAAGGCTGAGCAGAGCAACTGGTTGCCGGCCCCACCCGGCCCGTTTTACGCGGTCTTGCGCATTTACCTGCCCAAGCCTGAAGTTGGCAGCGGCCAGTGGAAGCTACCAGCGTTGACGCCGCTTAAATAAGCTCGGCGAATAAAAAAGCGCGACGGGCGATGACCCGCCGCGCTTTTTTTTGACTCAGTGTTTTTTCAGTTTCACGTAGGACTGGTGCAGGTCCGACGCCCAACCGTCGATGACGCTTTTCACATCGTCGGCCTTCATCACTTGGGAGTCATTAGCCAACGGCTTGCCAGTACCTTTGCGCACCACTTGGGCCAGCACTTTATGAGTGGCGCCATCGAGGAACTGCGCCTCGGTGCCCAGGGTGGTTTCCTGGTCGCGAATGCCGGTGCCCGTGCTCACTGCCGCAGCCACCAGGGCGACGGGAATAAACTCATATGGCTTGAGACTCTCGGTCTTGCTGCTCACGGCGGTAATCGCCGCTCTCACAACAATTACCCCTGGGCCTGGGGCATTGGCCACGGGCAGTGACTGAGCCAGCTCGCGCTTGAGCGCCTGGTTGTAATAGTCATTGATGCCCCGCAACGTGCTCTCGGGAATTCGGGAAGTGGCCTGGGGCTTGGGATAAAACTGAGTGGGTTCGATGTAGACCGCAGTGTAGCGACTCAGGTCCAGCTCTGGATCAACCCAGCGCATCACCTCAGCCCCCGACGGTGACTTGGCTTCCTTGAGCTGACTGTAGTTGGAAAGAAACCCTGAATACTCATCCGGCTGCACCACCTTGCTGGCGCAACCGGCCATGCCTAGCGAGGCAACACACAGTGTGCTGACCATTAGCCTTAGTTTCATCAATTAAACTCCCTGGCGACCACTATCGTAAGAGTGAGTGGTAGGTATAGCACCTTATTAACGCCAGAGAAGGCGAAGGAGGTCGCCTCCCTCGCCACAGGTTATTGTCGTCTGTTCTAGCTCTGATTGGCCGCCGTCGTCCCTGGAAAATATGACACGGCTGAACGATGAACCGCGCGCTTGTTAACGTAGGCGCCGTAATCGACGTGCCACTCCTTCGACTTGGGTAGTTGGCTCTTATCCAACTTCACCTCCATGGGTTCATTCAGGCGGTCTTGTTGCAAGGTCAGGTAGACGGCAATGCCCTTGCCCAGAGGCGTACGCACGAAGAACACGACTTCTTGTCCTGCATCAACGTCAGGAATCGCTGGCGCGGTAAGGGTGATCGTGTTTTCGTTCTCGGTAATTTCAGCAGCTGGCAAATCATCGAAGCTAAGAAACTCGTATGCATTTGACATTTGGCAATCCTCGTCATCCAGGTGGACCAAGGCTGCAACACGCAGGCTTGGCCCACCTATTAACGGCTGTGGGATGCGCGTCGTCTACTGTCATAAACAACAGGTCTATACGTGCTTGGAGGGTATGTCGAACTCGGGATGTTCTGCTAGAAGACGCGGCCACTGCATTGCAAACCAGGGCGTAAATAACGCCTGACTCTGTGCAAGTTGGGCGGATATGTCGGCTCGGGTCTGCCACTTGACCTCGCTGACTTCGTCGGCAGCGGGAGAAACTTCAGCGTCCGTTTGAGCAACCAGCACATGGCAGAGTTCGTGTTCCGCACCGACAGATCCGAAGCGCGCGTGGTACTCAAAGCTGTACAGAGAGCGGCAGGAAGCCCAGACGCCTAACTCTTCGTGTAGACGACGGGACGCCGCCTCCAGAATAGTCTCGCCAGGGGCAGGATGACTGCAGCAAGCATTCGACCAAAAACCAGGCCAAAGCATTTTACCTGCCGCACGACGCTGAACCAGATGACGGCCACTGCTGTCGATCAAATGCACTGAAAAAGCGCGATGAAGCCGTCCGTTCCCCAGGTGTGCATCGCGTTTGCCACACACTCCGATCGGTCTATCTTGCGCATCAACTAACACTACATCATGGGTCATTGTGTATGTTCCTAAGTGCAATGATGTGCGCCCCCGCACAGTATCAAGCTAGAGGACGCGTCCCCAGGCACTGACTAACGTCAAGGCGGCGTCGGTGAACGTTGGATCGGCACGCAGCATGGCCATGGCATCCAGCTCTGCCTGGGTGAGTAACCCAAGTTCCAACAATGCAGGCCCTGCCTGCGCGGTGGTTGCCGCCCAGAAGGCATCTGCCGGGCTGTTGTCGCCGATTCGGCCTTCGAGGGTGCGATGCCCCACGTTGACAAGCCCCCGGTCACGTAGCCGATCAGGCAGCCGATCGGCCCAGAACATGTCAGACCCGATGGACTGCTCCAACAGTGTGATTCCGGCCTGGGCTACTTTGCGCAGCAACGGGTTCGTCGTTCTGAGGCTCGGTTGCAGGCTCACATCTTCGATCACCAACCAGCCTCCGGGACGTAACCAAGTGGCGGCTCGCGTCACTATCTCCTCGCGGTCGGTGAGGTGACACAGCAACGCCCGGGCGTGCACCACGTCAAACGATTCGGCAGGAAAATCATCGGTCGTGACATTGTGGGTCATCACCTTGATGCCGGGGATATCGACCAGGAAGCGGGTATCGATATCCGTGGCGGTAACCGTTGCGTCGGGATATCGCTGGCTCAACCAGCCGGCAAGCGATCCGGCACCGGCGCCCAGATCAAGGATGGCGGGCGCGTCCGGCAGATCCAATCGTTCAAAAACCTTATGGCTTAACGGGTCAAAGGCGCGCTCCAGGGTTTGCAACCTCGCCAATTGGCCTGCGTGTTGGTCCGCGAGATAGCTGCGGGTGTAGCCGGGTTGCTCTGTGGAAACAGATGTGGTCAAAGCACGACCTCCAATTGATCAGGGCAGCGATTGAGAAACCCGCGCTCTTCGGGCTTGAACCCCGGAGCCCAGCGCAGGTTGGGAAAGGTCTGCAGCAGCATGCGCGCACCGATCGTGATCTCCATCCGGGCGAGCATGGAGCCCAGGCAGAAGTGGCGCCCCGCTCCGAAAGCGAAATGGCTGGTCGCCTGTTCGGCGCGCAACATATTGAAGGTGTCCGGGTCGCTGAACCGGGCCGGATCACGGTTGGCTGAACCGATCAGGCAGGCCAGGGTTGCGCCACCCGGAATTGTTCCCGAGGGCAGTTGCAGCGGTTCAGTCGCCTCTCGCAGCACAAGTTGCAAAGGCGGGTTGCGTCGCAGGGTTTCGGTGAGGGCGTTGTCCATCAGTGCTGGATCAGCGATTACCGCCTCTTTCACGCCAGGTTCGCTCAACAGGTTGACAATCAGATTCGCCAGGGCGCCGTGACTGGTCTCGCTGCCTGCCGTCATCAGGATCGCGCAATAGGACCGTACAAAAGACTCGGACAATGGCTGGTCGTCAATGCGTGCCGCCAGGAGTTGTGAAATCAAGTCGTCCTTGGGTTCTACACGCCGAGCGTCGATGTAGGGCTGGATAAAGTCGTAGAAGCTGTCTCGGTTGGATAACCCTCCGGTCAACAGTGCTGGGTCCTGACGATAGTTGCCCATGTACGCGAAGCCGATGGCGCACCAACGCTTGAGCCGCTCCACCTCCTCTCGTGTGTGTGCCGGGAGGCCCAATGCATGAGCCATCACTCGCACCGGCAGCGCAGCGGTGAAATCGGCAATCAGGTCGACCTGAGGCCGGCCCTGCATACGCGCCAGCAAGTCTGCGGTCACTGCGGTGACAGACGCTTCGAGCGCCACCAGCGCCTTGCTGCGAAACGACGGGGTGAGCAATGCTCGGTGCTGGGCATGTTCGCAGCCGTCCATGGTCACAATGGTATGCCCCAGCAGCGGCCCAATCTGCCAGGTGTAGTTGCGATTGCTTGCCCCTGGGTGGGTCAGCGCGGCTTTGACATCCACATGCCGACTGACCAGCCACACATCGGTGGGCTCGTCGTACGCGATCGGAAGTGTGGTGCGTAAACGCTCATACAAGGGGTACGGGTCGATTTCGAACTGGCGGGACTTGAGGGTCGGCGGAGTCAGCGCCAGGTCCACTTGTCGGCTGTGCTGTACCGCGCAGCCATCGGCCTGTAGGTGATAGCGCGAAACGCTGCGATGCCAGTCCCCCGCCGCCCGGACAACCTGACGCAACCGGTCCGGATCGGTCGCAGCGCACGGCGGGTAATGGGCATGCTCGGTAGCGGCTGCCGTGAATTGAGCAACTGCCGTGTTGACCATCTGATGGGCTGCTTCTATCGCGCCAGGCCAGTCCAGGCCGGCGGTGTGCGCGAGTATCGACACCAGATTGAAGCGCTCGCCACACACCACATCTTTGGCAACCGAGTGGATATCGTTCGTCCACGCAATGATATCGGCAGCGTGCTTACGCAACCTGCTCCATGTTTCCACCTGCGCAGGATGCTCGTGCGGGTCCAGGGCTTCGGCACCATCGATCAGATCAAAAAAGAACAGGGCGCCGAAGGAATCCCGGCGCAACGGCAGATACTCAGCCAGGGCGAGCGCCGTATTGGTTTCTCGCATGCGTACCTGCGCCGCCTGCGCGCGCAGATGCTGGATCAAGTGCCCCGCCAGCCTCTGCCGCCAAGGCCCGCTGCCCCAACGCTGGGTCTCGGGCCACAAGTCGTCGACCAGAACAGCCAGCATCGGGTCCTCGAACCGGTCGCGTTCACCTGACGGCACAGCATCGCCGCTGTCGGTCAACGCCTGCACGGCGGCGATGAAATGCTCCAGCGCGCCGTTTTCCGCCCAGGGTCCGTCATCAATACGGTCATCCAGCGTAAGCGCCCACAGGTACCAGCACACCAGAGTCTGCGCTCGGTGCGTGGGCGCCCGCCCGCACAATGCTATTCCCAGGTCGAGCAGTGCCGTGGTGGTCAACCGATGCGCGCCACGCCTGCCGATCAAACCGTATCGCTGCGCCCAAGCAAGCGCATGCGCACGCAGCCGTTCAGTGTCGGCACGCGGCGGTGCAACGGCGAAAGGTAGCTGGATATCGGGAATCGTGAGCGGCGCCGGTGACGAATGACTGTTGTGGCGGGTATCGGTGTCGCCTTCACAGTGTTGCGGTGCCATGAAAAGCTCCTCTGGAATCAAACTTTCAGTAGGGCTGACCTTATTTGAAATCAAAAACTCTGGATGTGAGAGGTATCCGAAGGTCACTCGGCAATGGCGGTCTTTCGGCGTAGGGGAAAACGGAGCGTCGCCATCATGAGCGCTCAGGAACTGTTCGGTCGTTCGTGCTGATTAAATATGGGGTTTTCAGCAAAATATACTGTCACTTCTCACAGGTATGGACGAGTCGCCCAACACCGAACAATGACGGATCACCCACGCTTCTTGAACTGCTCCGGTGAATGGGTCGGCAACTGCGTATGACTTATCAGCCTCGAGTGGATAAGGTGAAGGCTCATCCTTTTTCAGGAGCACCCTATGCGCACCATCGGCCTTATCGGCGGCATGAGCTGGGAGTCCAGCGCTGAGTATTACCGCCTTATAAACCAGCGCGTGCGCGACCTTCTTGGCCCGCTGCGCTCGGCGCAAGTGTTGATGTACAGCGTGGATTTCGGCCCGGTGGAACAGGCTCAGCATGCCGGGCGTTGGGACGATGCCGCGCTGATCCTGGAAGATGCCGCACGGCGCTTGCAGGCCGGGGGCGCTGATTGTGTGGTGCTGTGTACCAACACCATGCACTTGGTGGCACCGCGTATTGAGGCGGCGGTGTCGATCCCCTTCCTGCATATTGCTGATGCCACGGCGGCGGCGGCTCTGGAGGCCGGGACCCTGACGGTAGGCTTGCTGGGTACCGCATTCACCATGGGGCAGGACTTCCTCAAGTCCCGCCTTGCCGCCCAGGGGCTCAACGTGCTGGTGCCAGACGCGGATGAACGCCAGGAGGTGCACCGAATCATCTATGAAGAACTGTGCGTGGGCATCATCAGTGACGCGTCACGCCAGGTGTATCAGCGGGTGATACAGGCACTCGCTGCACAAGGCGCCCAGGCGATCATCCTCGGCTGCACGGAAATCTGCCTGCTAGTCCAGCCCGAACACAGCGCCCTGCCGCTGCTGGACACCACCGCGCTGCATGCGCAGGCGGCGGTGGGGTTTGCCTTAGAGGCTTAGGTATCGACACAACTTTGTGGTCCTTACCTGAATAACGGGTATGTACTCGGTCTGATCCAACATCCTGGCGGGCTGTCAGACCGCTTTCGCGGGCAAGCCCGCTCCCACAGGGGATCTGTACCAGACGCTGATTCTGTGGGTAATGCATGACCCGTGTGGGAGCTGGCTTGCCTGCGATAGCGGTGGTTCAGTTGTAGATTCAGTGACTGACACTCCGCCTTCGCGCGCTTGCCCTAATGCCAGTCAGTTAAGAGCTAGAGCAGACAACCAGTGACTTGTGGCGAGGGAGCTTGCTCCCGCTGGACTGCGTAGCAGTCCCATTTTTGGGGCCGCTTCGCGCCCCAGCGGGAGCAAGCTCCCTCGCCACAGTTACCGATTCTGTATTAACTGACTGGCATTGGGGCAAGCCAGCTCCCACAGTTTTACAGGATCAAGCCGACGTGCGCAGGCGCGCCATGCTCAGGGTGTCGACAAACATACCGTCGCGCAGGGCGTAATCGCGCAGCCGCCCTTCCACTTCGAAGCCGAACTTGCGGTACAGGTTGTGCGCAGGCTCGTTGTCCGCGTAAACAGTCAGCTCCACACGGCGCAGGTTCATCCAGTTGTCAGCCACCTCCAGCGCAGCCTTCAACAGCCGCGAACCTACGCCCTTGCCCTGCCAGGCGGGCGCCACGCCCATACCCAACGAGCCAACGTGGCTCTGGCGGACACGCAGATATTGCTCAAGCCCCAGTTGGCCAATCACCTCACCGCCCTGCACCGCCACCAGTTGCAGGCGCCGCTCGTTATCCATCACCAGGCGCTTGCGCCACATCTCAACAGACTGAAAAGGCATTTGCAGCACCTGACGACAAACAGCCGGTTCGTTGTAGAGCGCGGCGACGCCCTCCAGGTGGGCCTCGGTAAAACGCTGGATCACGATAGACGGTTCAGGTGGGTGCATTGCATTTCATCCTTTGAAAGACAAGTGGCGGGCCAGTGTAGAGGCTAAGCGCGTGGCTGACGAGCCGGGAGTTTTCCCACCGGCCGACCAGCACCATCCTGCATCTGAACGATGGCGATCCATATGCGCAGCGCCGATACTCTGCCCAGGCCCTGCCCCGTCAACCCGACGCTTCGGCCTTCACCCTGTGACGAGAACAACAAAAAAAGTCCCACAGAGGAACACCCATGAGCCGTTTTGATCACTCGGGCCTGTTACAGGCCTTCAGCACCCTGACCCTGGACCTGCAACGGCTGGCCCAACATCAGGACATCGAACACTTCCAGCGCCATGCCCTGGCACGCGTCAGCCAATTGCTGGCCTTCGACAGTGCCTGGTGGGGACGCTCGGCTGTCATCAACGGTCTGCCGCAAGAGCACAACAGCTACCTCTATCAGTTGCCACCCGACTACCTGGCGGACTGGCAGTCGATCCGCCATCTGGACGTTACCGTTGCACGGGTGCATGCCTCGCCTGGCGAGGCAGTAATTATCGATATGCGCGACCCCGCCAACGGCAGCGCCTTGAATTGGTTGGGGCAACGCCACGGCCTGGGTGAATTGCTGTGTGTGATCCATATCGACCCGCAAACCCACCTCAGTCATCACCTGACGCTCTACCGCCAGCCCACTGCGCCCGCGTTCAACGCGCAGGATTGCCAGTTGCTCAATAACCTGATGCTGCATCTGGTGGCGGCGGTCTCGGCAAACCAGATCCGCACCTTGGTGGCCATGCGCGAAACCCTGGCCAGCCCGCGCAATCTGGCCCTGGCGGTGTGCGACCCACGGGGCGTGTTGCAATGCGCCGAGCGCGGTTTTGTCGACCTGCTGCTCAGCGAATGGCCGCAATGGCGTGGCCCCACCCTGCCGGTGTTGCTGGATGAGCGCGGGCATGACGGCAAGCGCATTCATATCCAGGCGTCACCGGTGGGCGACCAATTGCTGTTGGCCGCACGCCTCAACCGCGCCCTGCCCCAGCTCAGCCCACGGGAAAACGACGTAGCCCAAGGGTTTGGCGAGGGCAAGACCTACAAGGAAGTGGCCCGCGACCTTGGCCTCTCACCCAACACCGTGCGTCACCATATTCGCGTCATCTACGCCAAGCTCGGCGTCAAGGACAAGGCGCGCATAGCGCACCTGGTGCACGCCCCGCCCGACTGACCCTGCCCGCTTCTCCCACGGTTTTGCCACGGTCGTTTTTTACGGTCACGGGCTGCTGTTGCCCATTTTCCGGCCTCCTCTGACACGAGACGCTTCGCCATGACTTCAACGCGCCTACGTAACCTGACAGTGCTGTGCGCCAGCCTGTTCAGCCTCGACAGCCAGGCTGCCGACCTCAACGCCCGCGATTTTTTCGCCGCCCCACCGGGCACCCGCCTGGGTGTGCTGTACCTGCCCGCCACCCGTGCCAGCGATTTCCATGGCCCCGCCGACAGCACCGGCAAGGCCGACCTCAGGGTCAACGCCGTGGCCTACCGTCAGGTGTATTTCACCGACGCCTGCGGCACGTTGTGCACGCCGCAATTCATCCTGCCCTTTGCCGACATCAGCGCACGCCTTCCCGGCGCCAACCAGCGCAGCCGCGAGCGCGGCCTGGGCGATCCACAGGTGGGCGGCACGCTGTTTTTCGTCAACGACCCGGCTTCGCGCACTTACAGCGGCTTGTTGAGTCTGATCACTGTGCCGATAGGTGAGTACCACAGCCAAAACCCGGACGTGTCCCCCGGTGCCAATCGCTGGGGCGCCACCTTTGTCTACAACTACACCCACGGTATCGGTGAGAAATGGGTGCTGGAAGCCAACCTGGAAGCCCAGCTCTATGGCCGCAATGACGATTACTTCGGCAGCGAACTCAAGCAAACCCCGCTGTATCGCCTGCAGGCTTTTGCCTCGTATGACTTCAGCGCCGCCACTTACGGCGCATTGCGCCTGATCCAGGCTGACGGTGGCGCCCTGCGCCTCAACAACCGTCGCCTCGACGATACCCACAAGCGCTACACCCAAGTCGGCTTCGAACTCGGGCACTGGCTCGACCGGCAGAACCAACTGATGGTCAGCCTTTCGCAACACGTTGCGGCTTCCAATGGTTATGCCGGCACCGAAGCGCTGTTGCGCCTCGTGCATGTGTTCTGACCCCTTTCCCTGGAGCTTGAAAATGCCCATTTCCAACGCTGCGATAACGGCACGGCTGGCGGCGATCGTGCTGTTTGCCGCTATCACCCCGACCATCCTGATGACCGCTCCCGCCGTGGCCGCGCAGTTGGCCAGCCAATGGCAACTGAGCCCGGCGCGGATTGGCGACTTGTTTTCCGTGGAACTGGGCGCCATGAGCCTGGCGACCTTGCCCGCCTGGTGGTGGCTCAAGCGGGTTGACTGGCGCACTGCCGCCCGGGTCGCCGCGCTGTTGTTCATTGCGGCCAACCTGCTGTCGATGCTCGCCGACACCTACGCCGTGCTGCTGGTGTTGCGCGGGGCCAGCGCCCTGGCCGGCGGTTCGTTGATGATCCTCTGCCTGGCCAGTGCCGCCACCACCGCCAATCCCAGCCGAGTCTATGGTTTGTGGGTGATGGGGCAGTTGATCGTCGGTGCCGTCGGCCTGGTGGTGCTGCCTGGTTTGTTCGAACGGTTTGGCTTGAATGCCTGCTACCTGATCCTGGCAGGGTTGATGGCTCTGCTGCTGCCATTGGCGCGGGCTTTTCCCGCCGGTAGCCGTGCGTTGCCCACCAGCCGCGCCGCGGTTTTGCCCGGTTCACGCTGGAAAGCCGCCCTGGGGGTTGGCGCGGTCCTGGCCTTTTATATCAGCTTGGGAGGCGTCTGGACCTTTATCGGTGCCTTGGGCGCCAGTGCCGGGATTTCGGCGCAGCACAGCGGCGACATCCTCGCCATCGCCACCGTGATGGGCATTGCCGGGGCCGCGAGCGCTTCACTGATCGGGACCCGCTTGCCGCGTGGAGTGCTGTTGTTGCTGGGCTACCTGTTGATGGCGGCAGCGGTGCTTCTGTTGTTCGGCCAGCCCGCATTGCTGCGATTTGCTTTGGCGGCGCTGCTGTTCAAATTCACATGGACCTTCATTCTGCCGCTGATCCTGGCCTGCCTGGCCGACCTCGACCACAGCGGCAAGCTGATGAACGCCTCCAACCTGGTCATCGGCGGCGGCCTGGCCATCGGCCCAGCGCTCGCCGGCCGCCTGATCGAGGCCAGCGGCGGGTTCAGCCTGTTGCTGCTTGGTGCAGCCGCTATCACCTTGCTGTCTCTGGTGATGATCGTCGCCAGCCGTCCCCATTCCCCCACTGAACTGGAACCGGTATGAACCCAACCACCGCATTTTTTTTCGACGAAATGAGCCTGTGGCACAGCGCCGGCGCCCATGCGCTGACCCTGCCCGTGGGCGGCTGGGTGCAGCCGCCGGCCGGCAGCGGGCATGCCGAGTCACCGGAGACCAAGCGCCGCTTGAAAAGCCTGTTGGATGTCTCCGGATTGAGCCGCCAACTACAACTGTGTAGCGCGCCGCCCGCCAGTGAAGAGGATCTGCTGCGGGTCCACAGCCGCGCTTACCTGCAGCGTTTCAAGGCCTTGAGCGATGCGGGTGGCGGTGAGCTTGGCCCCCAGGCACCGATCGGGCCGGGCAGCTACGAGATTGCGCAACTGTCCGCCGGACTGACCCTGGCCGCCGTGGACGCGGTGCTCAAGGGCCAGGCGCACAACGCCTATTCGCTGTCGCGGCCACCGGGGCATCACTGCCTGGCAGACAGTGCCATGGGTTTTTGTTTTCTGGCCAACATTGCCATTGCCATCGAGGCCGCCAAGGCCCGCAACGGGCTGGGCAAAGTCGCGGTGATCGACTGGGATGTGCACCACGGTAACGGCACGCAGTCGATCTTCGAAGAACGGGCCGATGTGTTGACGGTATCCTTGCACCAGGACGGCTGCTACCCGCCTGGCTACAGCGGCGAGCAGGATCGAGGCCGCGGGGTCGGCGTGGGGGCCAACATCAATATTCCGTTGCCGCCAGGCAGTGGGCACGCCACCTATCTACACGCTATGGAACGCATCGTAGTGCCCGCGCTGGAGCGCTTCGAGCCGGAGTTGATCATCGTCGCCTGTGGTTATGACGCCAACGCCGTCGACCCGTTGGCGCGTATGCTGTTGCACAGTGAATCGTTCCGGCTGCTGACCCGCGCCCTGCGCCTGGCCGCCGAGCGTCTGTGCCAGGGCCGCCTGGTGCTGGTACATGAAGGCGGCTACAGCGAAGCCTATGTACCGTTCTGCGGCCTGGCGACCCTGGAGGAATTGAGCGGCGTGCGCACAGCGGTGCAAGACCCGATGCTTGAATTTGTGCAGTTGCAGCAACCCAGTGCGGAGCTACAGGGGTTTCAAGAGCAGTGGGTGGAGCGGCTGGCGCGCGGGGTCAGCGAGTAGCTGCCAGGCGCCATACCCGTGCAATGTCAGAGGCCCGCTCACGCAACAGGCGCGGCGCCTCGTGACAGGCTTGCTCCAGAGACATCGGCCCCGACGGCAAGGCGAACGCTGCATCCACACCGTGGGCGTACATCTGATCGTAGCCGTCGCCCAAGGTACCCGCGATCACGACCACCGGCACGCCGTGTCGCCGGGCAATGCGCGCCACGCCAAACGGAGTTTTTCCCCGCAGCGTCTGGGCGTCGAAGCGACCTTCACCGGTGATTACCAAGTCGGCGCCACGCACCGCTTCATCGAGGCCAACCAGTTCAGCGACTACCTCGACCCCTGGGCGAAACTGGGCGGCGAGGAACGCCTTGGCGGCAAAACCCAGTCCACCGGCGGCACCACTGCCGGGTTCGTCGCGCACATCCTTGGGCAGCACCTGAGCGCAATGGTCAGCGAAGTGCTCAAGGGCCGCGTCCAGGTGTGCCACTTGCTCGGGACTCGCGCCTTTTTGCGGGCCGAAAATCGACGAGGCACCGTGGGGGCCGCACAGGGGATTGTTGACGTCGGCGGCGATTTCAAAACGCACCTGCGCCAGGCGCGGGTCGAGTTGTTCAAGGCTGATATGGGCCAGGCGTGCCAATGCCAACCCACCCGCCGGCAGTGGCTGACGTTCGCTATCCAATAGCTGCACGCCAAGGGCCTGCATCGCCCCCGCGCCGCCATCGTTGGTAGCACTGCCGCCAATCGCCAGGATGATGCGCTGCGCCCCGGCATCCAGCGCGGCGCGGATCAACTCGCCGGTGCCATAGGTTGTACTGGAACAGGCGTCGCGCTGCCCCGGCGCGACGAGTTGCAGGCCGCTGGCCTCGGCCATCTCGATCATCGCGGTATGGCTGTCGGCCAACCAGCCCCAACGTGCTTCGACGCTGTCGCCCAGCGGGCCTCGGACTGTTTGCCGACGCAATTGCCCCTTACACGCGGCGAGCACCGCATCCACCGTGCCTTCACCGCCATCGGCCATCGGGCATTGAAGCACGTGCGCATCCGGCCAGACCTCGGCCCACCCCTCGGCAATCGCCTGGGCGACGCCTGCGGCACTCAGGCTGTCTTTGAACGAGTCAGGGGCGATCACGATTTTCATGGACGTTCTCCGGTTTTTATAACGCCCATGCTGCCAGTTGGCTGGGGCAATGACGCGGGGCCGATGCACAAGTGTGGGGCGGGTTTGTTGTTCATTTCTACAATGCCCCCTGTAGGAGCGAGCTTGCTCGCGCCTACAGGGGGTGGGGCAGCAGTTGTACGCCCAGGTACAAGGCAAGCATCCCATCTAGCGTCAGCGGGTCTACGCCGCTGAGTTCGGCTATGCGTTCCATGCGGTAGCGCAGGCTGTTGCGGTGAATGCCCAAGGCGTCGGCACACGCCTGGCTTTGCCCGTCGTGCTCGCACCAACTGCGCAACGTGGCGAGCAGTTGCCCGTTGCTGTCCTTGGCCAACACCTTGCGCAACGGGTTGAGCAATTCGTCCAGGGCGTCGTCGTTGCGATGACGCCAAAGCATTACCGGCAGGCGATAACGGTTGAGGGTCAACAGGCGTGATTGCGGCAGGATGTCGCGGCCATAAGCAAGCAGATCCCCTACCCGGCGGTAACAGCGGCGCAGCCCCGCCAAGCCCTCCGCTTGCCCGCCGATGGCCACGCGCAGGACGTTCCAACCCAGGCCGTCGAGCTTTTCCAGCAAGCGGGGGTTATCGACCTGCACCGCAGCAGGTCGGCACCACAGCAAGGAAAACTGCGCAGAGCTGACGCACCAACTGTCGGGGTAGCGGCTGGCGAGCCATGCGCTCAGGGCCTCCGCCGTTTGGCCCGGGCCCAGTTCAAACAGGTACGGCGTGCGCGCCAGTTGTGGCTTGAGCCCCAGTTGTTGGGCTTCGTCCACCAGGCGCGGGGAGTCGCCGCTGTCGGCCAACAGCAGGGCCAGCAGATCATCGCAACGCTGGCGCCGCCATTGTTGTTCGGCCTGCTGGTGGCGTTGGCTGACCAGCATTTCAGCGGTCATGCGCACCAGTTCGGCATAGGTGCGTAACCCATCCGGCTCGCCGGTGATACCCAGCACGCCAATCAGGCGCTGATCATGCAGCAGCGGCAGGTTGATGCCTGGTTGCACACCCTTGAGATGCTTGGCGGTCTGCCCGTCGATTTCCACCACCCGCCCATTGGCCAACACTAGCTGGGCACCTTCATGGCGGGTATTGATACGCTCCGGCTCGCCGCTGCCCAGGATCAAGCCCTGGCTGTCCATGACATTGACGTTATGGGGCAGGATTGCCATGGTGCGATCGACAATCTCCTGCGCCAGGGCATGATCCAGCTCGAACATGGGGCTAATTTCCTGAAAAAGGTTGTTCACCAGCACAGCGCAAAGATGGCTTGACTGTGCGCCGGCACAAAGACAGTTGCCCATCACGTCACCGAGACTGTCAGGGCGGTCAACGTTACCCTCGCACCGCGAAAAATCATAATAAAGAGAGAATCCCATGTCACAGAGCGCCACTGCCGCACTGGCCAGCGATGACGATAAAAACGCCATCTACAAGCGCATTACCCTGCGCCTGATCCCCTTCATTTTTATCTGCTATCTGTTCAATTACCTCGACCGGGTAAACGTTGGCTTTGCCAAGCTGCAGATGCTCGATGCGTTGAAATTCAGTGAAACCGTGTACGGCCTGGGGGCCGGGATTTTCTTTATCGGCTACGTGCTGTGCGGCGTGCCGAGCAACCTGGCGCTGACCCGGTTTGGCCCGCGGCGCTGGATCGCATTGATGATGATCGTGTGGGGTACGCTCTCCACATGCCTGCTGTTTGTGACCACCCCCACGCATTTCTACACCCTGCGCCTGCTCACCGGTGCCGCTGAAGCGGGCTTCTTCCCCGGCGTGGTGTTGTACCTTTCGCAGTGGTTCCCGACCTTCCGCCGTGGGCGAATCATGGCACTGTTCATGTCGGCGATACCGGTGTCCGGTTTGCTCGGCAGCCCGTTTTCCGGCTGGATTCTCAATCACTTTGCCGCAGGCCAAGGTGGCTTGGCGGGCTGGCAGTGGATGTTCCTGCTGCAAGGCATCCCGACCGTGATCCTCGGCGCCCTCGCCTACTTCCTGCTCAGTGACAGCTTCGCCAACGCCAAGTGGCTCAAACCCCACGAGCGTGCGGTACTGGAAGCGGACCAGGCCACAGACCTGGCAAACAAGCCGAAAACCACCAGCGACTCCCTGGCCGAAGTGTTCAAGAACCCGGCGATCTGGGCATTCGGTCTGATCTACTTCTGCATCCAGAGTGGCGTGTATGCGATCAACTTCTGGCTGCCGTCGATCATCAAGAACATGGGCTTCAGCGACAACCTGGTGATTGGCTGGCTCAGCGCGATTCCGTATCTGTTGGCGGCGGTGTTCATGTTGCTGGTGGGCCGCTCTGCCGATTTACGCAAGGAGCGCCGCTGGCATTTGGTGGTACCGATGTTGATGGGCGCCATTGGCCTGGTGATCGCCGTTAATTTCGCCACTACGCCCGCTATCGCCATTCTCGGCCTGACCATCGCCACCATGGGCGCCCTGACCGGCCTGCCGATGTTCTGGCCGCTGCCCACCGCCATGCTCAGCGCGGGTGCGGCGGCGGGTGGCTTGGCGTTGATCAACTCCATGGGGCAGATGGCGGGGTTTCTCAGCCCGTATATCGTGGGTTTTGTGAAGGATGCTACCGGCTCTACGGATGTGGCGTTGTACCTGCTGGCGGCGGTGATTGTGAGCGGCAGTGTTCTGGCATTGCGGATGACGCGCACGCTCAAGGCCTGACGCCTTCAACGTGGGAGGGATCTGCTCCCTCCCACTTGGGCCATGTATTTACAACAGGCCGCCACCGTCGATATCAACCACCGCACCGGTCATAAAGCCATTTTCTATGGCCAGTACATACCCCGCCGCCACTTCTTCAGCCTGCCCCACCCGCCCAACCGGCAACCCTTGGCCCGCCTTGGCAAACATTGCCAAACGTTGCTCTTGGCCAAGCCCTGCATAGGCCGGTGTGTCTATCACCCCTGGGCTGATCACATTGACTCGACGCGGCGCCAGTTCTTTGGCCAGTTGCTTGCCCAAGGCCTCGGTCGCAGCGTTAATGCCCGTCTTGATGAACTGCCCTGCCGCCAACTTGCGCCCCAACTGGCCCGAGGTCAGGGTGATGCTGCCCTGCTCGTGCAAAAACGGCAGCGCGTGTTGAATGGCGCGTAGTGCGCCCCAGAGCTTTACATCGAAGTTGTCCCGGGCTTCATCCAGGTCTGTTTCGATCAAAGGCTTGGCCCGCACCGAAGGCCCCGAGGTGTAGACCAGATGGTCAAAGCGCCCCACGGTTTCGAACAACTGCTTTAACGAGGCGCTGTCGGTGACGTCCACCGGCTCGTTGCGCAGCCCGCTGTCGGAACCTGGCGCCAAGCGGCGCCCGGCCACGATCACATGCGCGCCTCGCGCCAAGGCTGCCTGGGCAACTGCCGCGCCGATACCGCTGCTGCCACCGATGACGATGATGGTTTTACCGCTCAGAGAAGAGGTCATGAGAAAACTACCTGGGTCAGAAAGTGAACGTTCATCTTCCCAGCTTGGTAATCGATGAAAAATCCGGGTAAAACGACAAGATCTTTAAAGGATTTTTATCAATGAGCTCGATTCTCGACCTTGAAGTCTTCGTGCGCAGCGCCGACACCGGTAGCCTGACGGCCGCCGCCCGTGGCCTGGGCCTCACGCCAGCGGCCGCGAGTATCGCCCTCAAGCGCCTTGAAACCCGTCTCGGCATCCGCCTGCTTGCCCGCTCAACCCGCAGCATGCGCCTGACCGAAGAAGGCCGGCGTTATCTGGACAGCGTGCGGGTAGCGCTGGAAGCCCTGTCCGAAGGCGAACATGCCATCAAGCAACAAGGTCAAAGCCTCAGTGGTTTATTGCAATTGGCCGCTCCCTCGGACTTCGGTCGCAATGTGCTGTTGGGCTGGTTGGATGAGTTCAAGCTGGAGCACCCCACTATCCGTCTGCAACTGTTGCTCAACGACAGCAATGCCGATTTGTTTCGCGACACTGTCGACATCGCCTTGCGCTTTGGCGTGCCGAGAGACTCCAGTCTGGTGGCCCTGCCGGTGGTACCCGATCACCATCGCATTGCCTGCGCCAGCCCAGACTACTTGGCGCGCCACGGCACCCCGCATACGCCCGAAGACTTGGCCCACCACAGCACGCTGCGCTACATGCGCCGGGGCCAGGCCAATAGCACCTGGTATTTCCGCCAGGGGACCTTGCTCCAGGAGGTTGAAGTGAGCGGTGACTATCTCAGCGACGATGGCGAGATTGTCCGCCGCTGGGCGTTGGCGGGGCATGGCATTGCCTATAAAGCCAACCTGGACGTGGCCCGTGATATCCAGGCTGGGCGGCTGGTGCCCCTGCTACTCGACTGGCAAGGCGAACCCACGCCATTCAACCTGATGTGCCCTCACCGCCTGCAAGTGTCAGAACGCGTGAAAGTGCTGCATCGTTTTTTACAGGCCCGTTGCGAGACTTTGCTACGCGCATGAACAAATCCGCTCAGGGCTTGTTCCAGAGCGCTCGGGTCTGGTATTGCATCACTTACATTTGCCTGCCATGAGGAGCTTTGCATGAATTACCGCACATTGGGCCAGTCCGGGTTGAAGGTCAGCGCACTCACCCTCGGCACCATGATGTTTGGCGAACAGACCAGCACAGAAGATTCGCTGCGCATCATCGACAAAGCCTGGGACCAGGGCATCAATTTCATCGACACGGCTGACGTATATACAGGCGGACGCTCCGAGGAAATCGTCGGCGAGGCGATTGCACGCAACCGCCAGGATTGGGTGGTGGCCTCCAAGGTCGGCTTCGGCCCTACCGACGGCGTGCCCAACCGCAGCGGTTTGAGCCGCAAGCGTCTGTTCAACGCGCTGGACGCCAGCCTGGCACGCCTGGATACCGACTACCTGGACATCTACTACCTGCACCGCGAAGACCACGACACACCGTTGGAGGTCACCGTGTCCGCCATGGGTGACCTGATCCGCCAGGGCAAGGTCCGCTATTGGGGCCTGTCCAACTACCGGGGTTGGCGCATCGCTGAAGTGATTCGCGTGGCTGAACGCCTGGGCGTGGATAAACCCATTATCAGCCAGCCGCTGTACAACATCGTCAACCGTCAGGCCGAGGTCGAACAGATCACCGCTGCAGCGGCCTACGGCCTGGGTGTGGTGCCTTACAGCCCGCTGGCCCGAGGGGTCCTTAGCGGCAAGTACGCCCCGGACGTCACGCCCGAGCCCGGCAGCCGTGCCGCGCGCCAGGACAAGCGCATCCTGGAAACCGAGTGGCGGGTTGAATCACTGCGCATTGCCCAGCAGATCCAGCAATACACTCAAGGGCGTGGCGTGGGGATCGTCGAGTTCGCAATCGCCTGGGTGCTGAACAATGCGGCGGTAAGCTCGGCGATTGTCGGGCCACGGACCGAGGCGCAGTGGGACGCCTACACCGGGGCGCTGGCGGTGAAGATCAGCGCTGAAGATGAGGCGTTCATTGATTCGTTGGTCACGCCGGGGCATTCGTCCTCGCCGGGGTTCAACGATGTGGGGCATTTTGTATCCGGTCGATTGGCACGCCTGTAGACTACCCGCGCAATAATTGGCTTTCGCGAGGACAACGTGTCTAAAGGTGTGGTGTTATCGGTCTTGGCTTCGGTGTTGTTTGCCGTGATGTATTACTTCACATCACTGCTTACGCCCCTAAGTGGCCTGGAGATTTTCGGCTGGCGCATGTTGCTCACCGTGCCCTGCATGACGGTGTTCATGCTCGTCAGCGGCGAGTGGCGCCGGGTCTGGGAACTCCTGCGCATGCTCGCGGCCGAACCACGGCTGATCGGCGGCGTACTGGTGTCGTCGGCCTTGCTCGGTGTGCAGCTGTGGTTGTTCATGTGGGCGCCACTGAACGGGCGCAGCCTGGATGTGTCGGTCGGTTACTTCCTGCTGCCGCTGACCATGGTGCTCACCGGGCGCATGGTGTGGGGCGAACAGCTTTCCTACCTGCAAAAGATCGCGGTGTTTTTTGCCGGGCTCGGGGTACTCAACGAGTTATACCAGGCCGGTGGGTTCTCCTGGGCGACGCTGGTGGTGATCATCGGTTACCCGCTGTACTTTATCGTGCGTAAAAACCTCAAGACCGACCACCTGGGCGGCCTGTGGCTGGACATGGCGCTGATGCTGCCGGTGGCGTGGTGGTTTGTGCAAAGCGGCGAACAGGGCTTCGCAGTGATGGATGCCCACCCCAATTTGTATGCGCTGATCCCGATACTGGGTCTGATCAGCGCATCGGCGTTGGTGAGCTATATCATCGCCAGCCGGCTGCTTGCGTTCAGCCTGTTCGGGCTGCTCAGTTATGTCGAGCCAGTGCTGTTGCTGGTGGTGGCGCTGCTGCTGGGTGAAGGGATCAAAGCAGGCCAATGGCTGACCTACATCCCGATCTGGATCGCGGTCATGGTGCTGATGTTCGAAGGGTTCAAGCACCTGGTCCGGCAGCGTAGGGCTTGACCCGTCTTCACTTGGAACGGCCCAGCAGCGCAGAGTGAGTTTGAGTTGCACCTTGATCGTCAAGTGTGGTGAAGCGCAGTGTGGCGCTGCCCTCCTCGCCGCGCGGCAGCCTTGGCATCGCCACGATGGCTTTGGATCGAGGCGCGATCATCGGCGGGTCTTCGCTTTGGTATTCAACGCCTTCGAGTGTCACGACGATGCCGGACAGCGTGACGTGGTAGTCGCCGGGATTATTCACCTGCAGCATCGACTCATCCCCGGTAACCAGCTGCCATTGCAAGGCATTACCCGCGTCTGCCGCCGCCCCCTTCAGTTGGCTCGGTCGCAAGAACAATTTGACCCTCGTACGGAATGCCAGATTCACCTGGTTGCTTTGCGCAAGTGGCTCGACGGTCGGCCTGATCGCAAGCACGTTGAGCCAATACACTGATTCCCGGTCCTCCTTGTGTTGTGAAGAGGATTGATGGAGCACGCGCAACGCTCGTCCACTGCCGGCCTCCATGCGGAAAATCGGTTGTGTGACAGTGAACGGCACATCACTGTTTTCAGGTGACGCCTCGCTATCGTTGGCGTCGATCCACACCTGGACCAGCCGCGGGCCATCCGTTTCATTGGTCAGGTTGACCGTTACTTCACGGGCCTTTGCCGGATAGATCACACGGGTACGGTCGATGACGATTTCAGCCTGAGCCAGGGGCGCCAGCAGCGCCATCAGGAGCCCCACCACACTGAGTCGTCGCAGGCGCAACCGGTTCATCGGTAACTCATCGTGAACGTTGCCACGCCACTGGCGCTACCAGGCGTGATCGTAGGTTGGGTCTGGATATAGCGCGCAGTCAGCGGAATTTGCACCGTGGCATTGCCCGTCGTACCCACCAGCCATTGATTAGGGTTGCCCACGCTTGAGGAGTCCGCACCGTAACGAACCAGAATATTGCCGCTTCGTACCAACTGCAGGGCTACGCCCCTGGCCAGAGAACTGGCGGTCAAGGACAACACATCGCTGCGGTTCGAGCGCGAGGTATGGTCAGTGACGGTGATGAACACATCACGAGTGCCGCCGGTGCCGCCTGCGCAGGAGAGCGTGATATTGCGGGTTACGCTACCCGCATGACTACCGACGCCAGCGAATGCCTTGACCGGTACGGTCCCCAAAGGCATCGTGATGGAGGGCGTTGAAACTCGGCAGGTCGGTTTGAGCGGTGGGCTAATAACTAACGCCTGCATATTGACGGGATGATACCCAGGGGCCGAGGTGTTGGTATTTTGCACCCTGTAATGCGCGACAGTTCGTGTGGGCGCAGTCCCAGGCGAAATCGCTCCTCCCGTGGCCACCAGGTATAACCGTCCCTGCAGGCCCCAGACAACCGGCTTGGGGTACTTCACCCTCAGCAGTGATGCGGCCGATTGGCCTACGGCGGCGAAGCCATGATTCGGGTCACGGGCCATCATTGCAAACCCCACCCCTGGCAAGCCGGTGGCGAACACTGGCATCGTCATACCGTTGGCACTGAATGTCCTGCCAGTGGCGTTAGCGTTGACCGCGTTGATTGTCGCAGTTACCCAATGGAAATCACTCCAGAAGTCATAGCGGCACTGCATGACAAACGCTGGTGCATTGAAGGGATAGCCTTCCGGTAAACCTATCACCTGCCCGGCCTGAGGGTTGCTCGGGGCAATGATGGGGGCCATGTTGATAGCCGTTGCCCCTTGCGGAGAACAGTTCCCACCTGAAAAAGCATGCGCGTGCATCGCCAGCATCCAGCCGACAAACGTCGAGGTCGCAAACCAAAATAAGTTCATACACAAGTCCTCTGCTGGTGCCCCACATGCGGCACCGAATATTCACTGGGGCCGTTAAATACTGCCGGCTACCTGGCGAGCCGCGCTGGGTACGCACAATCCCTGGAGATAGTCGACGTTTTGCTGGCGGGTGGTTGTGGCATGGGCAGGCATTTGGTAATGGACGTCGCATCGTTCAGAAATCGTTTTACCCCATTTGACGGTCAACGTGCCGGCAGCCGGAATATCGCGCACAAACGCTTTGCTGGCTTGGCCCACTACGCCTACTTCACGGCCTTGCTGATCCAGAACCTGAGCCGCAAATGGCAGCGGCTTACCATTCTGCTGTTTGGCCTGGACGATCACCGCCCGACCGCTGACGGTCTTGAATTCCACCAATTGCACTGCACCCAGGGTTGGAACGACATTCACGCTCGACTCTTGAAGCTCCACATCCAGGGACATGCCTTGCGGATCGACACTCACCGTATTGTTCTGGAACGCCCTGAGCGACGGAACCACGGCATAACCGCTGCTATTGATGCGCGTGACACCGTCATGGCCCAACGCGGCGCCTTCGGCATCCGGCACATGAACCAGCGCCGAAGCCTCTCCCAGGCTTTGCGAAAACGTCACGCCTGCGCCGTGAACCACCACTCCCCCATCGGCGCCAAATGAAAGCTGCGATCTATCGCGGCTCTCGGTATAGCCCGCACGCACGCTGGCGGAGCCGGTGCGGTAGCCTGCATGGGTGTTAAATTGCCTGGACATCGAGTGATCACTGGTCGCGCGGCTGGCAGAAACACCGTAGTCGAACTCGGCGTTCTCCCCCAGGAAGCCGTTGATGCCCACCTGCTGCTGGCTGCCCCGCGTATTGCCGGTATCCCGGGACAGCGAAGTATTGATCGTCGGCGACCTCGGCTCGCTCCCCAGCGGCATCGACAGCGTGAGCATGTAGCGGTTATCGATGCGCCCGGGCTGGCCGACACGCCCGAAAAATACATCGTCACTAAGCTCGCTTTGGGTCAGTTGCCGCGTGTCCTGGACCCTGGAGCGTTGCGCCGAGAGGTTCCAGTTGAGCTGTTTCCAGGTAGAGCCGTAACTGGCGGTGAATGAAACCTGGCGGCCCTCGCTCCCCCCCCAATAGTCGACAGAGCTGCCGTAAAGGCTCAAGGTGCCGATCCCCAACTGCTGGCTGATGGTCAGGTCGATCCGGCTTTTTTGCCGGGCGTAGCCGTTGACATCACCGGACTGGTCCGCGATTTCGCGCACATTCAAGGCATCCGGAAGGTTCAGGTAACCCTCCGTGGAGAACCGGTACGCGCCCAGCGCAAAATGCGTACCCGAAGTCGGCAGGCTTTTGTTGTAACCCAGACCCAGGCTTTGCCCGGTCAGGCGCCCATGATTGGGCACTGCAGTACGAGAGGTGGCCGTGTCGAGCGAAAAGGCACCGACGGCTGTATTCAACGCAACACCGACCTTTCCCTGCTCGTAGCCTTTGGAAAGACTGCCGCCGCCATACACCGTCAAATCATCGGTCAACCCGTGTTGCAGAGTGCCTTGGAAGACGTTCGCGCCTTTGGCATCGATGCCTTTTTGCTGCACCTCACCCAAAGTGGCACTGTATTTGGTTGTGTCAGCCCGCAGTAACTGTGGGGCGACCGAGTACGGCACGACGAAGGTATTTCGACGTCCGTCGACTTCGGTCACGCTGACGATCAGATCACCACCGTAGCCGGTGGCATGTAGGTCACTGATTACAAACGGGCCGGGCGGCACTGTGGTCTCATAAATGGTGTAGCCGTTCTGGCTGACCGTGACCGTTGCATTACTGTCGGCCGTCCCCCGAACCTGCGGTGCGTAACCTTGCTGCGTCTGCGGGCGCATCCGGTCGTCGGTGGCCAGAGTGACGCCCCGCACGCGCACCCCGTCGACAATCTGTCCGTTGCTGAAGGTGTCTCCAAGGGTCAGTTGTGACTGCCAGGGGATGATGCTGCGCTGCACATAGGTGGACGTGTTCTGATAAGTCTCAAAGCCTGTGCGGTTGCTCCAGGCCTGGGCACCCTGGTGCCGCAAGCGCCAGGCGCCCAGGTTGATACCCGCATTGAGGCCCAGGTAAGTGCGGCCGTCACCTTCACCTGCGGTGACCGTATTGGTACTGAAGTTGTAATTGAGCAACCCGGCGGCAATGCCCTCATCCAACAGCTCGGGGTCAATGTAGCCACGCATGGAACGCTTCATGTAGGCCTGCGGCACGCTGGCCGCCAACTCGAGTGCACCCGGATCGAACGTGCTGGATGCCATCGGAATCCACTGCCCCAAGTCGCCGCAGTACTGGCCGGCGGCGGCAGGGTTCGAGAGTTCGCGCCCATGGGCATCGGTATCGACTTTATCCATCGCGATACCGATTTTTTCCAATACTTCACGACTCAAGCACGGCTGCGCCCCGGTCTTTGCGTGGGCCGCCACAAACTCCACCTCCCTGCGCCCCAGGGTCTGGCCGTTGACTACGATATCTACGCGGTATATCCCAGGGCTCATCTGGTTGCCGGTATTGAACCGTGACGTGTCAACCGACGACGCCAGGCCACTGGAGAATGCGTTCAGATCAAAGCTCAACTCAGACGCAAGCGCGACATCGCTTGCGATCACGGCCGCACTCATCAAACCGCCCACCATTATCGTGCGAGGCTGGAATGGCAAAATCGGGGCGCAGCGATGCACCCGTACTTGGATGTGACTAGGCATAGTTATGACTTCAGTGGACGCTGAGAAATGTACGTTTGCTTGCCATCAGCAACGTTTCGGGGCCGCGTTCAGCGGTGCAATACAGCAGGCTGCGCGGATGAAAAGCCGCCGAAATCGTTGATATAAGTGAAATCCACCCGCGCATCGGCGGGTATTACCTTCGCGGCTTTCGGCACCGGCACCTTCAACGTGCCTCCTGGCTCCACCATGCCCTCCTTCAGGGACAGTTTTTCCGCTTCGGGACCAGAGCCCATGAGCAGGACAATGTCGTTGAAGGTGACGTGATACGCCGAGGGGTTATGCACCTGTATCACGCTGCCTCGGGCGACCCGTTCCACGGACCAGCGCAACAGCCCAGGCGCCTCCTCGAGTGTTCCAGATAACTGCGCCGGACGAAAAAACACTTTGGTGCGGATACGGAATGCGAACTTGAAGTGATTCCGCTGGCTGTCTTCAAGCGTGGGGTCAAACTCACTGGTGGCGCCAGGCACTTCAAGTACGTTCAACCAGAACAGCGACTCTCTATCCGTCGGCAGCGGTGCCTTGGTGTAGGAAAGGCGCATGGCCTGGCTTTTGCCGGCGTCCAGGCGAAATACCGGAGGAGACAGCACGAAAGGCACATCGCTCAGTGTCGGCGCTTCCTGCGCGTCACCCGCGTCCAGCCACGCCTGGACCAGGCGGGGCGCGTGTTTGTCATCATTGGTTACTCGCACGGTGACCTCACGTCGCTGCTCGGGGTAAATCTGTCGCGTACCGTCGATAACCACGCCCGCGTGTACCGTGTGCGATGCCATCCCCAAGGCCAGGCTCAGCGCGACCCGCACCACACGACGACTCAAGATCATCAGTAAATCCTGCATCAGGTAATCCTTGAAAACGGTTGTCCTGCGCCCGACCACTGGGTCGAGCGAGGATCTCAGGCAACAAACGCAGTGGTCATCAGCCTGGCTGCATCAAGGAAAGGTGACCGAGTACTGCACGCTGCTGGTGACATTGCCCGCGCCTGCCGCTCCGCCGTTGGCGATGTAGCGTGCGTAAAACGGCAAGGTCGCCAGACCACTGGTAACGGTGGCAACGGTCGAGTTATTACCTGTGCGCAAGTCCATTGGCGTGTTGGAAGCCCCATCGAGAATTTGTACCTCTACCCGGGAGGCGGGTGTCGCCGTTGCCGTGTTTCGCAGGTTGCCGGTTGCCGGGTTGATGCCAGGGCTGGTCGGTTCATAACGTACGGCGACCTTGGTACCGTCCGGGCACCCGCCCGAGCCGCCTACATACACAAAGTAGCGCTTGGCGCCTGCCGTATCGCCTGCAGCCTTGAGGGACGACGTTTGCACCCGGTCAAGCACTACCGGAAAGTTAGCGCCTGAGCCTGGCGAGGCCCCGGTACCGCCGCTGATGGTGCAGGTGGTGCCACTGACCGAGCCGGTGATCGTGATGGTACCGTCTGCCGCATGCGCGGAGCTGGCAGCGAAGCCGCACAAGGCGAGCACTGCAGCCGCCAGAGTTTGTTTTGTCATAATCAGTCTTTCCTCAATTGGGGTTCGCGAAACGCAAGGTTGCGACACAGGAGAAGATCAGCTCTTGCGTCACTCCTGAGTGGAAGCCATGACAACTCCGTTCCCCTGCCCCGAGGATGTGTCTGTTACAAGATCGGTCGGACCTGTTTGGCAGGCAAAAAAAAGGCTCCGTACCTTTCGATACGGAGCCTGTGCTTGAAGCGCCGGAACAGCCTGCCCGGCCTCACATGGATCAGTCGGCGGTCAAGACCCCACGACGCACCTGGTCGCGCTCGATCGACTCGAACAGTGCCTTGAAGTTGCCCTCGCCAAACCCATCGTCGCCTTTGCGCTGGATGAATTCGAAGAACACCGGGCCCATCAGGGTTTCCGAGAAGATCTGCAACAGAAGACGCTTGTCACCGGCAATCGACGAGCCGTCCAGCAGGATGCCGCGCGATTGCAACTGGTCCACTGGTTCACCGTGGTTCGGCAGGCGGCCTTCGAGCATTTCGTAATACGTGTCTGGCGGCGCCGTCATGAAGCGCATGCCGATCTTCTTCAGCGCATCCCAGGTCTTGACCAGGTCGTCGGTGAGGAACGCGACGTGCTGGATACCCTCGCCGTTGAACTGCATCAGGAACTCTTCGATCTGCCCTGCGCCCTTGGACGATTCCTCGTTCAACGGGATACGGATCTTGCCGTCCGGCGCGCTCATGGCCTTGGAGGTCAGGCCGGTGTACTCGCCCTTGATATCGAAATAACGCGCTTCGCGGAAGTTGAACAGCTTCTCGTAGAAGTTGGCCCAATAGATCATGCGCCCGCGATAGACGTTGTGGGTCAGGTGGTCGATGACCTTCAGGCCAGCGCCTACCGGATGGCGGTCAACGCCTTCAAGGTAGACGAAGTCGATGTCGTAGATCGAGTTGCCTTCGCCGAAACGGTCGATCAGGTACAACGGCGAACCGCCAATGCCTTTGATCGCCGGCAGGTTCAGCTCCATCGGGCCGGTGTCGATGTGGATCGGCTGGGCGCCCAGTTCCAGGGCGCGCTTGTAAGCCTGCTGCGAGTCCTTGACGCGGAACGCCATGCCGCACACCGACGGGCCATGCTCTGCAGCGAAGTAGGAAGCGAGGCTGTCAGGTTCGTTGTTGAGGATCAGGTTGATCTCGCCCTGGCGATACAGGTGCACGTTCTTGGAACGGTGGGTCGCCACTTTGGTGAAGCCCATGATCTCGAAGATCGGCTCCAGGGTGCCTGGGGTGGGCGATGCAAATTCGATGAATTCAAAGCCCATCAGGCCCATTGGGTTGTCGAGTTGGTCGGTCATGTTCGGTGCCTCATCATTCTTGTGGGTAGCAATTGTTTAGTTGCAAGCAAGGATGAGGCTGGAGGGTGGCGCACAAGAAAGGCCTCGCACGCTGCGGGCGAGGAAGTCACCAAAGATGAGGGGGGAGCCAAGTAGCTTCATGGTGTCATCAGTCTCTGACGGCCGAGGCTTGCGTGAGCGCAAGTCCATATTCTTGTATGCGTAAACTGATTCTACACAGCGTAACCGGGTTTGTCCGCAGTCTTATCAAATCCCCATTACCCTGCCCTGCGCAAGGGGTTTGTTACACAGGTAGATGCCCAGCAGGATGACCGCACCCCCCACCAACATCGCCATCGTCAGCGGTTCGTCCAGCAGCACCGCGCCGCAAATGACCGCCGTCAATGGGTTGAGCGCGATGAACACCCCGGACCGTGTGGCGCCTATGCGACGAATGCCATCGTAATAGCCGATATACGCCAGCGCCGAACCCATCACGCCCAGGTACATCAGGCTGAGCAGTTGCGGCAGATCAATAGCGTGCAGCCCTGCCATGGTCACGCTGGGTGAAACCAGCGCCGTAACGCTTAGCATCAGCGTGCCCAGCAGCACCGACCAGGTCACGGTCTGCAACGGCCCCAGGCTCTGATTGAGCCCACGGGAGAACAGCGTGTAAACGCCCCACCCCGCCACGCAACCGAGGATCAGCAGGTCACCGGCCCAGGCCATGGTCGCGCCCTGCAATGCCTGGGGATTGCGACTGATGATGACGGTCGCCGCGCCTGCCAGGCACAACGCGATACCGATACATTTGATGCGGCCCAGGCGCTCCTTGAACAACCACCAGGACGCCAGGCCGATCACCGCCGGGTTCAACGCGACAATCAACGAGGCGCGTGACGCATTGGTGTACTGCAGCCCATAAAAGAAGCACAGGTTGTAAAAGAAAATCCCGAAGAACCCCAACACCGCCAATTGGCCCCATTGGCGCGTGCTGGGGCGCACCAGGGCCGTGCGCGAAGCGGCCATGAACAGCAGCAATGCTGCGCTGGCCAAGGTGAAACGCAGAGTGGCGGCCAGCAGCGGGTGGACCTGATCAGCCAGGTAGCGCCCTGCGACAAAGGTGCCGCCCCAGATCATGGTGACAGCGGCAAGCTTCAGATAAGTGAGGCCATCGGCGACGTGACGCATAAGGCGGTGCTCAGGTGAGGGACGAATGGGCGTATTCTTTGGCTAATCACTCCTCATCGTAAAATGAGCCTTTACTCATGACCCTGACCCAACTGGAAATCTTTTCTCTGGTGGCCGAACTGCAAGGTTTTACCAGTGCGGCGCATCGCCTGGGTATCAGCCAGTCGGCGGTGTCCCACGCGATCAAGGCCTTGGAGCAGGAACTGGGGGTGGAGTTGTTTCGGCGCCATCAGACGGCGGTGGAACTGAGCGAAATCGGCGCACAATTGCTGGGACGCGCCCGGGCCATGCTGGGGCTGGCCAACACCTTGCAGCAGGAAGCGGCGGATGCACGCGGCATGAAGCGTGGCACGCTGCGTATCGGCTCGTTCGGGCCGACGGCGTCGGTTCGCTTGTTGCCGCCTATCCTCAGGCGCTTTCGCCAGGTTTATCCGGGTATTGAAGTGCATGTGGATGAAGGGCCTGATCGCCAGGTCATTCAGTGGCTGGATGAGCGCCGGGTGGATATCGGTTTTGTGGTGCTGGAGCAGGAACGCTTCGATACGGTCGCGTTGCTGGAAGATCAACTGGTTGCGCTGCTACCGGCCGGGCACCGGTTGGCCGCCCTTGAGGCCGTGCCCCTGCAAGCGCTCTGCGATGAACCCTTTATTCTGACTGAAGCTGGCTCGTCGGAGCTGGTGATGCGCTTGTTCAGTCAAGCCCGATTGCAGCCCAAAGTCCGGTACCGCTGTGCGCAGTTGCTCAGTACGTTGGAGGCGGTCAGTCGGGGCGATGGTTTGAGTGTGGTTGCGCAGGCCTCCTTGCCGGAACATAGCGACTGGCGTTATGTGGCGTTGCCATTGGCGCCGCAGGTCCCACGCCGGATCGGACTGGCGGTGCTGGATCGACGACAGTCCTCCCCGGCTACCCTGGCATTCATCGAGCTGGCGCAAGGGTTGTACCCTTCGCTCACTTAGTGACCTGGCTATGCGCAGCGTCCTCTCATGCGTCGCACCCTACATAGTCACCCAATGTAGTGAAACGCAGCGTCGGCGACACCCTCCACACTCTGTACTTCAACGGACTTTGCGGGTTCGGGCGGGGGCGGTGCCTGATCCCCGCCACCACTGACCGAACGGCCAGGTCACCCGCCGAAAACATCTGAGCAGGCCTGCGTAATGCCATCTATCATCGGCTTATCTCACTCTTTTTCTCGCGACTGACTGCCCCTATGCCCCTGACTGTCAAAGGCCCACGAAGCCGAGCCGCACGCTATTTCATCAGTGCAACCAGCGGCGTGTTGCCCATCTTGCTGGGGGTTGTGATTCTGTACTGGCAAGCCGAGCGCACCCTTGAGCAAAGCACAGCGCAAACCGCTCAAGAAGCGGTGCGCCAGTTCGACCTGATGCTGGACAATACCGCCATCGCTGCCCAGGCTTTGCTGCCGCTGGCCGGCAAACCTTGTGACAGCGTCGCCAAGTTGGCGCTACGTGAACAAGTCACGCGCCGGCCGTTTGTGCGGGCCACGACGCTGTCCTGGCAGAAAAACATCTATTGCAGCTCGTTGTTTGGCGGTCGCTACCAATCGCCCGTCAACCCGGACGACTATGTGGATGGGCGCCTGTGGTTGATGAAAGGTAACCCCGTTACACCCGATACCGCCCTGCTGGTGTACCGCCTGGTGGAAGGCGATCAAGGCGCGTTTGCCTCGGTTGACGGTTACCACCTCACCAACGCCTTGCGCTTGATCAGCCGTTACGCGTACTTGGTATTGCAAGTCGGCCCGAACTGGCTGGGTGCCGACGGCAAGGTGCATCAAGGCGCGCTGCCGGTATTTGCCGTGGCGCCACAACGCCTGGCTTCCGAGCGCTATCAATACAGTGTCGAGGCAGGGATGCCCGAGGGTGAAGTCTGGCGCTACATGCAGGCGCGGTATCCGGCGCTGTTCAGCCTGGTGGTGTTCTTCGGGATATTGGCGGGGCTGCTCGCTCACTGGCTGCAAAAACGCTCGTCCGCGCCGACTTACGAGTTACAACGCGCCTTGGGAGCCAATGAGTTCATCCCGTATTTCCAACCGGTGGTACGGGGTGACACACGCCAATGGGCCGGCTGTGAGGTGCTGATGCGCTGGAGGCATCCCAAGGAAGGCCTGGTGCGCCCGGACCTGTTTATTCCCCTGGCCGAAGACTCTGGCCTGATCGTGCCGATGACCCGCGCCCTGCTGCGCCAGACCGCCGCGCAACTGGCGCCCCATGCCGCACGTTTCAGCCCCGGCTTTCATATCGGCGTGAACATCACTGCACGCCATTGCCAGGACATGGCGCTGGTGCAGGACTGCCAGGAATTTCTGGCCGCGTTCCCACCCGGCCAGGTCACCCTGGTGCTGGAGCTGACTGAGCGGGAGCTGATCGAACCTACCGAGACCACCCGCAGGCTGTTCGAGGCCCTGCATCAACTGGGCGTCATGATCGCCATTGATGACTTCGGCACCGGCCACTCCAGCTTGGGCTATTTGCGCAATTTCAATGTCGACTACTTGAAGATCGATCAAAGTTTTGTCGCCATGATCGGTGCGGATGCGCTGTCGCGGCATATTCTCGACAGCATCATAGAGTTGTCGGTCAAGCTGGATCTAGGCATTGTTGCCGAAGGCGTAGAAACAGCCCAACAGTGTGAATACCTCGTTGCCCAGGGCGTGGATTTCCTACAGGGTTACCTGTTTGGTCGACCATTACCCTGCGATGAATTCATTAAATCCTTGGGTATCGTTGAATAGCCGTGTACGACCTACCATGAAAGATTGGTCTTTCTTTAAAAGACATGATTTACTCGAGATGAATTAACTACTACAATTTTTTCTGCCTGTGCAGAACTCGCAGAAGGGTCTTTTTCGTTGACGTGGCTTAACGTTCTTGGCTTATAGCTTTGTCTGCAGTTGATATCAGCAACTACATTATTGGAGTATAGATTTTGTCCAGACTCGCCGAATTTCGCGCAGCAGAAAAAGCCCTTCAAGAGCAGCTTGCACAGCTGGAATCCTTGAAGAACGACGCTGGCCTGAAGAAAGAAATCGAATTCGAAGAAAAGCTCAAGACGCTGATGGGCAAATACGACAAAAGCCTGCGCGATGTGATCGCCATCCTCGATCCAGCGCCACGCAAAGGCGGCGCACCGGCCGCCGCGGCTCCAAAACAGCGCCGCGCACGGGTGGTCAAGGTTTACCACAACCCGCACACCGGCGAGCTGATCGAGACCAAAGGTGGCAACCACCGCGGCCTCAAAGCCTGGAAAGAGCAGTACGGCGCCGCCACTGTAGACTCCTGGCTTCGCGGCTGAAACATGTACTAAAAACAGCCCCGCATACGCGGGGCTTTTTTTGCTCTAACGGTTCGGAGTCGAACTTAACTCAGCGTTCATGTTGTTCACATTCGCTCAGCCTGAACCTGTCAAAGTTTCAGACTGTTACGCACCAGACTGACTTCCTCCTTGCTCGCCTCGTACGCTTGCGCCTGGCCCGCGTATGAAAAAACATAGGCTTTGTCGACATCCAGCGCACCGACTAATGTTTGCGACAATACGTGTCGACCGTTCTCGGTAATCACACAGGTAGTTTCCAACGCATCAAGACGACTCAATGTCGTGGGGTGCATTTTGCTGCACACGCTTTGATAACCACCACGGGCAAAGTCTTTCTGGATCGACTTGCGCATCTCCAGCAACACGCCGGGAAGATTAACTTTATGGCCGGCCTCAATCGGCGTTCCGGTCAACTCCATCACCATCAACGTGGCGCCATTTTCATCATTCTTGATCGCACGCTGCCGGGACACTGCTTGGGGTTTGGCTGGGAGCTCGCCGTCAGGCACGACTTCTTCGACCTGCCAACCGCTGGGCCAATGGACTTCCGGCTCGGCGGCCAGCACAAACGGGCTGCCCAACAACACGCACACAGCACTCAACAGCGACCTACGAAACTCGATCATTACAAAAAACACCCAAGGTTCCAGCCGCAAAGTGTGCGGCCCGGCACGCGCTGACCGCAAGGGTTGGGCGCGCTTTTTCATTTGGCGCAGCCAGTGCGGCTTGCGTATCATGGCCCGCCTGCATGGAAGCAGGCCGCAAGCCAATGGACCGCTCATCTCACATTTTTTCTGGAGGGCCCATGAGCCTGCACGAATTGAACACCTTCCCGGGCGTCACTGCCCAACCCGACAACGCCACGGCGAACTTTGTGTTCAACCACACCATGTTGCGGGTCAAGGACATCACCAAGTCGCTGGACTTCTACACGCGCATCCTGGGTTTCTCCCTGGTCGAGAAACGTGACTTCCCGGAAGCCGAATTCAGCCTGTACTTCCTGGCCCTGGTGGACAAGGCCCAGATCCCGGCCGACCCGGCCGAGCGCACCCAGTGGATGAAGTCGATTCCGGGCATCCTCGAACTGACCCACAACCACGGCACCGAAAACGATGCCGACTTTGCCTACCACAACGGCAACACCGACCCGCGTGGCTTTGGCCATATTTGCATCTCGGTGCCGGACATTGTCGCGGCGTGCGAACGTTTCGAAGCCTTGGGCTGTGACTTCCAGAAACGCCTGACGGATGGCCGTATGAAGAGCCTCGCTTTCATCAAAGACCCGGATGCTTATTGGGTGGAGATCATCCAGCCAGCGCCGATGTAATAAGCACTGCGTGACGCGGAGCGTCACCGGATGCATTCCCACGCGGAGCGTGGGAACGAGAAAAACCCCATGATCGCTCATGGGGTTTTTTATTTGCAGCCCAGGATTACGCCGGAGCAGAGGTACGGATCAAGTGATCGAACGCGCTCAACGAAGCCTTGGCCCCCTCGCCTACTGCAATCACGATCTGCTTGTACGGCACAGTCGTTACGTCACCGGCGGCGAACACGCCAGGCAGTGAAGTCTCGCCACGGGCATCGACAATGATCTCGCCACGCGGCGACAGCTCTACGCTGCCTTTGAGCCAGTCGGTGTTGGGCAGCAAGCCAATCTGCACAAAAATGCCTTCCAGGTCGATGGTCTTGAACTCACCAGTGTCGCGGTCCTTGTAGGCAAGGCCGGTGACTTTCTGACCATCGCCTTTGACCTCACTGGTCAGCGCGCTGGTGATCACATCCACGTTCGGCAGGCTGTAGAGCTTGCGTTGCAACACGGCATCGGCGCGCAGCTTGCTGTCGAATTCAAGCAAGGTGACATGGCTGACGATACCGGCCAGGTCAATGGCCGCTTCCACGCCGGAGTTACCGCCGCCGATCACCGCCACACGCTTGCCCTTGAACAGCGGGCCATCGCAATGCGGGCAGAAGCACACGCCCTTGGCCTTGTATTCCTGCTCACCGGGCACACCCATCTCTCTCCAGCGGGCGCCTGTGGCCAGGATAACGGTCTTGGACTTGAGGGTCGCACCGCTTTCGAAGCGAATTTCGTGCAGCTCACCGGCATTTTTTGCCGGAATCAAGCTACTGGCGCGTTGCAGGTTCATGATATCCACGTCGTACTGACGCACGTGGGCTTCCAGTGCGCTGGCCAGTTTCGGCCCTTCGGTTTCCTGTACCGAGATAAAGTTCTCGATGGACATGGTGTCCAGCACCTGGCCACCAAAGCGTTCAGCCGCCACACCGGTACGAATACCTTTACGTGCCGCATAGATGGCAGCCGAAGACCCGGCCGGGCCACCGCCAACTACCAGGACGTCGAAGGCATCCTTGGCGCTGATTTTCTCCGCGGCTTTCTCGATACCGCTGGTGTCGAGCTTGGCGAGGATTTCTTCCAGGCCCATACGGCCCTGGCCAAAGTTGACCCCGTTCAAGTAGACACTCGGGACCGCCATGATCTGGCGCTCATCGACTTCAGCCTGGAACAGCGCACCATCAATCGCAACGTGGCGGATGTTCGGGTTCAGCACGGCCATCAGGTTCAGCGCCTGGACCACGTCCGGGCAGTTCTGGCACGACAGCGAGAAGTAAGTCTCGAAGCTGAACTCGCCTTTGAGGGCGCGGATCTGTTCAATCACTTCGACACTGGCCTTCGACGGGTGACCACCGACTTGCAGCAGGGCCAGCACCAGCGAAGTGAATTCATGGCCCATGGGGATGCCGGCGAAACGCAGGCTGATCTCGGCACCCGGGCGGTTGATGGAGAACGATGGCTTGCGCGCATCATTGCCATCGGTGTTCAGAGTAATCAGCGTGGAGAGGCTGGTTACGTCCTGCAAAAGAGCAAGCATTTCCTGGGATTTCGCACCGTCGTCGAGGGAGGCGACGATCTCGATCGGCTGGGTGACCCGTTCCAGGTATGACTTCAACTGAGCTTTAAGATTGGCGTCCAACATACGGGCGATTTCCTGTTCATTCGGTTTATTGCAGACAAAAAAACGCCCGAGCGAATCTCGCCCGGGCGTTTTGAGGGCGGATGCAGCTTACTTAAGTGCGGATACCCGCCCTTGATACGCGTTCACAGACTTAGATCTTGCCGACCAGGTCCAGAGACGGTGCCAGAGTGGCCTCGCCTTCTTTCCACTTGGCTGGGCACACTTCACCCGGGTGGGCAGCGACGTACTGAGCGGCCTTGATCTTGCGCAGCAGCTCGGAAGCATCACGACCTACACCGCCGTCGTTCAGCTCAACGATCTTGATCTGACCTTCCGGGTTGATCACGAAGGTGCCGCGGTCTGCCAGGCCAGCCTCTTCGATCAGCACGTCGAAGTTGCGGGAGATGGTCAGGGTTGGGTCGCCGATCATGGTGTACTGGATTTTGCCGATGGCTGGCGAAGTGTTGTGCCAGGCAGCGTGGGCGAAGTGGGTGTCGGTGGAAACGCTGTAGATTTCGACGCCCAGCTTCTGGAATTCGGCGTAGTTGTCAGCCAGGTCTTCCAGTTCGGTTGGGCAGACGAAGGTGAAATCGGCTGGGTAGAAGAAGACAACCGACCACTTGCCTTTCAGGTCAGCGTCGGTCACATCGACGAAGCTGCCGTTTTTGAAAGCGGTGGCTTTAAACGGTTTTACTTGGCTGTTGATGATAGGCATCGTTGACTCTCCGTCAGGGGTTAAGAAGTTGATGAGGTGAATCCTACCGGCTCTCTCGGTCGATGGCTCATTGGCAAACCTGATGCTGACGATTGGGTTTCTCTATCAGGTGACGCTATTAATAGAAAAAATCTCAAATCAGCGGTTGGGTTGCTAGGGTCATGCCCAGAAACGGCGTCGCTTCAACATAGCGCATCGCAGATTTCATGTCGTTCCAGCCGACGTAACTCATCAGCGACTTCAAATCCCAACCACTTCGATGCGCCCAAGTGGCGAAACCCCGACGCAGAGAGTGGCTGGTGTATTGATCGGCGGGGATGCCTGCGCGCTCAAGGGCCTGGCGCAATAACGGGATTACACTATTGGGGTGCAAGCCCTCCTCACCCAGGTTGCCCCAGCGGTCAATGCCGCGAAACACCGGGCCGCGCACCAGCGCCGAGGCGCTGAGCCACTCGCTATAAGCCTGCACCGGGCACAGCCGCAGCAACGCTGGGGTCTGGTAGGTTTTGCCGAGGTTGTCACGGTCACTTTTACTGCGTGGCAAGTACAGGCTGATGCCTGCGCCTGGCACGGCTTGCACGTGCTCAATGCTTAATCGGCACAGCTCATCACTGCGAAAGCCGCGCCAGAAGCCCAGCAGAATCAGCGCAGCGTCGCGCTTGGCCCGCAGCAAGCGCGGCTGGTCGTGACGCTCGCTGGCCTGTTTGGCTTCAATGTCCAGGGCAGCGATTACTTGCTCCAACTGCGTGAGCTGCAAAGGCTCGGCCTGCCGCTCCCGCGCCGGGTGCACAGCGCGGATGCCCTTGAGCACCTTGCGTACCACCGGCGCCTTCGTCGGGTCGGCAAACCCTTGGCTGGTATGCCATTGCGCCAAGGCCGAGAGCCGCAATTTCAAGGTGTTGACTGCCAATACCCCGGCATGCGCCACGAGGTAGCGCGCCACACTCTCGCTGGTGGCCGGCAGGAACCCTCCCCAACTGACTTCGAAATGCTCGATGGCCGCGCGGTAGCTGCGGCGCGTGTTGTCGCGAGTGGCGGCGTTGAGATATCGGTCGAGGTCGCTCATAGGCGTGTTTTCGTACTGCTGAAGGGTGGATGGCTGATCAAAATGCTTATGACACGGGATAATACGCCAATATCCCATCTGTTAAATCATGAATTTCAACGAGTTTTTTTATCGTGATATAGTATGTATATACATACTATGTACCACAGTACTAAATCGATGGAGACCCCATGGCTCGTGGCGGCATAAACAAAGCAGTAGTGCAAACGGCACGCCTGGCGATCCTCGCCCGTGGCGAAAACCCCAGCATCGATGCGGTGCGTATCGAAATGGGCAATACCGGCTCGAAAACCACCATTCATCGCTATTTGAAAGAGCTGGACGAAAGCGAGACGCGCCAGACCATCACCCAAGCGCCAATCGATGATGAGCTTGGCGAGCTAGTCGCACGCCTGTCCCAACGCCTGAAAGAGAAGGCCCAAGAGCCGATCGACCTGGCCCTGGCGCAATTCGAGCAACAAAAAGCCGCCCTGCTCGCTCAGATAGAAACCCTGGAAGAAGCGCACACCCAGCTCAAACAGCAATTTGATATCCAGACCGCTGCCCTCGCTGAAGAAAGCGCGGCACTGCAAACCGCCAGCACCAGCCTGCAGACCGAGCAAACCCGTAACGCCGGGCTGAGCCAGGCGTGCAGCGACTACGAGCTAAGGCTCAACGACAAAGACGAGCAGATTCGCTCACTGGAAGAAAAACACCTGCACGCCCGCGATGCGCTTGAACATTACCGCACTGCCATCAAGGAGCAGCGTGAACAGGAACAGCGTCGCCATGAGGGCCAGTTGCAACAGGTACAGGCCGAATTGCGTCAGGCACAGCAAAGCGCGCTGGTGCGCCAGGACGAAATCACCCAACTGCATCGCGACAACGAGCGCCTGCTGAGCGAGCAGCGAGTGACAACCAAGGAATTGAATACGCTGCAGGAGCAAGCTCGCCAGGACCAGGCGCTACAGCTGAAACTCAAGGAGCAGCTCAGCCAGATCGACAGCGAGCGCACCCTGCTCCAGGAACGCCTACGGGTTGCCGTGCTGGACAGCCAATCGCGCCAAGCGTCACTGCTGGAGTATCAGCAGCACAACAAGGCGCTTGAGCTGGACCTGATCAAGGCCCAGGCAAGCATCGAAGCCCTGCGCCTGGCGACCGTCGTTGCAACGGCGCCAGAGGCGGCAGAGCCAACCTGATCAGTCCGCTACAGGCGTGCGCATGGTGACGAATTCTTCCGCCGCCGTAGGATGCACGCCGATAGTTTCATCGAAATGCTGCTTGGTCGCGCCCGCCTTGAGCGCGATCGCCAGCCCTTGCACGATCTCACCCGCATCCGGGCCAACCATGTGGCAACCCAGTACTTTGTCGGTGTCGGTGTCGACCACCAGCTTCATCAGGGTCTTTTCCTGGCAATCGGTCAGGGTCAGCTTCATCGGCCGGAACCGGCTTTCAAAGATCTGCACGTTGTAGCCATTTTTGCGTGCATCTTCTTCTGTCAGGCCGACTGTGCCGATATTCGGCAGGCTGAACACCGCCGTCGCGATATTGGCGTAATCCACCGGGCGGTATTGCTCGGGCTTGAACAACCGCCGCGCCACGGCCATGCCTTCAGCCAGGGCCACCGGCGTCAGTTGCACACGACCAATCACATCGCCAATCGCCAGGATCGACGGCTCGGCGGTTTGGTAGAAATCATCCACCGCGACGAAACCGCGCTCGTCCAGTTTGACCCCGGTATTTTCCAGGCCCAGGTTATCCAGCATCGGACGGCGGCCAGTGGCGTAGAACACGCAATCGGCTTCCAGCACGCGGCCATCCTTCAAAGTGGCCTTGAGGCTGCCGTCGGCCTGTTTGTCGATGCGCTCGATGTCGGCATTGAACTGCAAGTCCAGGCCACGCTTGGTCAGCTCTTCTTGCAGATGTTTGCGCACCGAACCGTCAAAGCCGCGCAAGAACAAGTCACCGCGATACAGCAATGAGGTTTGCGCGCCCAAGCCGTGGAAGATGCCCGCGAACTCAACGGCGATATAACCACCACCCACTACCAGCACGCGCTTGGGCAGCTCTTTAAGGAAGAATGCCTCATTGGAGCCAATGGCGTGCTCGCGCCCTGGAATCTCAGGGATCTGCGGCCAGCCGCCGGTGGCGATCAGGATGTGCCTGGCAGTGAAGCGCTCACCGTTGATCTCCACCTGATGGGCATCGACCAGGCGTGCATGCCCTTCATGCAGGGTCACGCCGCTGTTGACCAACAGGTTGCGATAGATACCGTTGAGGCGGTTGATCTCACGATCCTTGTTGGCGATCAGGGTCGCCCAATCAAAGTTCGCCTCACCCAGGGACCAGCCAAAGCCGCTGGCCTGTTCAAAGTCTTCGGCAAAATGCGCGCCGTACACCAACAGCTTCTTTGGCACGCAGCCGACGTTCACACAGGTGCCACCCAGGTAGCGGCTCTCGGCCACCGCCACCTTGGCGCCAAAGCCTGCGGCAAAGCGCGCCGCACGAACACCGCCGGAACCGGCGCCAATTACATACAGGTCAAAATCGTAGGCCATTTCACTCTCCTCGGCAGTACACCAGCATACCGACTTACATGGGGCTGAAAAACGAAAAAGCCACCCGAAGGTGGCTTTCGCTTAAAACGTGCCGGCAAGCGTGGATCAGTAAGCCTTGCCCGTCTTGTAGAAATGCTCGTAGCAGAAGTTGGTCGCTTCGATGTAGCCCTCAGCGCCGCCGCAGTCGAAACGCTGGCCCTTGAACTTGTAGGCAATCACGCAACCATCTTTGGCTTGCTTGAGCAGAGCGTCGGTGATCTGGATCTCGCCACCCTTGCCTGGCTCGGTTTCTTCGATCAGCTTGAAGATGTCCGGCGTGAGGATGTAACGACCGATGATCGCCAGGTTCGATGGCGCGTCTTCCGGCGCTGGTTTCTCGACCATGTCGCGTACGCGAATCAGGCCATCGCCAATATCGTCGCCGGCGATAACACCGTACTTATTGGTTTCGGTTGGGTTGACTTCCATCACCGCAACGATGGTGCAACGGTATTTCTGGTAGAGCTTGACCATCTGGGTCAGCACACCGTCGCCTTCCAGGTTGACGCACAAGTCATCCGCAAGGACCACGGCGAACGGCTCGTCACCGATCAGCGGGCGACCGGTAAGGATGGCGTGGCCGAGGCCTTTCATCTGAGTCTGACGGGTGTAGGAGAACGAGCACTCGTCGAGCAGTTTACGGATACCGACCAGGTATTTTTCCTTGTCGGTGCCCTTGATCTGGTTTTCCAGCTCATAGCTGATGTCGAAGTGGTCTTCCAGCGCGCGCTTGCCACGACCCGTGACGATGGAGATCTCGTTCAAACCGGCATCCAGAGCCTCTTCCACACCGTACTGAATCAGTGGCTTGTTCACCACTGGCAGCATTTCTTTGGGCATGGCTTTGGTCGCTGGCAAGAAGCGAGTGCCGTAACCGGCTGCTGGGAACAAGCATTTCTTGATCATATGAGTCCTTACAAAGGGCTGTGCGTACGGAATTCGGCGCAGTCTAATCAGGCCGCAGTCACCTTACAATGGGGTCCTGCTGGCGTTGCGATGTCATCATAGAGAAAAAATGTCGGCGTAAGTTCCGCTGATCCTGCAATGGGTGTCACCAACGGTTAGTCAGAACTCGCGTCGACCCCTTGTTTGAAAGGGCTGCAATGGTTTTAGCACGCTTTTGCCCCCCTGGCACTGACCCGCAACAACTTGCGCCCTGCCCCGGCATTTGGCGCTATCATGGGCGCCTTGAACCAAGACCACGAGATTGCCAACAGATGTCAGAACCAAAAGGTGTAAACGGCTACCTGATCACGAAGCGAGCAGACGGCTGGCACTTGATCAATTTTCACGGTGACAGCGTTGCCGGCGTATTCGAGTCCGAAAGCATGGCGATCGCCGTCGCCGAAGTGTTTGTGGATGAGGCAGGCCATGCATCGAGCAAGCGGCCGAAAACCAAGTAAGCCTCGTTGCACTGCTTTGAAAGCCCCGTTAAGCGGGGCTTTTTTGTGGCCACTGCCCAGCCAGCGTCACGCCCCCCCCCCTGCGCCTTAATGTCGGTTAGTTGTTTCGCGCCATGAATGACTATTGATTTTCACTGTATGTCATCCCATTCTTACAGCCATCACCACAACTAAATTATTTTCATTTGGCAGCATGTAGTTCAATTCTTACAGCCAAAAGAAAAGTTTTGGCAAAGTGCCACATTCTTCCTATAAGTCGCGACAACACCTGCCCACATCAAGAAGTGAATGTGACGACTTACTTTTTCAAGCCGACATTACACAATCGTTTCCGCTTCAAATGTGCACCCAAATGGCAATACAACTAGTTGGAAAGTTAAATCTTCTGACTCGCATTCGGCTGACGACCAGCCGAGCTTGCTGCAGGTCACGTTTGAGGTGAAACGTCAGTCCCACGCCAACCGGTGGCGGGGACTCTTCCATGACATTTTTATGTGGGCATCTGCAAATGAAAACTAAGTTCAAAGCTGCACTGTTAATCGGGCTGTTCGCGGGCTCTATGTCCGGGGCTCACGCGGCAGATGGAACAGTTACCTTTCTGGGATCGGTGCACTCGGGTGCCTGCTCTATCAAGCCTGAATCCGTGGATCAGACCATCCACCTGGGCGCCATCGCCAAGCATCAATTGCAAGCCGGCGGTAAGTCCGAGGCTCGCCGGGTGCTGATTGAGCTGGAAGGTTGCGACCTGACAGATCTGACCGATAACACCGTGACCACGACCTTCACCGCAGCACCCTCGACCGACGTGCCTGGCGCGATCGGTACCGTCGGTACCGCAGGCCGCGTTGGCATCATGATGACCCATGGCGGCAGCCCTATCCAACTGGGTGTGGCAACCACTCCCCAGGCCATTTCCACCGGTGACAACACCCTGGAATTCGGCGCCTTTGTCCAAGGCGCGGCTACCGGCGACATCGTGCCTGGCGATTTCAGTGCGGTCACCAATTTCACCTTGGCTTATCAGTAAGTTTCCCCTCCGCCACTCCAGGGTGGCGGGGGGAGCTGGTGGGAGATAACGGTGAAAAAATTCATACGTCTGGCCATGAGCTCGTCATTGGCGATGGTGATCAGCCCTTGGGCGTTCGCGCAGGAGCCTGCGCAAGGCGAAGGGGTCATCACGCTCGGTGGCAGGGTTGTTGACTCCGCGTGCGGACTGGAATTGACCAGTGCCGATCAAACCATCGAGATGCCCGCCGAGCCCATTGGCCGGTTGTTGCGAAATGCGCTGGGCGAGCCACACCCCTTTGATTTACGCCTGGTCAATTGCTCATTGACGCGCCCGGATCCTTCACGCCCGGGTGCAACGCTACCTGACTGGGTGCATTTGCGGGTGACGTTTGACGGCCCACGCGACCGAGACGGTCGCTCCTTTGCCGCCTTCGGGGATTCGCAGGGTGTTGCCTTTCACATCTGGGATTCGGCCGGCCAGGAGAGCGTGCCGGGCGAGCCGATGGCGCCGCATCCCTTGGCGGAAGGCGACATGACACTTCACTACACGCTGCGGCTGGTGGGTAACGGGCTGCCATTGGCGCCTGGCGCTCACCGTGTCGCCGTGCGGTTCAAGTTGGAATACTTTTGAACATTGATGGGTTGCTTTCATGCTGAATGCGTCGACGATCAAACATACGCTGTGCCCCACGCTGTTTGGCGGGCTGATGTCACTGGCAGGCACAGCCTTGGGTGCCGGGGATATCGAATTCAATACCGACGTTCTTGACCTGAATGATCGCACCAATATTGATCTGTCGCGGTTTTCGCGTAGCGGTTTCATTCTGCCGGGCACCTACACGATGCTTGTGCAGATCAACGGCCAGGCGCTTTCTGAGCAGTCAGTGGCGTTTTATCCTCCCGATGATGACCCGAAGGATAGCCAGGCGTGCTTGTCCGCAGAGCTTGTGGCACAACTGGGCCTGAAGGCGACCGAAGCAGCCAAACTCACGGGGTGGAAAGGCGGCGAGTGCCTGGATATCCTAGGCTTGCCAGGTGCCGAGGTGAGTGCAGACCTGGCCACCTCCACAGTGAGCATCAACCTGCCCCACGCCTACCTTGAGTACAGCGCTCTTAATTGGGATCCGCCTGCGCGCTGGGATGAAGGCGTACCAGGACTGCTGATTGACTACAACCTGACGGCGCAGTCCAACGCCCAGAAAAACGAGCGGACCCGCAACCACCTCAGCGGTAACGGCACCCTGGGGGCCAATGCCGGGGCCTGGCGCCTGCGGGCCGACTGGCAGGGCCGCGTCGACAGCGCAAGGGACCGTTCCGCCGGGGAGCAGAAGCTGGAGTGGAGCCGCTATTACGCTTACCGCGCCATCCCTTCATTGAAAGCGCGCCTGGTGGTTGGGGAAAACTACCTGTATTCGGACCTGTTCGACAGCTTCCGCTTTACCGGCGCCGCGCTGAATTCGGACGAAAGCCAACTGCCTCCCAACCTGCGCGGTTATGCGCCTGAGGTGGTTGGGTTGGCCAAGACCAACGCCAGGGTCGTCGTCAGCCAACAAGGGCGCGTGTTGTATGAAACCCTGGTGGCGGCCGGCCCCTTTCGTATCCAGGACCTCAACGATGCGGTCACCGGCACGCTGGATGTGCGGGTGGAGGAGCAGGACGGTTCAGTGCAGACTTTCAAGCTCAACACCGCAGGCGTGCCTTACCTGACGCGCCCTGGGCAAGTTCGATACAAGCTGGCGACCGGGCGGCCATCGGACCTTCAATACGGCGCTGACGGCAACTTTTTCGGCACCGGCGAATTCTCCTGGGGCGTGAGCAACGGCTGGTCGTTGTTTGGCGGCGCCATAACCGATAACAACTACCGGGCGGCCACTGTTGGTGCAGGCCGAGACCTGTTGGTGTTGGGCGCTTTATCGCTGGATGTCACCCAATCCCACGCCAACGTGTGGAATCAAACGCTCTCGGGTAAATCCTACCGCCTGCAGTACTCGAAGAATTTTGAACAATACGACAGCCAAGTAACCTTTGCCGGCTACCGGTTCTCCGACAAGAACTTCTTGAGCATGAGTGAATATCTCGATGCTCGTCATTACGGCAGGAATGGCGAACTCGCAGGGCGCGGACAATATGACGAGTTCGGCCAATATGCCGGTGAGTTCAAACCCATCGGTGGCAGCAAGGCGCTTTATACGGCGACCGTTAACAAACAATTTCGCGACCTGGGAGCCACGGTCTACGCCAGTTACAACAAACAAACTTACTGGTCGCGGCCAGCCAGCCAGCGCTGGAACTTATCGGTGTCCCGCTACTTCAACGTGGGCACCGTCAAAAACATAAGTTTGTCACTCAACGTTTATCGCACGCTGGATTACAACTATAAGGATAACGGCATGGCGCTGACGGTCAGCCTGCCGTTGGGACGCAGCGGCACGCTGTCGCTGGACGCCAGCCGGGCGGCAGGCAAGAATGGCTTTTCAACCCGCTACAGCGATCGCCTCGATGAGCGCAACAGTTACCAACTGACGGCCAGCGATAATTCAGCCAGTGGCTACCTGAGCCACATGGGTGATCAAGCCGACCTGACACTGGCCGCCAGCCGGCAACAAGACAGTCGCACCAGCCTCAGCCTGTCAGCCCGCGGCGGTGGCACGCTCACACCTCACGGCGCAGCCCTGCATCGTACCAACAGCATGGGCGGTACCCGTTTGATGGTGGATACCGGCGGCGTGCCTGACGTGCCGGTGCGCGGTTACGGCACGCCGACCCGCAGCAACACCTTCGGTAAAGCCGTGATCGCCGACCTGAGCAGCTACCAGCGCACGGCGGCAAGCGTTGATCTGGAGAGTCTGCCGAGCGATGTCGAAGCCACTCAGTCCGTCACCCAACTGACCCTCACCGAAGGCGCCATTGGTTATCGCGCGCTGGACGTGATTGCCGGTGAGAAGGCCATGGCAGTGCTACGCCTGCCCGATGGCAGCTCGCCGCCCTTTGGGGCGACGGTCCAGAACGCCAAGCAGCAGGACACCGGCATCGTGAATGACGGCGGCAATGTCTACCTCAGCGGCATTCAAGCCGGTGAACAGATGGTGGTCAGTTGGGGCGGTAACGAGCGCTGCACCCTCACCCTACCCGACGTCTTGCCGGCTGACGGCTTGAGTAATGCCCTGCAACTGGACTGCCGAATCGCAGCCACCGATCAACCCTTGTCCACGCCGCCAGAGCTGACCGGCAAGCCCCCCGCTACGGAGACCACATCCTCATGATCCTGTACAGACGCGTCACCCTCTCGACCCTCACCCTGCTGGCGCTCGCCCTGAGCCACAGTGCCAGCGCTGCGATTGGCCTGGACCGTACCCGCGTAATTTTCGATGGTGGCAAGGACGCCACCAGCGTGAACATCACCAATAACAACACTCAATTACCGTACTTGGCCCAGGGCTGGATCGAGAATGAAGAGGGCCAGAAACTCACCACGCCTTTGATCGTGCTGCCACCGGTGCAGCGTTTGGAACCGGGCAAACAGAGCCAGGTGAAAGTCCAGGCGCTACCGGCGGCCAAGTCCTTGCCTCAGGATCGAGAGACGGTCTACTACTTCAACCTGCGGGAAATTCCACCCCGCACCGATAAGGCCAACACGCTGCAAATTGCGCTGCAGACCCGGATCAAATTGTTCTACCGACCACAAGCCATTGCGCCCAGCCAGCAGGACCTGTCCAACCCCTGGCAGGAAAAACTGACCCTTACCCGGCAGGGCGAGCATTACCGGGTGAATAACCCGACGCCTTACTACGTGACCCTGGTGGATGCGCGCAGCACCAAGGACGGCAAGACCGTGGCCGGTTTCGAGCCGGTGATGGTGCCGCCCAAAGGCACGCTGATCCTGGGCCCGACGGCCAAAGCCCTCGGCCCTACTCCTTACTTGGCCTACGTCAATGATTACGGTGGTCGTCCGCTGCTGGCCTTCACATGCAGCGGTGAGACTTGCAAGGTCAACCTGCAAGCAGCGCCACCCAAACAGTAAGCCTGTCGCTGGAGTCAGCCATGAAGTCTCATTACATAAAGGCATTGGGCGGCCTGCTCCTGGTTTTGGGGGGGAGCGCGAAGGCCGAGGATATCGAGGGCATGAATGGCGTGCTGAATATTTCCGGGTCCATGCACGAAACCCCGTGCAGCCTGGAAATGACCTCGCTGCATCAGACCATTGAACTGGGCGACGTCTCCACCAGCCAATTACGCCGCCCCGGCGACCAGGCCAACCAGGTGGCGTTCCAGTTGCGCTTTACCGAGTGCAACCGCACCGCCGGCAGTATCCGCAGTGAACGCACGGGCAACCTGATCTGGAGCGCCTTTCAACCGGTGCTGTCGGTGGCGTTCCTCGCGCCGGCCGATGACGACGATTCGCGCCTGGTCAAAGTGCAAGGCATCACCGGCTTGGGGCTGCAGTTGACCGATGCTCTGGGGCGGGATGTACAGCTGGGCCAGCGCGGCGAACCACTGTTCCTGCCCCTGGGCGGTAATACCAAGACCTGGAACGTACGGCCTACGCGTACCGCTGCGCCATTGACCAGCGGGGCGTTCCGGGCTGTGGTGGATTTCAGGCTCAATTATGAATAAGGGCAGAACAATGGCTAAGACAATCGGCCCATGGGCCGTGTTGGCAGGCCTGCTTTGGGCGATCAGCTTGGGCGCGCAGGCCGAGACGGCCCTGACCATCCGCGCGGTGATCATTGCGCCGCCGCCGTGTGTCATCAACAGCGGAAGTACGCTCGATGTGCCTTTTGGCAATGACCTGCTGACTTCACGGGTCGACGGGGTCAATTACCGTCGTGGCGTGCCGTACACCGTCACCTGCAACTCCCCTTTCAGCAACGCGTTGACCCTGGAACTCAGGGGCACGGCCGCCGCATTCGACAGCCGAGTACTGGTCACCCGCAAGCCGGACCTGGGGGTGAAGCTGTTCATCAATGGCGCCGATTGGCCGTTGAACACGGCGGTGAACTTCACCTACCCCAACGTGCCGGTGGTGCAGGCAGTGCCGGTCAAACGCCCGGGCAGCACGCTGACCGGAGGCGCATTCGATGCCGCCGCCACCCTCGTGGTCGATTATCAATGAAGAGGAAGGATCAATGACCTGTTGGCAACAGCGAGCATTGCTCGCCTTGTGCTCCATGGGCCTGTGCAGTGGCGCGTCGGCCAACCTGACGTTCAGCGGCACACTGAACGAGCCTCCCCCTTGCACGATTGATGCGGGCAACACCATCGAAGTGGATTTTGGCGATGTCGGGATCAAGCGTGTCGACGGTGTGCAATACCGCCAGGGCATCGGCTACACCATCAACTGTGGTACCAACACGCTGCCATGGGCGCTGAAGTTGAGTGTCAACGGCACGGCAACCACGTTTGACGGTGCTGCGGTACAGACGAGTGTACCGGCGCTGGGTATTCGGGTTTTCCAGAACAACCTGCCATTTTCACTCAATACGCCACTGGATATCAGCCTGTCATCACCGCCCGCACTGGAAGTGGTGCCGGTGAAGCAGCCCGGCGCAACCCTGGCGCCCGCACGGTTTACCGCGGTGGCCACGCTGTTGGCCGAATACCAGTAGGAGCCGAATCAATGGGACATACACACCACAAAGGCTGGCAATGTGCAGCGCTGGTATTGACCTTGAGCCTGACCGCCACCGCCAAAGCAGCGGACAACCTGAGTTTCAAGGGCAACCTGGTCCAGGAGGCCTGCACCCTGCGACCGGGCGACGAGGCCGTCACCCTGGAACTCTGGGACGTTACCAGCAAGCACCTCTATCTCAACACCCGTTCACAGGGCAAGGACTTCAGGCTGCACCTGGAGAACTGCGATACCACCATTGGCGCTACGGTCAGCATCACCTTTGGCGGCAGGGAAAACACCGCGTTGCCCGGCATGCTCGCGCTGGATGGTGGCAGTGGCGCCTCAGGCATCGGGGTGGGCATAGAGACGCCGAGCAACAAGCCACTGCCGTTGAATTCGCCCAGCGATGCGCAGGTATTGATAGATGGCAGCAATGTGATCGCGCTGAAAGCCTTTGTGCAGGGCGAGCCGCAGGCCATCAGCGACCAGACCATCGGCCGAGGCGCGTACAGGGTGACCTCTACTTTTACGTTGGACTATCCGTAGCCGGTGCTGGCCTGAAAACGGCGTGGGCAAACCTTAACGCTCTTCCGGATGGTCACCCGCAGTGACGTTCGGACAGAGGAGCAAAGAGAGATCAAAATGAAACGACTCTATGGAGTGATAGCGCTTCTCGTCCTGCTGGGTGTGACCATGACCGGGCGAGCAGCAGACTGCCGCGTTAATGGCGGAAACTGGCAATACGTTGGCAACGGCGGGATCCTGAACCTGGAGGTGCCTGTCAACGTGAGTGTCGGCTCGGACAGCAGCCGCATCCTTCTCGAAGGCGCGCGGCTGGAATGCCGATTTACGCCCTCCCCTGCCCACCCGACGCGCATAGATTTTTGGGGGACATCCGCGCAAGCCGGAGCCCCCTGGGTACCTGGGCCTAAATTCAACAATCAAGGTACCGGCTTACGCATAAACGGCGCGTTTTATAACACCCCGGTGCCGTTTAACATCCGCATCGCGACCATGCCTAATAACTTTGTGGCGTATCCTATCAATGTAACCCCCTATATCCTGCTGCGTAATGATCCCAGCAACCCTATCAGCGTGGTAAGAGATGACATTCTGGGCGCGCTGAATCTGCACCAGACGAATAATTACAACCCGGGAAGCACGCGGCTCGTCCTCACGTACAGAGCCGCGAACAACTTCGGCATCTCGCCGTCAACCTGCACCATCAACAATAACAACCCCATCGAGATCAACTTCGGCAATGTACAGCAGCGGGCGATCGGCACCGATCCTTTGACCACGTCCGTGCGCGCCAACCACAGGCTCACCTACTCATGCCCCAATGGTGGGATCAATACCAACATCACCATCACCTACAAAGGCATTGCGACGTCTTTTGATGACAGGCTATTGATGATGAGCAACCCGAGCGTGGGCACCGCCCTTGTACGTGCGGGCTCTGCGGTGAAGGTCAACGGATCATTCCTGACCCGTATCAACAACAGCGTGGGGGGCGATGATGTGACGTTTTCGCTCGTAAGACGAGCGGGCGACTTTCCTGCTGCCGGGGCAATCAGCGGGAGTGGTGTGCTAGTCATGGGAGTGCCATGACCGACATCAACAGCTGACTCATCGGGTGTGCAAACGCAGTACTGGTAACCTGCGACTGCACACCCGATGGCAGTTCGCTATAATCCGCGCCAACGCCCCACGACAGTGTCAGCGCCCTCCACTCCCTCTCTACGAAGATTCCCTATGAACAAAATCCTGGCACTGACCGCGGTACTGGCACTCGCCGGCTGCACCACCGCTTCCGACACCTTGCTGAAAAATGGTGAACAAGGCTTGACCATCGATTGCTCGGGTGAGGCCAATTCATGGGCCAGTTGCTACGAAAAGGCGGACGCATCCTGCGCCGGCACCGGTTACCGCATCGTTGGCACCAATGGCACGCCGGCGCTCAAGGAAAGCGACAAGACCCTGGGCCAGGACGTGGGCAACTTCAAAGGCCGTAGCGTGGTGGTGGTCTGCAAGTAACGCTGCTACAGGTGCACTTCAGCGAACTTGATCCCCAGGCCACGCAGGGTTTCGATCAGGTCATCCAGGCGAGCAAATGACTCGACCTCATCCTGCTCGTCCACCAGGAAGTAGCTGCGCCCGCCGCTCTTCTTGAAAAACACGATCCACTCGCCCAAATCGGCGGGGTTCTGGATGACATGGGTGGCAGAAATCTGCCCTTCGGCATGGTGGGCTTTGACGTGGTCTCGTTTCATAACGGGCTTTCCAGAAAAAACAAATGCCGCTCAAACCCCGGGTTTGAGCGGCATCTTTGTAGTGAATGCCCGACAGTTTAACGGATACATACCGTCCCTGCAGGGTAAGGGCTTTTTTATCGGGTTTGAGGGATGAGTCTGGAGCTCAACCGGAAATACATTCTTCCCCAGCCTTCTTCACGTCGCCCGGGCGGATGGGCACATTAGACATGCTTTCATAAAGCTTGATGCTGCTACCGCTGGAGCGGTCTTCGATTTCAAAGATCGCCGACGGGTCTGCCGAGAACTTCTGCGGCACGATCACCTGAATGCCGTCTTTATGGGGCTCGATCTGCGGCGGCCGACGGGTCGCCTCCAATTTGCGCACCACACACGCCGCATATTCCTGCGGTTTCTTCCCTGAGATGACCACCAATGTTGGCGGGGTCTGCTTGATATCTGCAACCGAAGCACACCCACCTATTGCCAAGGCCAGCACCAACACACTCCACTTCATACAAAAACCTCCGATAAAGACCCTACGACAGCGGGGATGGTAATTTTCTCCCACCAACGTAGGATTTATCTGTGATAACTCGGTAAATAACTGTTTTAAATTGTCGAAGTCGTCGACGACGGCCCGATAATAAACGCGCTGGGGCTGATAAACTCCATCTTAACCTACGTATCGTTCTGATTTTTCAGAAAAAGCCCTTCTGGAGACACCCCCATGAAATTCATCCACCAGCGTGAGCACCTCAACGAGGGAGACATTGTCGTCATCGAATGCTCACAGACCTGCAATATTCGCCTGATGAGCGATGCGAACTTTCGCAGCTTCAAAAATGGCGGCCGCCATACCTACCACGGCGGCGCATTTGATAAATTCCCGGCCAAGATCACCGCGCCCAGCACCGGCTTCTGGAACATCACCCTGGATGTGGTGACCCGTCGCGCCATCAGCGTGACCCGCAAGCCTGCGTTGTCCCACAAGATTCGTATCGTTCGTCGTACCAGCAGCAAGCTGAGCTGACCCGAACACCTGACAGGAAAAAAGCTGTGACCACCACAACCAAATACGTCATCAAGTACAAGCTCAACGGCGAACGCCGCTTTGAATTTGCCCAGTTGCAGAACAACAGCGTCGAAGAAGCCAAGCAAGCCTTGGCAAAAATTCATGATGCCAGCGACGAAATCACCGACATCAACGTGAGCAAGGCGCTGTAAGCCATGCCAGGCCCTACCGCCGATTTGTTTGCCGATGAGGCCCTGCAACAGCCTGCCGGGCGCGAGCAAATTGGCGAAGAGTCCTATGTATTGAGGGGCTATGCCCTGCCCTGGATCGAGCGGTTATTGCCTGAACTGCGGCGTGTCCTGGCTCAATCACCGTTTCGGCAGATGGTCACCCCTGGCGGTTTTACCATGTCGGCGGCGCTGAGCAGTTGCGGCGAGCTGGGCTGGACCACCGACGCCCGTGGCTATCGCTACAGCCCAATCGACCCGCGCAACCAGCAGCCCTGGCCCGCCATGCCCGAGACGTTGCGCCAACTGGCCGTGACAGCGGCAATCGAGGCCGGCTTCAGCGGTTTTCTACCCGATGCCTGCCTGATCAACCGTTACGTACCGGGGGCGAAAATGTCCCTGCACCAGGACAAGAACGAGCGCAACTACAGCGCGCCCGTGGTCTCGGTGTCCCTGGGGCTGCCGGCGATTTTCCTGTTCGGTGGCCATGCGCGCAGCGACAAAACCCAAAAGGTCTCGCTGTTTCATGGTGATGTGGTGGTGTGGGGCGGCGTTGATCGTCTGCGCTTTCATGGCGTGATGCCGATCAAGGACGGCGTGCATCCAATCATGGGCCCGCAGCGCATCAACCTGACCTTTCGCACCGCTGGCTAATTTGACCGCAAGCTTCGGAGTGTCGATGGCGAGCGGCAGGCTTAATCTGCTCCTGAACCGTCAAGAGTGCAGGCCATGAACAACGAACACGATCCGCGCTGGGCTGCCATTATTGCCCGTGATGCCAAGGCTGACGCGCTATTTGTCTACGGCGTGAAAACCACCGGCGTGTATTGTCGCCCCAGCAGTGCTTCACGCTTGCCGCGCCCGGAAAATGTCGAATTTTTCGACACGCCGGCGCAGGCCGAGGCAGCAGGTTATCGTCCCAGCAAACGCGCTGCCGGCGACCAGACCCAGTTGGCTGCACACCATGGGCAGTTAGTGGCCGAAGCCTGCCGGCAAATCGAACAGGCCGAAACCCCGCCTAGCCTGGACGCGCTCGCCCGATGCGCCGGGCTGAGTCCGTTTCACTTCCACCGTGTATTCAAAGCCAACACCGGGCTGACCCCCAAGGGTTACGCCAGCGCCCTGCGTTCGCGCAAAGTGCGCAACGGCCTCAAGGGCCAGCATTCAGTGACAGACACCCTGTACGACGCGGGCTTTAATTCCAATAGCCGCTTTTATGAAGCCGCCGACCAGGTGCTCGGCATGAAACCGCGAGATTACAAAGGCGGTGGCGCCAATAACACCATCCGCTTTGCCGTTGGCCAGTGCTCGCTGGGGGCGATTCTGGTGGCGCAAAGCCAACGTGGCGTGTGTGCGATTTTATTGGGTGATGATCCGGACAAACTGGTGCGCGACCTGCAAGACCAGTTTCCCAAGGCTGAGTTGATCGGCGCGGATCAGGGGTTCGAACAACTGGTGGCCCAGGTCGTTGGCTTTGTCGAGGCCCCTGCGGTGGGCCTGGATTTGCCCTTGGACCTGCGCGGCACGGCCTTTCAGGAGCGGGTGTGGCAGGCGTTGCGCGAAATCCCTGCGGGCAGCACCGCCAGCTATACGCAGATTGCCGAGCGTATCGGCGCACCCTCCTCCTTTCGCGCCGTGGCCCAGGCGTGTGGTGCCAACCACCTGGCGGTGGCGATTCCCTGTCATCGCGTGGTGCGCAGCAATGGCGAGCTGTCGGGCTACCGCTGGGGCGTAGAGCGCAAGCGCCAGTTACTTGAGCGCGAAACCCAGCTCCACAAAACGCCGCTTCCGTCCAGTGAATAAAACAGACTGGCCGGGTGCTGATTGCCCTGCTAAAACAGCGAAAAGCCCTACTAACGCTGGAGAAGCACCCCATGAGCACCTGGCCAGACACCCGCATTCTTGACCTGTTGGGCATTGAGGTGCCGATTATCCAGGCTCCGATGGCTGGCGCGACGACCACCGCCATGGTCATCGCCGCTCAGCAAGCCGGTGCCCTGGGCTCCATGCCTGCGGCGGCGCTGAGCCTGGAGCAACTGCGCGAGGCCTTGGCCCTCATTCGCCAGGCCAATCATGCGCCGCTGAACGTCAACTTCTTCTGCCATCAACCGCCCGATGTCGATGACGCGCGGGATCAGGCTTGGAAGGCCTTGCTGCAACCTTACTACCATGAGCTGGGCGCCGACTTTGATGCGCCAACCCCGGTGTCCAACCGTGCGCCGTTCAATGACGCAGCCTGCCAGGTGGTGGAAGCGTTTCGGCCAGAAGTGGTGAGCTTTCATTTTGGCCTGCCAGAGAAGTCTTTGCTGGACCGGGTAAAAGCCACCGGTGCCAAGGTGCTGTCATCGGCCACCACCGTCGAGGAAGCCGTGTGGCTGGAACAGCACGGCTGCGACGCGATCATCGCCATGGGCATCGAAGCGGGGGGGCACCGTGGCCTGTTTCTCAGCGATGACCTCAATAGCCAGATCGGCTTGATGGCGCTGTTGCCACAGATTGTCGACGCGGTCAGCGTGCCGGTGATTGCTGCGGGCGGAATCGCCGATGCACGCGGCATCGTTGCGGCCTTTGCCCTCGGCGCTTCGGCGGTGCAGATCGGCACGGCGTACCTGTTCACTCCCGAAGCCACTGTAAGCGCCTCCCATCACCACGCGCTGCGCCATGCCCAGGCCAGCGAAACCGCGCTGACCAACCTGTTTACCGGCCGCCCGGCGCGGGGCATCGTCAACCGGGTGATGCGTGAACTCGGCGCAATCAACCCCGCTGCGCCGGCGTTCCCCAAAGCCGGAGGCGCATTAATGCCGCTCAAGGCCAAGGATGAAGCCGGTTTCAGCAACCTGTGGGCAGGCCAGGCCCTGAGGCTGGGCAAAGACCTATCCACCTATGCCCTGACCCGCGAATTGGCCGAACACGCGATAGCCAGATTCACCCGCGACTAACCTGCGCAGCAACTTGGTGCTGTACCGGCAATAGACTACCGCTATATATTCCCATACATAGCGGTAAGCCTTTTTACCTACAACCTGCCGTACACCTTCAAGGAGTTGCTTCATGATGACCCGCGTTTCGCGCCTGGCCCCCCTGCTTGCCGCCATTGCCTTGGGTACGGCGCATGCCGACGAAGTGCAGGTGGCCGTGGCCGCCAACTTCACCGCCCCGATCCAGGCGATTGCCGCCGACTTCGAGAAAGACACCGGCCACAAACTGGTCGCGGCCTACGGTGCCACCGGGCAGTTCTACACCCAGATCAAGAACGGCGCGCCGTTTGAAGTGTTCCTCAGCGCCGATGACACCACCCCGCAAAAACTCGAAAGCGAAGGCGCTACCGTCAAGGGTTCACGCTTTACCTACGCGGTCGGCACCCTGGCGTTGTGGTCGGCCAAAGCAGGCTATGTGGATGCCAAAGGCGACGTGCTAAAGAAAAACCAATACACGCATTTGTCCATCGCCAACCCCAAAACAGCGCCCTACGGCTTGGCCGCTACCCAGGTACTGGCCAGAGAAGGCTTGACCGACAAGGTCAAGGACAAGCTCGTCGAAGGCCAGAACATTACTCAGGCCTACCAGTTTGTTTCCACCGGCAATGCCGAGTTGGGTTTTGTCGCCTTGTCGCAGATCTACAAAGACGGCAAAGTCACCGGTGGTTCGGCGTGGATTGTTCCGGCCTCCCTGCATGACCCGATCAAACAGGACGCCGTGATCCTCAACAAGGGCAAGGACAGCGCCGCGGCCAAGGCCCTGATGGACTACCTCAAAGGCCCGAAAGCGGCTGCCGTGATCAAATCCTACGGTTACGAGCTGTAAATGCCCCTGTCGAGTGCTGATTTTTCTGCGATCTGGTTGACCCTCAAACTGGCCTCGCTGACCACCCTGATCCTGTTGATCATCGGCACACCGATCGCCCTGTGGCTGTCGCGCACCCGCTCCAAGTGGCGCGGCCCCATCGGCGCAGTGGTCGCACTGCCGTTGGTGTTGCCGCCAACGGTCATCGGCTTTTACTTGCTGTTGGCCATGGGGCCCAATGGGTACGTCGGCCAATTCACGCAGTGGCTGGGCCTGGGCACCCTCACCTTCAGTTTCGCCGGGCTGGTGATTGGCTCGGTGATCTACTCCATGCCCTTCGTGGTGCAGCCGTTGCAGAATGCGTTTTCTGCCATCGGCACGCGCCCGCTGGAAGTGGCCGCGACCTTGCGCGCCAACCCGTGGGATACGTTTTTCACGGTGATCCTGCCGCTGGCACGCCCTGGGTTTATCACCGCCTCGATCCTGGGCTTCGCCCATACCGTTGGTGAGTTCGGCGTGGTGCTGATGATCGGCGGCAATATCCCGGACCAGACCCGTGTCGTCTCGGTGCAAATTTACGACCACGTCGAAGCCATGGAATATGCCCAGGCCCATTGGCTGGCCGGGGCCATGGTGGTATTCGCCTTCCTCGTGTTGCTGGCGCTCTATTCCAGCCGTAAAACCAAGATGGGCTGGAGCTGATCGCGATGATGGATATACGCCTGCGCCTGAAATATTCCGCCTTCGCACTGGATGTGGACCTGCAATTGCCCGGCCGTGGCGTGAGCGCGCTGTACGGACATTCCGGTTCAGGCAAGACCACCTGCCTGCGCTGCATCGCCGGTCTGGAACGCGCCGAACACGGTTTTGTGCAAATCAACGACGAGGTGTGGCAAGACAGCCGCAAAGGGCTGTTTGTGCCGCCGCATAAACGCGCCCTGGGCTATGTGTTCCAGGAGGCGAGCCTGTTTCCTCACCTGTCGGTGCTCGCCAATCTGGAGTTCGGCCTCAAACGTATCCCACGCCCGCAACGGCGCGTGGACATGGCCCAGGCCACCGAACTGTTGGGTATCGGGCACTTGCTTGAGCGTCATCCGCAACACTTGTCCGGCGGCGAGCGCCAGCGCATCGGCATCGCCCGCGCCTTGCTCACCAGCCCCAAGTTGTTGTTGATGGATGAACCGCTGGCGGCCCTGGACAGCCAGCGCAAAAGCGAGATATTGCCTTACCTGGAACGCCTGCACGACGAGCTGGATATCCCGGTGCTGTACGTCAGCCATGCCCAGGACGAAGTGGCGCGACTGGCCGACCATATCGTTCTGCTCAGCGACGGCAAGTCCCTGGCCAGTGGCCCGATCGGCGAGACCCTGGCGCGCCTCGACCTGCCCTTGGCGCTGGGCGACGATGCCGGCGTGGTGATCGCCGGCAGCGTCGTTGCCTACGACGCGCACTATCAGTTGCTCACTCTGCAGTTGCCCGATTGCCCGTTGCAGATGCGCGTGGCCCATGTCCCGCTGGCGGTGGGCAACCCGCTGCGGGTCAAGGTCCAGGCACGGGATGTAAGCCTGAGCCTGCAGGCCCAGGAACACAGCAGCATCCTCAACCGCTTGCCGGTGACCGTCACCCAGACTATTGGCGCGGACAACAGCGCCCACGTGCTGGTGCGCCTCGACGCCGGCGGCACGCCCTTGCTGGCACGCATCACGCGCTTCTCACACGACCAGTTGCAACTGCATCCGGGCCAGACACTGTGGGCGCAAATCAAGGCGGTGGCGGTGCTGGCTTAACCATTTGGCACGACCGCAGGGTGCTGCGGTCAATCAGACATACCGGCCTGATTTGTTGCCAAGGAACCCGCCCCATGCCTGACTCTTCGCTACCCGCCGACCTGCCCCGCGACCTGCATTATGTGGATGACACCCAGCCCGGCATCCGCCGTAAAAAAGTGCGAGGCAAGTTCCAGTATCTGAACGCCAAAGGCGAGCGCATTACCGACGCGGACGAAATCAAACGCCTGAACGCCTTGGCGGTACCACCCGCCTACACCGATGTGTGGATCTGCGCCGACCCTCGCGGCCACCTGCAAGCCACCGGCCGCGACGCCCGTGGCCGTAAGCAGTACCGTTACCACCCACGCTGGCGCGAGGTGCGCGACAGCGACAAGTACTCGCGCTTGCAGGCTTTTGGCGCCGCTTTGCCCAGATTGCGCAAACAGCTCGAAGCACAAATCGCCGAGCCAGGGTTTACCCGCGAAAAGGTGTTGGCCACGGTGGTGATGTTGCTGGACGCCACGCTGATCCGCGTCGGCAATACCCAATATGCCCGTGAAAACAAATCCTACGGCCTGACCACCTTGCGCAACCGCCATGTGGACATCAAGGGCAGCGAGATCCAGTTCCAGTTTCGTGGCAAGAGTGGCGTGGAGCACCAAGTCAGCGTCAAGGATCGGCGCCTGGCCCGGGTGGTCAAGCGTTGCATGGAATTGCCCGGGCAAAACCTGTTCCAGTACCTGGACGAAGACGGTGAGCGGCATACCGTCAGCTCCCAGGACGTCAACGACTACCTGCACCGCCTGACCGGCGAAGACTTTACCGCCAAGGACTACCGCACCTGGGCCGGCACAGCAATGGCGCTGGCGGTGTTGCGCGAGTTGGCGTGGCAGCCCGAATCCGACGCCAAGCGGCATGTGGTGGCGATGGTCAAGGATGTCGCCCGGCAGCTGGGCAACACGCCGGCGGTGTGCCGCAAGTGCTATATCCACCCGGCGGTGCTTGAGCATTTCAGCCTCGGTGAATTGTCGAAGCTGCCCAAGCCGCGAGTGCGCAAAGGCCTGAAAGCCGAAGAAGTCGCGCTGGCAATGTTCCTGGAAAAACTGGCCGAAGACTTGCCGCACAAAGTTAAGGTGGGTTAGGCTCTGCCTCCCTTCTGACTCACGGGATGACCGCCGACGTGAACAACTAAGCCTTCCAAAATGTATCTGCAACGAGCCGCCTGGCGCGCTTGTTGGCCTGTTCGACATTTTTTTGGAGGTGCTGATGACTGACGTCAAACGGCTGCCCGCGCTTGTTTCCCTGCAACACCTGTCTTTCCAGTTCGCCAATGGCGAAACCTTGCTGGCCGACGTGAACCTGTCCATTGATCAAACGCCTACCGGTATCGTCGGGCGCAATGGACGGGGCAAAAGTATCCTGGCCAAGTTGATGGCCGGCGTGCTGCTGCCCTCCTCCGGCACGTTGAAAAAACCGGCCCATGTTGCCTATGTGCCCCAGGCCGTCACGGCTCAACCAGGGCAAACCATCGCCGATATCACCGCAACTGCCGCGGCCTTGGCTGCCCTTGAGCGAATGGGCCAGGGCGATGCACGCCTCGGTGACCTGGAACTGATCGACGATCGCTGGGACCTCGCCGAACGCCTGCGCCAGGCACTGGATGCAGCGGGTTTGCAGACCCTCAGTGGCAGTACCCCGGCCGATCAACTCAGCGGTGGCCAACTCGCCAGGGTCGCGCTGATCGGGGCGTTGTTGGCGGCGCCGCAGTTGCTGATTCTGGATGAGCCCAGCAACCATCTTGATGCTGACGGGCGCGACTGGCTGTTGCGTGTGTTGCGCGATTGGCGCGGTGGCCTGGTGGTGGTCAGCCATGATCGACAGTTGCTCAATGCCATGGGCCGCATCATCGAGCTGTCGCCCCTGGGCATTCAGGTGTATGGCGGCAACTACGATGCCTATCGCCAGCAACGCGACACTCACCAGCAGGCCGCGATTGCTGCGTGGGAACAGGCGCGTCTGGCCCGCAGCCGCGAGCGTCGGCGCCTACAAAAAGATCACGACGACCTGCAGCGCCACGCCGCACGCGCACGTAAACAGGCCGAGACCGCCAACGTCGACCGTTTTACCAAGGCGCGCTGGAAAAGCGCAGCAACGGAGGTCGTCAGCAGCGTGCGCAGCGCCCATCATGCGTGCAAAAACCAACTCGACGCCCAGGTACGCCAGGCGTACGAGCTCGTGGTGGATGAGACGCCCACACTGCTCGCATTATCAGGCTCGACCGTCCCCAATGGCCGCCAGGTACTGGTGCTGGAGCAGGCGCAATTGCCCTGGCTTGATCCCCTGGCACCCGCCAGCTACCTGACGGTCAACCTGACAGGCCCGGCTCGCGTTGCCGTACGTGGGCCGAACGGTTGCGGCAAATCGACCTTGCTCAAACTGCTAGCCGGCCACTGGCAGGCGGTCAGTGGCGAGTGCAGCGTAGCAGTGCCCAGTGCGTACATCGATCAGCACCTGGCGCTGCTGGACGACCGTCGCAGCCTTGTCGAGCAACTCAACCTGCTCGACACGCCCCTGGCCGAAGCCGAACTGCGCACACGTCTGGCGTTGTTGCAGTTGGACGCGCTGCGGGTTACGCAGCCGGCAGGGCAACTCAGCGGCGGCGAGCGCTTGAAAGCCGCGATGGCCGTAGCCTTGTGGCGTGAGACACCGGCGCAATTACTGTTATTGGATGAACCCACCAATCACCTGGACCTGGAGTCGGTGCTGGCGTTTGAGCAGGCATTGAAGGGGTTTGCCGGCGCGCTGCTGGCCGTATCACACGATGAGGCATTCTTGCAGGCGATCGAGCCGACTCACCATCTGACGTGGCACGCCACCGGCTGGCAACTTGAGCGTGTCTGAGGTCATTGCGCAGACAGGCAAAGCGTCCTACGGTAGTGGCCGGATAATCTCACCGAGGAAACCGGCCCCATGCTGCCTTCGTCTCGCAAGCCTTATACCAATGCCACGCTCGCCCATCGACAGCGCTGGCGCGGGCGGGTGGGCTTGATGCTGGTGGCTTGTCTGTCGGTGGTGGCGGGTATGACCGATGCCATCGGTTTTATGGCCAGCGGCGATTTCGTCTCGTTCATGAGCGGTAACACCACGCGCCTGGCGGTGGCCATCAGTGCGGGCGACCTGGGGCTCACGGGGCGGCTGGTGCTGCTGGTCGCCACCTTCGTGGTCGGTAATGCCTTGGGCGTGCTGGTCAGCCGTTTCAGCAAGCGCCATGCGTTGCCCTTATTGCTGTGCATCGGCGCCTTGCTCTGTGCTGCGGCGTTGTGGCCATCGACCGACACCTTGCCCGCGTTGCTCGCAGCGATCATTGCCATGGGCATGCTCAACGCGGCCGTCGAGGAGGTGAACGGGCTGCCGGTGGGGCTGACCTACGTCACCGGGGCGCTGTCACGCTTTGGTCGCGGGCTGGGCCGTTGGTTATTGGGCGAGCGCCGCAATGGCTGGCGCGTGCAATTGATTCCGTGGGGCGGGATGTTCAGTGGCGCTGTGATCGGTGCACTGCTGGAACAGCAGATGGGCCTGCGCGCATTGTGGGTCAGTGGTGCGTTGGCTGGGGCCTTGGGGGTGGCGACACTGTTGATTCCGCGACGCTGGCACTTGGGTTTCATGCCCCGTTGAGGTGGGGTGGAGGAGCTCGTTCGACGTTTAAGCCTCGACATCCGTGTACCGGTAAAGAGCCATCACGTCGAACGAGCGAGTGAATCATAAGCCAATGCCCGGCGGCTGTCCCGCCAGGCGTTTCGGAATATGACTAAGGCAACCGACTTACAGACAAGTGGCCAGTGCTGCCAGGCGACGTTTGGCTGGCATCGTGTCCTGAGCGGCGTAGTAGTTGACCGTAGAACCCGCGCCGGTGCTGAGTACATCGACAAAGTAATCGCCACCGGTGGTGTACACCGTAAAACCACCCGCCTCGGTCGCTTCCTTGAAGCCGCCGGCATCGATGCCGAACACGCTTTCATCCTGCCAACCGAACTGGATGCATTGGGCAACCACCAGAGTGGCCTTGTCCGATGCCAGGGTCTTGTAGGGGCTGCCTGCGCGCGCCTCTTTCATCTTGGAACCTGCACAACCGGCCAGTGCCGCCAGTATCAATGCGCCTATTACCACTTTGTGCATGCGATTGCTTCCTTGGAAAAACCGTGACTCTACCACCGTGCGAAAGCCAACTGACGCGCCCATGAACTTTGTTTCACTGTGAAAGGCAAACACGCCGCCTATAGTGGCCAGGCTCATTTTTTGGAAGTCTCCCTTCTGCCCGCCACCCCGCGGGCTTTTTTTGCCTGGGTATCAAAACCACCAACGGAACAGATAGAACAGCGCCATGCTCAATAGCACGGTGGTCAATACGCTGCGCGTCCAATACATCAACGCCACGGCGCAGATGCCGGCCAGCAGGTAAGGGTTGCTCGGGCTCAGGTTAAGCCGATGGTCAGCCAGAAAAATAATCGGCCCGCAGATCGCCGTGAGCATGCCCGGCACGGCGAAGCCCAAAAATTCACGCGCGCCGCGATTGAGCCGTACCGGCAAGCGTGGCTCGATAAACAGGTAACGGTTGAAGAACACCACCAGGCCCATGGCCACAATCATCAGGTAAATCATCGTTGCCCCACTCCCAGCCGTTTACAGGCAAACCCCGCGCTCATCCCCAACACACCCGAGACCACCACCGCCGACTCCCAGTGCAGATAACTCAACCAGACCGAGCTCAGCAGTGCCACGGCAACGCATACCACCGTGGGCACGTCGCGCACCACGGGGGTGATCAAGGCAATAAAGGTCGCGGCAATCGAGAACTCCAGCCCCAATTGATCAAGGCCGGGAATGCTTTTGCCCAGCACAATGCCGGCGAGGGTGAAGAGGTTCCAGATCAGGTAAAACGTCAGGCCGACGCCCAAGGCGTACCAGCGATTGAAGGTCTCGCGGTCGTAGTGGTTGACCAGGGCAAAGAATTCATCGGTCAACAAGAACCCCAGGCTCATGCGCCAACGGGCGTTGAGCGAAGACAGCGTAGGACGCATATGCATGCCATAGAGCAGATGCTGGGAGGTCAGCAGCAAGGTGGTCAGCACGATGGAAATCAGGCTGGCACCGCTCTTGACCATGCCGATGGCCACCAGTTGTGCGGCACCGGCGAACACAATGGCGGATAAGCCTTGGGCTTGCAGCGGGGTAAATTGCGCGTCGATGGCCATGGAGCCGGCCAGCACCCCCCATGGCGCACAGGCCAGGGACAATGGAATGACGGCAATCGCACCACGACAAAAGGCGTTAAGCGGCAAGGCATTGGGCATGGTTCACACTCTCGGCAAACAGTAATTGCCAAGCATGCCTGCCGCTATTAACGGTTGTCTTGAACAATATTGCGCAATGACTGCGTGCGCCAGGTTGCGTGATAACCGCTTATAAAACAGGCATTGACGGTAACTGAACCGGCGACGCTTTAGGCACTTCAACGCCACCGTCATAGCGCACGGGCTTGTAGCTGAAGGTTGGAAACTTATCTTGAGTACTGCCGTCAGCGGCAACCGAGGGTTTCGGTTTGACTTTCACTACCCGATGACTGACGTTTCGAGAAAGCACGTTGTCGAACTGAGTGATCGGTGTTTTCGCTTGACCCGGCTTAAAAAGTTCAGCCAATTCATCAAGATTGAACTCCGCGACGGCTTTACTTGCATAGGCCTTGACCGGAACACTGACATTCATCTGAAATTGCGCCGCGAACGACGCTTCCCCGCCCGTACCGGAGTTGCACATCATCAAGCGAATTCTCGGGTACTTATCGGTCGGCACGTTGTGATCCCAGAGTATATCGGTGAACTCGTCAGCGGTTAACAACTTACCGTCAACAAGCGCTTTGGCCGTGCCGTCTTCTCCCAATACACCGTGAACGACAATATTGAGGCGCTCCTCGCCCCGATTCATATCGACAAAGGTAAACGCCATGTTATTGATTTTTTCCAGATCGATGGTCTTTTTGCCGGTGGGTGGGGTCCCGTCCGTGATCGTCTCATCGGGTTTACCGCGCTTGATACTTTCCGGCGGTTCTCCTTCGAGGTCGTCCGTACGACTGCGCTTGACGCCACCTGTGGCGCTGTCTTCGCCTGCCAGCTCAACCACCTGATATTCAGGCATGTCCTCACCCGGCAGGGGTACTTCGTGGAATTCAATAGGTGGTTGCACCTTGGCGGGGATGCTTGCCAGGGCAGCTTCGCCTTCGGCCCCAGCCACCAGCCCGGGTAATTTTCCCGCCCCGTGGATCAGCGTAGGCACTGCGTTAAGCGCCCCGAATACGATGCGGTCAGTCGCCTTCGGTTTACCGTGCACGGCATCGTCAATCCCTACACCCATCTCGGCGATGCCAGCCGCGAGGTAAGTGGCCTCCATGGCCACTGCAACCTCCGGCATCACGATTGCCAGTGGCGTCAACATCAAAGCGGCAGCTCCGGCGGCCTCCGCCACGCTGACGATCCGATCTTTGACGATATCTCGGTCGGTCGTGATGTCATGGTTGGCATCGGCGTAGGAACGGGCTTTCTGGCGTGCCGTCATCTCAGCGAAGGGGTCCCCCTGTATGGGGGTCGTGGTGATATAAGTCTCTGGATTCCAACCGCTGATTCCAGTAAACCCCAAGCTGTTAGGTTTCTGTGCAGCTGTCCATCCGCCCATCCCGGTCAGCGCCTGATTCACACCGTCAGAAAAAAACCTGTCATCCTGATCGTTCTTTTTGAAGTGGGTACACAACGCCTGCCGCTTGATGGGGTCGCTGGCCTGGTCGGCAATCCATGTTTTCATCTGGCTGACGCTGTCAAAACGATGGATGGGTGAAGAGTTACCAGGAATGTATAAGAGCGTGTGATTCACTCTTTGGCCCTTGAGGTTCAGTCGAGACTGCTTGTCGGTGACATAAATCAGGTCGGTGGAAGGACTTCCGTTAATCGATAACAACCCAGACTCCACGTTCGGGTCTCCACTATAGGGTGCCTGAAGGATGGGTACCGTGATGTCTTCCAAGCGTTTGTCATTGCCGAAGCCCGCTGCGCGCATGACCAGGGTCGTTTCATAGTTGCTGAGGGTGCCTTCCTTGTGCTGCATTTGCGCGGCTGAGGCAAAAGATAATTTGCTCAATTCAGTGTAGTTTTTCTCATGGTTTGGCCAGAATTTATCCAGATAGGATTTGTAAGGTGCGGCCAGTTCGGTTTGCCATACCAGGTCCCTGTATGCCTGGGGCGTAAAGGGTAATTTGTCGGCGGCCTGGTATGTATGGTCGGTCTCGGGCCCCGTGGACTTGAAAATGTACTCGTGTGGGTCGTTTGGATTAGCAAATGTTTCCACTGCACCTGCCATCGGTATAAACATCTTCGTAATGTTAACGGCCGTATCTAGCACGGGATGCTTGGGGCTGCGCTCATCCTCCGTGTTCATACTCCTCACATTCTTGAGGGCTGCCTCTGTCAGCGTGAGGCTGTTGAGCAATTTGCCGTTAGCGGGCCTGGAATGATCCAAGTTGTAGTTGAAGGTGACAATGCGGGTGTTATCGGGGTCGACATCCATGTTCCATTTGCGTCTGATCGCTTCAGCCATGATGGTGGAAGCCTTCTGCGCAGGCGAGAGCATGGAGGGAGCTATCTCTTTGATATGACGCTCGATCTCAGGGCTGGTAGACGGTGAGAGCGTGGTGAGGGACGATTTTGTCTCGACACGCGGCACGACTGGTTGCGTGGTTGAGCAAATCGCTTGCTGGGCAGCTTGTTGCACCTTGGAAGCGGAGCGCATGGGCATCTGCTGGGAGATGAAGGTAGGAAAAGCAGGGAGGACGTTAAGGAGCGGCATGTCAGGGCCCTTCAGAGTGAGGTTGGTATCCTTACTCTTATTGGCACTGTTATCGCTGCAGGTTCATACCAATCAGTTACTTGGCATTAGCGACTTTCTTACACAGTCATGCCAGCTTGACTGAAACCAGTTCAACCGAGTCTCGCGCCTCGCGCAACTCGTAGGCATCCTGGTTCAAACGATGAATGGTGTTGAGCAGGCGCTGACGCAGCACCTCATCGCCGAGTTTTTCTACGGCGCGCATCAAGTCAAACGCCGCGGTCTCGTTATTTTCCGCGACGGAATCCAGGGTCTTGCGCAGGTTGCGGGTGGCTCGGGTCACGCGGGGTCTTCCTTCATCAGCAATGGGCAGGCACGTTAGGACATTTGTGTTTCATTTTAATTTCAAACAGTTGTGGCGGTTTCAATGGCATTTGATCCATATCAATTGAAACTAGATTTGACCGACATATATGGAAATACGTATATTCAGATGTATCTACTTGAAAAGTCCTTGATCATGTCAGACATCTTCTCTCCTCCCACCCTATTCAAATGCCTGGCCGATGCCACCCGTTCACGGGTGACCTTACTGATCCTGCGCGAGGGCGAACTTTGCGTGTGTGAGTTGATCCATGCCTTGGACGACAGCCAGCCAAAAATCTCCCGTCATCTCGCGCAATTGCGTAGTTGCGGGCTGCTGGTGGACCGACGTCAAGGGCAATGGATCTACTACCGCATCAATCCGGCACTGCCTGCCTGGGTTACTCAGGTGCTGGACACCACTCTGCAAGCCAACCAGCCATGGTTGCAGGATGACGCACTGCGTCTGAATGCAATGGGCGACAGACCACAACGGGCCAGCACCTGCTGCTGAGCCATCGGAGCGTTTATTCATGCTTGTCGCAATTGCGATTTTCCTCGTCACCATCGTGCTGGTCATCTGGCAACCCAAGGGCCTGGGCGTCGGCTGGAGTGCCACACTGGGCGCGATCCTGGCGCTGGCCTGCGGGGTGATCAGCCTGGCGGACATCCCGGCGGTGTGGCACATCATCTGGAACGCCACCGGCACCTTCGTCGCGCTGATCATCATCAGCCTGTTGCTGGACGAAGCCGGCTTCTTCGCCTGGACGGCGCTGCATGTGGCGCGCTGGGGCCGTGGCCGCGGCCGGCGGTTGTTTGCCTATATGGTGTTGCTGGGTGCGCTGGTATCGGCATTGTTTGCCAACGACGGTGCGGCGTTGATCCTGACGCCTATCGTGATGTCGATGCTGCTGGCCTTGCGCTTTTCCCCGGCGGCGACCCTGGCCTTCGTCATGGGCGCAGGGTTTATCGCCGACACGGCGAGCCTGCCGCTGGTGGTGTCGAACCTGGTGAATATCGTCTCGGCGGACTATTTCAAGATTGGCTTCAACGAATACGCCGCGGTGATGGTGCCGGTGAACCTGGTCAGTGTCGCCGCCACGCTCGCGGTGCTGCTGTGGTTTTTCCGCCGGGATATTCCGCAGTCCTACAACCCGTCCGACCTGGAAGATCCCGCCAGTGTCATCCATGACCGTGCGACCTTTCGTGCCGGCTGGTGGGTACTCGGTATTTTGCTGGTCGGCTGTTTCGCCCTGGAACCGTTGGGCATTCCCATCAGTGCGATCTCGGCGTTCTGTGCGGTGTTGCTGCTGGTGATTGCTGCCAAAGGTCATCAGATTTCCACGCGCAAAGTCCTCAAGGAAGCGCCGTGGCAGATCGTGATTTTTTCCCTGGGCATGTACCTGGTGGTGTATGGCCTGCGTAACGCCGGCCTGACCGACTACCTGGCCACCTGGCTCGACACCTTCGCCGCCTATGGTGTGTGGGGCGCGGCCATGGGCACCGGGGTGCTGACCGCGCTGCTCTCATCAGCCATGAATAACCTGCCGACCGTGCTGATTGGCGCGTTGTCCATCGAGTCCAGCCATGCCGTGGGCGTGGTCAAGGACGCGATGATCTACGCCAATGTGATCGGCAGCGACCTGGGTCCGAAAATCACCCCCATCGGCAGCCTGGCCACCTTGTTGTGGTTGCATATCCTGGCACGCAAAGGCATCACCATCACCTGGGGTTACTACTTCAAGGTCGGGATCGTGCTGACCCTGCCCGTCCTGCTGATCACCCTCGCCGCCCTCGCCTTGCGCCTGAGCGTCTAATGGAGATTGCAATGAAAGTGCTGTTCATGTGTACCGCCAACAGCTGCCGCAGCATCTTGTCCGAAGCGATGTTCAACCACCTGGCGCCGCCGGGCTTTGAAGCGATCAGCGCCGGCAGTTTTCCCAAGGGCCAGGTGTTGCCCCGTAGCCTGAGCACGCTGCAGGCGGCGGGCATCAGCATCGAAGGTTTGTACAGCAAGGGCAATGACGCCTTCGAAGGCAGCCCGCCGGATGTGGTCATCACCGTGTGCGATAAAGCAGCCGGTGAAGCGTGCCCCGTATATTTCGGCCCAGCGGTGAAGACGCATTGGGGCTTGGAGGACCCTTCCGAAGTGCAGGGTGACGAGGCGCAAGTAGAGGCAGCATTCAAGGCCACCCTCGACATTATCACCGCACGCTGCGAGGCGTTTTTTGCGCTGCCCTTTGCACGTCTATCGCCGGATGAATTGAAGGCTGAACTCCACCGCATTGCCTCAACGCCGCAGCCTGTGTAGGAGCGAGCTTGCTCGCGAAAAACTCATAGGCACCGCGGTCATTCAGGCAACACGCGTTATCGTTGAAGTTTTTCGCGAGCAAGCCCGCTCCCACAGGGACCGGCGCCGGGCGCTGAATCTGTGGGCAATACATGGCCAGTGGGAGCTGGCTTGCCTGCGATAGCGGTGGTTCAGTTGAAGATTCAGTGGCTGACATGCCGCCATCGCGGGCGTTCCTACGGAGGGCGTGGCATCCCTCTCTCGGACTGACGTATGCTCTGGCACTTTCTCGAAGGGAACTGAGCATGCTGTCGATCTTTGCCTATGCGCTGGTATTCGGTTTTGTATTTTGCCTTTCCCCCGGCGCCGTGCTGGCAGAGACTCTGCGCCGCGGCTTGCTCCATGGCTTCACACCGGCGTTGCTGGTGCAGTTCGGCTCACTGGTGGGCGACGCCGTCTGGGCGGTGATTGGCCTCACCGGCATCGCACTGCTGATCCAGCATGATGCCGTGCGGGTTCCACTTACAATCGTCTGTGCGCTCTACCTGGCCTGGCTGGGCATCCGCAGCCTGATTGACGCCTGGCAGTTACCGGCAATGGACAATGCCCCTGCCAGCTCAGGCAAAAATGCGTTGGCGGTGGGCGCGGCGATTTCCTTGGCTAATCCGAAAAACATCGTTTACTGGGGCGCCTTGGGCAGCGCACTGTCGGGGATTGTCGGCACCACCCCAAGCCACGAGCAGACCCTGATGTTTTTTGCCGGCTTCATGCTGGCGTCGATACTCTCGTGTTTTCTTACCGCCGCCTTGGTGAACCTGCTACGCAAGAACGCATCACCGACTTGGCAGCGTGCGAGTTATGCGGCCTGCGGTTTAGTATTGATCTATCTGGCACTCCTCGCCGCGCAAGGTGTATGAAGTTATTCAACCCACAACTTACGCGCGCCTCTTGTCTGAACAAACTCTGAACACTGGTTAATTTAATTAATCATACGTTGACATTCACTGACGCCCTGAGTAGATTGCCCGTGCCCGCAACTGGGGCCTTTTTTAAACCTCACAAAAGAAGCCAATGGACACAGTATCTAGTCGCTGTCCGAGCACCGCCTTTGCGGGCATCGGGCGCCAAACCCAGAATATGACAGGACTCGCGTTCCAGGTCCGGTAAGCTGCGCTAGAGCTTGATGCTCCACCGTAACTGCCTCACCGGTCGCCCGTCCGGTCCCGAGGTGTGTTATGACCTTCCAACTCCTTGTTTTGCCTGATACGCGCACACTGGTCGCAGCCCTGCGCGCCAAGCTGTGCCGAGCGCCGGCGGGCTTTTCGCCAAGCCGCTCGACCTTTGTCACACCCTCCCCTCAAGTGCGCCCAGCCCCGCCGCTGGCGCACTGGCGTATCTGCCCTGAAAGCGGCCACCTGGTGCAGCACTGGGATCATGCCGACCCTCAAGACCCGCAGAGACCCCAGGTTTCCTGCCTGGCGCAAGCGCGCTTGATGCTCGGTCTTTACCTGAGCACTCGCGCCGCCTGAGCTAGCTGGAAACAGCAACTTTCTTATTGATGACCCTGGAGTTCTTTATGAACAAGTCCAGTAGTAGCCCGCTGCACGCTCGTTAACTAACGCGCTGTTAGCGGGCCCTTCAGAAGTTATGTGAACACCTTATTTAAACCGATCGCAAAGTTTGCGGCTCGGCATGCTTTCGCTCGCCTGTATTCAGGTAAGTACCGGGTATGTTTTGTCGAGAATTGGCGACAGGAGTACAGACAATGAGCGCCGTAAAAAACACGCCTCTGCACAAAAAAAATGGCACCGCTGCCGACACCAAGCTGTCGATGCGTGCCGCCCGTGAAGCCCACAATGGCCTGGCGGCCACCCTCGCCAATGTACGGGCCACCCAGGACGGCCTGACCGAACTGGACGCCTCGGCGCGCCTGCAACGCGAAGGCTATAACGAAGTGGCCCATGACAAGCCGCCACACGCTATCGTCCAGTTCCTGCAGGCACTGAACAACCCCTTCATCTACGTGCTGTTGACCCTGGGCGGTATCAGCTTTGTCACCGACTATTGGTTGCCACTTCAGGCAGGTGAAGAAGTCGACCTGACCAAAGTCATCATCATCATGACCATGGTGTTGCTCAGCAGCCTGCTGCGTTTCTGGCAGGAGCACCGTTCGGCCAAATCCGCCGAGGCCCTCAAAGCCATGGTACGCACCACCGCCACCGTGCTGCGCCGCGAGCAGGTTGGTGCTCAGCCCACCTTGCGCGAAGTGCCGATGCGTGACCTGGTGGCCGGCGATATCGTGCAGCTGTCAGCCGGCGACATGATCCCCGCGGATATCCGCCTGATCGAGTCCCGCGACCTGTTTATCAGCCAGGCCGTGCTGACCGGCGAAGCCTTGCCGGTGGAGAAGTACGACACCCTGGGCGATGTCACGCAAAAGTCCGCCTCTACGCTGGCCGCCGACCAGGGCAACCTGCTGGACTTGCCGAACATCTGCTTCATGGGCACCAACGTGGTCAGCGGCCGCGCTAAAGCAGTGGTGGTGGCAACGGGGCCGCGCACCTACTTTGGCTCCCTGGCCAAGGCGATTGTCGGCTCGCGGGTGCAAACCGCCTTCGACCGGGGCGTGAACAGTGTCAGCTGGCTGCTGATCCGCTTCATGCTGGTGATGGTGCCCATCGTGTTCTTCCTCAATGGCTTCTCCAAGGGCGATTGGGGTGATGCCTTCCTGTTTGCCCTGGCGGTCGCCGTCGGCCTTACCCCGGAAATGCTGCCGATGATCGTCAGCGCCAACCTGGCCAAGGGCGCCACGGCCATGGCCAAGCGCAAAGTAGTGGTCAAGCGCCTCAATGCGATCCAGAACTTCGGCTCGATGGATGTGCTGTGCACTGACAAGACCGGCACCCTCACCCAGGACAAGATCATCCTCGAGCATCACGTCAATGCCTTTGGCCAGCGCGATGACGCCGTGCTGTCCCTGGCCTGGCTCAACAGCTTTCACCAGAGCGGCATGAAAAACCTGATGGACCAGGCAGTGGTGCAGTTCTCGGAACAGAACCCCAAGTTCCAGGTGCCGTTTGCCTATAGCAAGGTCGATGAATTGCCGTTCGACTTTGTCCGTCGTCGCCTGTCGATCGTGGTCAAGGATGCCGCCGGTGACCAGTTGCTGGTATGCAAGGGCGCGGTGGAAGAGATGCTGAGCATTTCTACCCATGTCATGGAGGCCGGCGAAGCCTTGCCCCTGGATGACCGCCGTCGTGAGGCGCTACTGGCGCTCGCCAATGATTACAACGAAGACGGTTTCCGCGTGCTGGTGGTAGCGACCCGCAATATCCCTAAAGCGCTGGCACGCCAGCAGTACACCACCAGCGACGAACGTAACCTGGTGATCCAGGGTTTCCTGACGTTCCTGGACCCACCGAAGGAAACCGCAGGCCCGGCCATTGCGGCGCTGCAACAGATTGGCGTGGCGATCAAGGTGTTGACCGGCGACAACGCCGTGGTCACCAGCAAGATCTGCCGCCAGGTTGGCCTGGAACCCGGCCAGCCGCTGCTGGGCGTGGAAATCGAAGCCATGGACGACGCCACCCTGCTGCGCCGCGTAGAAGAGCGCACGGTATTCGCCAAGCTCACGCCGCTGCAAAAATCCCGCGTGCTCAAGGCGCTGCAAGCTAACGGGCACACCGTCGGCTTCCTCGGTGACGGTATCAACGATGCACCGGCGCTGCGGGATGCCGATGTGGGTATTTCGGTGGACAGCGGCACCGACATCGCCAAGGAATCGGCCGACATCATCCTGCTGGAGAAGAGCCTGATGGTGCTCGAAGAAGGCGTGCTCAAGGGCCGCGAAACCTTCGGCAATATCATGAAGTACCTGAACATGACTGCCAGCTCCAACTTCGGCAACGTGTTCTCGGTGCTGGTGGCCAGTGCGTTCATCCCGTTCATGCCCATGCTGGCGATCCATCTGCTGCTGCAGAACCTGATGTACGACATCTCCCAACTGGCCCTGCCGTGGGACAAGATGGACAAGGAATACCTGGCCAAGCCACGCAAGTGGGATGCGAAAAACATCGGCCGCTTCATGATCTGGATCGGGCCGACCTCGTCGATCTTCGACATCACCACCTTTGCATTGATGTGGTACGTGTTCTCGGCCAACAGTGTGGAAATGCAGACGCTGTTCCAGTCCGGCTGGTTTATCGAAGGGCTGCTCTCGCAAACCCTGGTGGTGCATATGCTGCGTACCCGCAAGATCCCGTTCTTCCAGAGCACGGCCGCCTGGCCGGTGTTGATGATGACCTGCATCGTGATCGCCCTGGGCATCTACGTGCCGTTCTCACCGCTGGGCACCCTGGTGGGCCTGCAACCGCTGCCGCTGGCGTACTTCCCATGGCTGGTGGGCACCTTGCTGGCTTACTGCTGCGTCGCCCAACTGATGAAGACGATCTACATCCGCCGCTTCAAACAGTGGTACTGACCCTCCCCGCCGTTCAAACGCAGGCGGCCGCCCGGTCGCCTGCGTGCAATACAAGGATTTGCTCATGCGCGTGTTGATCTGTGCAGGTCGTCATTACGCCGACACCAAAAAGTCCCGCCATGTGCTGGACGCTTACCACCGCCTGCGCCCGGTGCAGGTACTGATCCACGGCGGCAACCAGTTCCTGGGCAGTGAGATCGAGGAATGGGCCCGGGAAATCGGTATCGACGTAGTGCGTTATCCACCCAATTGGCAGCGACATGGCAAACAGGCGGAACGCCAGCGCAATCACTTCATGCTGGCCGACAGCCGCCCCGATCTGATCATTGCCCTGCCGGGCGGTGACGATACCTCGGAGCTGGTTTGCCAGGCCAAAGCCAGCGGCATTTCGGTGCTGACCGTAGAAAGCTGAACTCAAGCGAGGTGCATCATGCACAAAAAACACACGCCGGCACGCCGCGACGGGTTTGCCAAATATCGCGCACGCCACTCTCGCCACACGCTGCTGTTACTGCCGCCAGCAAAGCGCCGTGCATTGCAGCGCAACTTGATCTTTATCGGCATGACCCTGGGCCTGGTCTTTGTCGTCGCGTTGATTTCAAAAGCCCAAGCCGCAGGCGGCGCTTATGTGGTTGATGACGGTGCGATCAACGCGCCGGGGGAATGCAACGTCGACGCCTGGTACAGCGCCCATCGGCACGCGGGCAGCACCTACAACAGCAGCTTGTCGCCCGCGTGCACGTTCAGCGCTATGCCTGCCGTGCAATGGGGCGCCGCGTTGTCACGGGCCGTGGATGCAGGCAAAGGCGAGACGCAGATCAGCCCGCAAGCCAAGGTGCAGGTGCTGTCACGGCAAGACTTGGGCTTGGAACTGGCGATTGCTGTCGGGGCGCATGTCGCGCTGGATCGCCATCACGGGCTTGACGGCGCAGACCTGAACATCCCCCTGACATGGCAACCCCTGGATGCCTTGCGCCTGAACCTGAACGCCGGCTGGAGCCACGCCTACAACGACGGTGATCAACAACATCGCCTGACCTGGGGCACGGGGTTCGAATATCAGTTGGCAGAGAAGCTCACGCTGATTGGCGAGCGTTATGGCCAGGAAGGCGGCGAACAGGCCTGGCAGGCTGGGCCGCGTTTGCACATTGGTGAATGTGTTGACGTGGACCTGATGGTCGGGCGCAGCCTGATTGGCGATCGCGCCCAGTGGCTGACCACTGGGGCGACGCTGAGGTTCTAGGCTTTGGCCTGCTGCTCCAGATGCAGCTGCAATTGCGGATCGATTTGCAACTGACCGGCCAGGTCGTCGAGGTAATTGCGCTCGGCGTCCTGCTGATCATTGACCAGCATCACGCTCGCCAGGTAAATCTCCGCAGCGAGTGCGGGGTCATTGGCATACTCGGCAAAATCGGCGGCATCCAGGGGCTTGGCGACTTCGGCGTCGAGCCACTGCTGCAGTTGTGGGTCGTCGGTATGACGGCCGATCTCGGCAGAAATCATCTGCTGCTCTTGCGCATCGATTTTGCCATCGGCCTTGGCCGCCGCGATCAACGCACGCAGTACGCCGTGGCTATGGGCTTCGGCTTCAGGCCCTTCAAGCTGGTCAACGGTCTGGATAGCTTGCTGCGGTGCCGAAGCCTGTTGGCGTTGCCAGGCTTGATACGCCTGGAAGGCCGCCATCCCCAGGGACGCCAGCGCCGCGTAGTTCATCCCACCGCCGCTGCGCGTCTGGGTAGTACCACCTGCCGGAGCGCCGCCCAACAAGCCGCCCAGGCCACCTAATAAACCACCCAAACCGCCACCCGCCGCAGACGCATTGCCGGTGCCGGCGCCCTTCAACAACCCTCCAAGCAACCCGCCCAGGCCGCCGCCCGAAGCCCCGCCGCCTTGCTGCCCTGCACGCAACAGTTGTTCCAGTAGATCGCTGGTATTCATGGTGTCGCCCTCCCGGGGCGCAATAGTGGCTTTGATCAAACATAGTCCTCCCGCGATGGAACACCATGACCGTCGGGCGGGCAAGCTTTATGATGGCGCCATCACGCCAAGAAGGGGGAACCGCGGTGAACCGCATCGAGCACATTGCGCTGATGGCCACCTATAACCAATGGATGAACCGCAAGGTCTACGACGCCGCCGCCGCCCTGACGCACGCGCAGTTGACCCTGGACCGCCAAGCGTTTTTCGGTTCGATCTTCGGCACCTTGAACCACCTGATGCTGGGTGACACCGTCTGGCTCAAGCGCTTCGCCGAACACCCGGCCAACTTTGCGGCCTTGGCGCCGCTGAACGGGGTTGCCACGCCCGGCGACCTCAAGCAACTGGCCTTCGCCAGCCTTGCCGAACTAGCGGCCCATCGCGCCTGGCTGGATCAACTCATCATCGATTGGGCCCACAGCCTGCAAGAGCCCCACCTCGACCAACGCCTGCGTTATCACAACATGCGCGGCGTGGCCGCCGAGAAACCCTTCTTCGGTTTGCTGGTGCACTTTTTCAACCACCAGACTCATCACCGCGGCCAGGTGACGACACTGCTGAGCCAGGCGGGTGTGGACGTGGGGGTCACCGACTTGCTGGCACTGATTGACTGAAGGCCGACACGGTCAATGTGGGAGCTGGCTTGCCTGCGATGGCGGTGTAACAGGTTCAATACCTGTGACTGACACATCGCTATCGCAGGCAAGCCAGCTCCCACAGTTGCCCTATATTGCCCACAGCATCAGTGCTGTCACTTCACCTTGCTGCTCAAGGTCTCCACGCTGCGCTTCAAATCATCCAGGCTGCGCTTGAGACCGTCGATCTCGCTTTTCTGCCGCTCTATCGTGCTCTTCTGCTCATCCACCGTACGCTTGAGACTCGACAGCTGACTGTCACTGCTACTGGCACTCGAACCGTCCTTGCGCTTGAACTCATCAAACGCACGCTCCTGCCCTTCCACTTTGCTTTTCAAGCTTTGCAGTTCGCTTTGACTCTGTTTTTGCCCAGCTTGCAGCGCCTCGACATCCCCCACGGAAACACCCGACGGCTTCAACACATAGGCACCGCCCACGTCCATCGAGCCGGCCGTCAACTTGTCTGAAGACGACGCACTAAATTCGCCCCACTGCACCGCACTCCCCGCCTGCGCCGAGCTGAACGCGCCAGTGCCCAACAACCCCGCTACACCTGCGGCCATGATCCAAGCCTGCTTACGGATACTGAGCATCAAACGACTCCCTGCGAAATGCCGAAATGGCATATCGCTATGACTGTCATTTATGGGGCTTGTTCCTGGGTTGCAAGCGTTCATCAGGACTTGGTACAAAGGCCATGTAGATCACTGATCTGTCACGTTTTTTTCTGCGCATCTTTATGCGGGAAAACCGGCTGGGAGGTTGCGCTGAAGCGGCTGGATCTATATATTCCCAACCCTGCTACACCGCGCTACCGCCCGAATGGCGAAACTGGTAGACGCATGGGACTTAAAATCCCCCGCTCGTAAGGGCGTCCCGGTTCGATTCCGGGTTCGGGCACCATCTCTAGTTTCACTGACAGCCAGTAAAGTCTGTGCAACCCTTTAAAACCCGCCGTTTGGCGGGTTTTTTCGTTTATGGTGTTTCGTCGGTATGCGAGGCGAGCTGCAGCATTGACTCGTTGCCGGGCGAGCTAGCAGCCTTTGGAACCAGCGCCTGCGCTGCAGGACGCAAATGACTCATTCATGCGACGTGCGCAATAACAACCGTCGAGACACAGCTGTTATCCGCTACATGGTCTAACCGACATGACCTCGACAAAGCGATATTTTTTCCTCGCTGCCTTGGTAGCCTCTTGCTCAGCAACGAGGGAACTGAGCGTATCAGCGTCATGCACTATTTCGTACATTTTCCCTTCAAACTCATTACCCACTCTGAGCTTCACCCGAAGCTTAGAGGTGAATGCCTTTGAGGTTATTTGTTTTTCTGATTTCACGCTCGGTATCGTCGAAACTTGCGGCGCAGGATGTGTTCTATGTTTATTCCCCGCCGATACAACGGACTCAGACACACCAAACAATGCCCAGCGCATCTCTTTTTCAGTTATCTCATTCTTCATTGCATTACTCAGCAAACATTTCAAAAAATATAGCCTTGGGCTGTAAATGAGAGGTGCAGACAATGACGCAGTTCACTCAGAGCGCCGAGAAAGTGCAGAGTGATATTCCGCGGACTGATATCCGAGAATGGCTTATATGCATGTTTCCGAGAGTTTGATCATCAGCGGCTGATATACGCTGGGATCGACCGATGAAAACACTGCCATACCTTGGACCGGCGCGCCTACTTTTAATTTTCCGACGGTAAGCACCTCATCCACAGTATCCAATTTGTATTCTTTGCCTTCAGTTCCGTAAGCTTTCAAACAGTAGCCAGCCAAATCAAGTTCGCGTCCCTTGAGATTCCCCAAGAAAATTTCAAAACTCTGTGTATAGGCACTTTTCTCGCCCACCGACATAGTGCCGGAAGTTTTTTGTGTCGAGACTACTATTACGCGATCCAGACCTTTTGCATGTGCGCTAAGCGTAATGCAGCTCAGAGTGATTGAGGCAATGATACTTGAAATTTTCATAGTAAGTCCGCTGACTGTGTTAAACCTCAATCCTAAACAATTGAGATCAAAGCCATGCGTGAATTACACGCAATCCACCTACTTTTCAGATCGCCAAGCTGTCGCTCTTTAAAAAAGATCTTCGACTGATAAATCAGTCAAACTATTTCGATAGCGGCACCTTTCGGAGGCATGAAGAAAAATTCGCATCACCCTACTCAATCACACTGAATAATTTTGAAACCATCCTGCGAGGCGTAGCAACCGCCTTCAGCCAAATGAAGGCGGCCTTGTAAGCGCTATAAAGTCATTAGCGAAGCGCGCCATGTCGGACTCACTATGAATAACTCTGAATTGCGCTGAATAGCTGTATCAGAACCATTCGGTTGGATGGCACTTTAATGGTTCTCTGATACCAACATCAGCGTCTGTCCCCCCTCACCGTCCTCGACATGGAAGCGACAAGCATGCGCCATCACCAGCAAAAAAACTGCACTTGCGGCTTATCGCGCGTTGATGAAGACCGGGTTGAGCTGACACCTTATTTCGGTTGTCCCTGCCGCTACTGCATCAAGAAAGCCAGCACTGCGCGCTGCGAGCCCCAATCGATGAGTGAAGAAAACCTCATCAATGCCACAGAGCACATACGCAACGATGCACGCATCACCCAAGCCTCAATCGTTGGCGGCGACCCGCTGGTAAAACCAAAACAGTTGTTCGCGTTGCTGGAAAACTTGGCGAGCATCCCCCATCTCAATAACATTCGTATCGCAACCCGGCACGCCCTGCTTCAACCAGAGTGCATTAATGAAGCATTTATCGAACGCATTGCCAGCTATAACTACGTCGATTATGCCTATCCTCTGCGCTCCACAAGCGTGTCTCTGGACGTTGCAATCAACCACGCCAGCGAGCTGAAACCGGACGTCATCAGGGCACTCAATGGCTTCAGCCGTAGGGGCATCAACGCACGTGGCCACGCAGTACTGCTCAAAGGGGTCAACGACGATTTCCACAGCCTTAAGAATCTTATCGATCATTTCCTCGCGGTTGGAATCACGCCTTATCACTTAATGCACTGCGCAGACGCTCCAGGTGGCGCACCGCTGCGCACAACCGTGAAAAAAGGCCATACCCTAATTACCCAATTGATGGCGTTTTCAGGTACCTATGCATTGCCTTATGGGTACGTCACCGCCGTGGGCACGCACTACATCACACCAGGCCAAGTCCTGCGCTACGAAAATATTGGAGGACAGCGTTTTATTCGCGCCCGCTCACCCTATCCAGCGGAGCGCTACAAAACACTTTCCGGTAACTCAAGCCTGCCGCCACTGCACGAGATTGATGATCAAGGCTACATCGTCTCGCACTACCCGGATGGCAACGACGCCCTTCTCGTCTATTGACCCACTAAGCGCCCTATGAACCCCCTCACTATTATCGTTATAGAAAACTTGATCATCCGCCTGCCAAACTTACGTGCCATTGCCGCCGCGGCCACTCAGGCCGGGTTGACTATGATTGCCGTCGTACCTGATGCCCTGACTCCTGATGACATAGATGCCTTGCCATTTCGCGCCATCCCTATTTCGGACTGGAGCAGCGACGGCCTGGAAACAATGGTGTGCCGTCTGGAGCGACACGCAACCGTGGTCGGCATCGGCACCTGTATCGGCTTCTTCACACCCGAAGGGTTATTGGGGGCCCAGGTCGCAGAACTTTGCGCGAGGCGTGGTTTGCCCCATCCTCCTGTCGACGCGTTGTACCTCGCCAACAACAAGTTCGCCATGCGCCAGCGCCTGCGTGAACGCAATGTCTATACCGCACGTTACGCACGCGTTATCGGCGATGCCAGCCTTGTAATCGCCGCCGAGCATGTGGGCTTCCCACTGATACTGAAACCCGTGGTGGGTTTGGGCTCAAGCTTTATTTCACGTTGTGAGAATATTGCCGACATGCGCCGCGTATTCCGCCATTACCAGGAGCATGCTCGCCATGGTTATTACACTGAATATTTTTGCGCCCACGACATTGGCGACGAACATTTCGAACCCATGCGCGAGATGCTTGCCGAAGAGGCGATTGATGGTTATGAAATCAGTGTCGAGTGTTTATGCACCGGGCATCAAATCCTGCCGTTGGTGATGCACGATAAGTTAGACGTAGAGCAGAGCTCATACTCATCCTATGAAAACCTTTTGGTCAGCCCCCCCGTTCGCCTTACGCTCAACGAACAGCAACAAATATTGATCTACACGCGCGTGGTACTGAACACGCTGGGTTTGAGGAATAGTTTCTGTCACGTTGAACTACGATACGACTCCAAAGGCCGTGCCAGCATCATCGAAGTTAATCCACGCGTTGGTGGAATGCGTGTGCGGGAAAGCCTGCTGGCTTTGCGTGGTGTTGACTTTGCAGCTGTATACGTTCAACAACTGCTGGGCAAACCATTTAGTTTCCCCGAGCCCCCCATGGCGTCCGGGTACCATGGGATGTCTGCGGTTTACCCACGGGTAAGTGGAATTTTAAGAGGGATCCACGGCGTCGAAGCGGCACGCCAACTGCCCGGTGTGCTGAGTGTGAATACCCATATAGCACCCGGCACGTCCATCGGCGGCGACTTTGAGGAGGTGTTTGCAGTGGATGCGTGGTTACAAGCAGATACACCGGCGGCTATGAAGGCGCTGGACCGGAAAGTCAGAGAACTGATCAAGATCGATATCGAATAGTGATACGACATTAAAAACGTGAACGCAAACCAGCCCGGCAATCGCCGGGCTATTTCTCCTTGAGATTTCCAGCGTCACTTGTTACGCGCCCGTTCTCTGGCAATCAGTTCCTGCGCCAGTGCCAAATGCACAGCGGGCTTGACGCGTTGAAGCCAGCGGCCTCTACACCGCCACTCCCATCTACGAAAACGCCCCGCTCTCTTGTGAGAAAGCAGGGCTTTAAGACGATGGCGAATCAGAAGCGGTAAGTGACCCCTAAGCCGAAACCATTGGCGCTGTTTTCGTACTTGGCCTTGTAGTACTGGCCAAGCGCGTTGGTGCGGTCAACCTTGACCGGCGTTTCCTTGAGATAGGCATAAGCCACATCGACGGTCATGTTCGGCGCAACATCGTAGCCAACACCGAGACTGAAGATGGTCCGATCCCCGGTAGGAATACGTGGCGAGCGATCGGTGTTGTTGGTCGGCGACTGGTCAACCGTCAAACCGGTGCGCAGCACCCACTGTTTGTTCAGTCGATAGGAAGTGCCCACGGCGTAGGCCCAGGTATCGTGCCAGTTTTGCTCCTCTTTAATGGTACTGAGTAAAGCCTGAGCATACACACCATTGCTGTAAGTAACGCCCTCGTTCTTGACCGTAATGTCTTTGAGACGACTCCAGCGTGTCCAGGTTGCCCCGGCATAGAGCTTCCAATCAGCATTCACCTCTTGCGTCACAGAGAAATCCCAGGACTCTGGCGTATCAATTTTGAGAGATGCGTCGTAGCGGCCACTGCTCAATACTGCGTCAGGAACGTTGGCACCTTTAGTGACTTGAGTTTGCCCCTCCAGCTTGTACTTGACCTGCGAATGGTAAGTCAGGCCTACCCGCGTGCTGTCAGTTGCTTGAAGCAACACGCCAGCGTTAAAACCCAAGGCGGTGTCGTCACCCTTGATTTTGATATTGTTGGACGCGAGACTTGGGTTCGGAATGTTGATATCCGACTCCAAAGTACCGGAAACCCGGTTGATGGTCGGGCCAAAACCGATAGACAGCTTATCGTTGAAGGCATAGCTGACGGTTGGCTGGAGCGTGATGACTTTCACCTCGCTCTTGCTGCCGAACGCTTTGCCCTGGAAGCCTTTTTCATAATCGGCGACCATGCCAAATGGCGCATAGAGACCAAAGCCTGCAGCCCATTGCTCGTTCAGTTTTTGGGTGTAGAAAGCAAAAGGCACGCCGGTAAGCGGCACCATGTTGCCCTTGTTACTGCCACTCGAACTGCCGCTGGCCTGGCTGATGTTGCTCGTTGCGTCGATAACGGCGAGACCACCGGTTATTTGCTGGCCATCCAGGCGAACCATACCGGCGGGGTTGCCATAGACAGTACTGGCATCTTCTGCCGATGAAGACCGTCCGGCAAAACCTGTTCCCATCCCACTGATACTTTGTTCATTCAATGCAAAGCCAGCCGCAAACGCTTGTGAAGAGGCCAGGGTAATAGCCAGGCCCAGTGTTTTTTTCAACATTACTTTCTTCATTAGTTAGAGCTCCGTGGTGATCACCACAGAGGAAAGTAACAATATTTAAATGTCAGTGTTGTAGGGCAACTTGTAGGAAATAAATCTGCACAGGTTAGTTCCACCGATGCCAACTTTTCCCCCGGCAACACTTAGTTACGGACTCAGCGAATAAGGGCAGCGAAACGCTCGCACATTGGCGTCACCGAAGGGTTGCTCAAGCCCCACACTGCGTATCTGCAATACGACGTTATAGCCATCAAATGAAAGCGTCAGCCACTGCGTATCGGCAGTAGGGCCGGCGCTCAGTAGCCCTTGGTCGATAAGCCGAAACCACGCCCACGTGCCTTCCTGCGACTGTCGTATGGTACGCCCATCCAACAGCGTCACCACCGCGTTAAGTCGCGTACCCAGCACTTGAGAGGGCCAGGTAAACAGGCTCGGCAAAATAGGGCCGTGAGAGTAACTCAACTGACGGTCATCCACGATCAGGCTGAAGGAGGCGATCTCTTCGTCCATGGTCACCGGGCTAATTTCGAAATCAATGTGCGCCTGCGCGGCGCCTGCAGGAAAAAAAACCTTGCCGATATGTTCTGCGCGGTCAAATTGCAGCAGAACCAAAGGGTCGATCTCATCACCCTCAACCGCTCTGTTGTCGGGACGAAGTAAGGTACTTTCGTCTTTGTGACGACCAGGATAAAAGCGCCCAAATGTTTGCAGTAACCCGTCAGCGGCAAACAGCTGGTTAAAAGCCTCCAGTGGCACATCGGTGCTTGCATTGCGATCAAAAGGGTAGCGTTGCTGGACCACACGCTCGCAGTAAGGCCCAAGGTCTTGTGCCCATTTTTTTGTGAGCGTCACGGACTGGTGTGCACGTACCCAACCTTTACCGACTTTGACGATGTCGCTGAGTAGCGGCCTTATCAGCAGCGGCAAAGTGCTCGTCAGTGAGTCCAAGCGCTCAAGCGCATTGACGTCGGGTGGTGATAAACCCGAGGCTGTTGAAGCTTCTCGGGCCGACAGATAAACCCCCGCGTAAGCCAGCGCTTCGCGCAGTTGATCCAGAAGGCTGGGCCGCCCCTCGACAGACTCGGTCAGCCGATGAAACGAAGCGAAGTGTTGCGTTACAGCACTTTGCTCCGATGCGTCATTGAGAATGTCCTTGGCGTTGTCCTCGACACCCAAGCGTGTCTTCAGTGCAACAGTGCGCTCGCGAAGACGCTTGAATATGCCGTCGTTCTCAGCATTGAGGCTTAGACGGGTTTCACGGTCGATTAACCGTAACAATCGACTCAATGCACCTTCCAGCTGTGACAAACGTTCCAGACGCCCCGGCAATTGTTCAGGCTCATTGAGGCCCGCAACTTTTAAGTCAGAGACGAAGTACTCCCAATGCCTCACATAGTCACGTTGATAAAGACCCAATATTTCGGCCCGCACGTGGTGCAGAGCTTGTTGACGAGCCGCCCCCATAACCCAGCTTTCATCACGCAAAGCCTCGGCAATGAAACGCTCCAATCGTTGGTTCAAGTGCGTATAACCTTCCAGGGTAAAGAGCCAAGGCACCCCCTGCGTCATAGAGCGGCCAGAGCGTGAGGCAAATAACATCAAGCCTCCTGTCCCGATTTCGCTGGCAACGCTCAACTCCTTGTGGGGCAGGTTTCGCAACACGGTCGATAGCTGGCGGTAAACACGCTGCGCCACCGGTTCAAGCGAGATGTGCTCTCTCGCCTGTTCCACGAGGGCGTCGTTGACACTGAACAATTCAGCGGCAGGTATCGACTGTACTACCCGCTGTAAATGCGCGTTCAGCCATTCACGTTGCGGTTGAGGGAGCCGCTGATCCGACAATACCTTAAGTTCGCGTGCAACAAAGCGGGTATCCCAACGACCTTGCCCGCCCAGCATCAAATACAGGCGCAGATTGTCGTAAGCGTGCGCCTTAGGAGTGTTGATCCGCTCCTCCAACGCGTTCGCCAATGGTTGTGCAATGGCCTCGCTCAACGCTTGCTCGTATAACGTTTGAATCAGTGTCACCAGGCGCTGTTGCTGGTTAAGCTGCAAGCTGGGCAGCCAACCCTTATCCTGCGAAACATCAACCATATCGGTCAGGAGAGTGAGCCGCTCAAGTCCACCCTGGCGAAGGTTAAATAGCGCTTCCCGCTGCTCGGCCAGCTTATCGAGCATGCGCGCCTGATGATGATAATGATGGGCCAGAAACGCACACACACCCGCCACGATCAATATCAAACACACCCGAGCATGCGAGCGCACCCAACCTGCAGAATGCTTGAGAAACATACGCCAGGCGCCATGACGCTCACACTGCTGCAAGGTCCGCAGTAACAGTGTCGAACTCGTAGCCCCTTGAACGTCTTCAGCCAAATCTCCCGCCGTGAAGCGCAGCGACTGCAAACGCGCCTGATCATGAAAGACCGCCTGCAAAAAAACCTGTACGTGCCCACTGAACAGTCGCCACAACGGTGAAAACCCATAAAGCTGAGTCCGAAGCAAGGTCAGCGGCTCCCTCTGCAATCGATCAAGCAGGCTGTCATCAAGGGACTCAAGTCGATTACCCATGCGTTCGGCCAATCGCAAGAGGTTGGATTGGTTAGTCCCCAAAGGAAAGCCAATCGCCAAATCACGCTCCTCGCCCTGCAAGCCCATAATCGAGGGCACATAGCCCGGCAGGCTGGAGCAATGGCTCACAATAGCCTGGATCGGCAAGCCCTTACCGATCGCGCGCGCCAGCTCCTCCAGACGCTCGCGCAGGCTCAACGCTTGCAGCTCCTGGCCGTCATCGGCTCCCAGCAGCTTCTGAGCATTCAATAACAACAGGCCGCCCACCAAAGCGCATCGGTCACGTTTAGCGCCTTTGAGCTCATCCAACAAACATTGCCAGCGTCGCGACTCAGCCTCGGACAGCAAGCGGCCACTCACTGTCAGCACGCTGTAACGCCCTACGCGCTCAATACGCAGGTCAACGTTCGAGGTGGTATGCAAATCGAAGAGCAAAAATGCTGGCCTGACACCCTCAACCTGTGTCTCCAAGCGCCACTGTGTAAGCTGCTCACGCAATTGCAACTCAAGCTCACAGGGAGCTATCCGTTTCTCCAAGTCGACTTGAACCTCCAGAGCGCGGTGTTTGGCGCGCTGCGCATCAACGCTCCATCTCCAGCAAAACCAGATCAGCCCGCCAACGTATAACGGTAACAACACCCCCCATTGCTGCCATGTCTCAGTGAACAGCATGCTGCCATCTATCGACAAGCGAGGGCCATAGTCACGCACCAGCACCGTCACCCAGTACAACATCGCGACCATCACGGCCGCCCGTGACAGCGTTTTAAAGAATCGCAAAAGCATGACGCCAATCATCCACACATAGGAGGGGGAAACTTCATTAGCCCATCAGGGGGTCGCCACAGGCTCTGGGGCATAGATCAAGATCTCGACCCGCCGGTTGCGTGCACGGTGCTCCACACTGTCGTTTGGGAACAGTGGCTCGGCAGCACCACGACCTTCGGCCTTGAAGCGCAGAGGGGCACGCTTGTCGCCCACCAACACCTTCAGGATTGACTGGGCGCGTGCGAGCGACAGCGCTTCATTGGACCCCAGTCGTCCAGCCACGGGGGTGTCGTCACTGTGGCCAATAACCTGAATCCGGCCCTGCCACTCGCCCAATGCCTGCGCAATTCGCAACAGCAGCGAACGCGTCTGTTCGGCAATCTCGCTGCCACCGCTGGCAAACAAACCAGTGGAACTGAGCACGATGCGCACGCTCCGCCCATCATCAATAAGCGTCAGGCGATTGGCCTCGATGTCGGTGGCCAATTTTTCGGCCAGTGTTTGTGCAACCGTGGTCGACTGTGCCGGGCGCAGCGCTTGCAGAGCTTGCAGTTGTTGATAGGAGCGCTTCTCGAAGTAAAGTGCTCCGGCCCCCGCCAGCACCAGCAAGCAAAAACAAAAGCTCCACCAGAACAGGCGTTCGCGGCGACTGAAATAGTCGTGGTTCAAGGTGAGCAAGTGCTCATTCAAACGCACCTTCGGATGATGGCCCCGCTGCAACCGAATGGTTTCGTAAAGCTGACGCCTGCGCAACGCCAAGGCCGCACGCCCCTCGCTCTGAATGCGATAGCGCCCTTCCAGTCCGAGTGCCAAACACAAGTACATCAATTCCAGCAGCGCCAGATTCTCCGCAGGTCTGAGTTCAGCTGCATCAAGGTGAACGAAGAAGCCTTCCCCACCGGCTGTCTCGTTGTGAAAGATCATCAACAGGCTTTGCTTGGACCACGCGCCCTGCCCCCAGTCACAGTTGGCAATCACCTCGTCGAGCAACGTGCAGAGCGCATACTTGGCATGCTCCTGGGTATGCTGATCGATCCCCGCTTCCAGCGCATTGCGCTGAAAACTACGCACTTGGGTAATCAACCGGGCGCGTAGCTCATCGATATCCGGAGCATGATTCAAGCCACGCAACGGCACGACTTCGTAGAGCAGATCGCCTGCCAACTGCACCAGCACTTCATTTGCCGAAACCGAAACGGTACGTGCCGGCTCATCATAGCCATCATCGAGTGGCCGTTTGTGTCGTGACACCCAGCGGCGCCAGTAACCTGGCTTAGCGGTACTCATTGGCCAGCCTTAATGGCCCAGAAAGCCAACTGCAACCCTGGAAAATCCCCGGCAAGATGCAAACCAAACCCGGCGCTGCTGCTCAAGCCAGCCCACAAGGGATGTTCACTTTCCAGTTCGAAATAACTGAAGCCTGCGTAATACGGCAGCTCACGTGGCGCGGCAGGCAATACATGCACCTTCAGACCGGGTAACTGCAGGTCAACCAGGTCACGCATACACTCGATCGGGCCAATTTTCAGGTTGTGCGGGAAACGTTTACGCAGCTCATCGTCAGGCAGTTGCGCGCGTACAGCCAGCACGAAACGCGCCGATCGATACAGCTGCGAGTCGGGCACCGACGCAAAGCGTACCCCCAACTCTCTGTCACTCAACGCCAGCGGAACCACATCGGAGCCGGCTTCAGCACTCAGGGCATGACGAAGGTCCTGAATCACTGGTGTAAAGCAGTCGGCCAATTGATCGTGGCGGTAGATTGGGTATTGCTTGGGCCGCTTATTCTCTTCAACAAAAATGGCCAGATCACCCGCCAACGTTACCAGCGAACGATAGAGCTGCTCGGGGTGCAATCCGTCGCGACTGGCCAGTTGTACCAGCAAGGGTTGAGCGCGATTGAGCGTTTGCAGCATCAAAAAGTCCTGTACTTCGGAAACCCCGCCCAACCCCTGCACGCCGAGGTTCGCCGCCAGCGTAAAGGCGCGCTGGCGAACACGCCCGATGATGTCATCGACAAACTCCGCAAGCTTTGGCGAACGCCGCCAGGCCATAACCGGCGCAATAAACTCCTCATCCAATAACACTTGTCCCCCGGGTGAACGCTCAAGCACCCTGGCGACAGGTAAAAACACATGGGAGACCACCACATCCTGCTCACGCGCCAACTTCATGTTCAGTTGACCCAACTGCAACGTCGCCACCTCACTGCCCTGTACGTTGCTATCAGGGACGCACGCCTCAACCACCCGATAGCGCGCGAGGCTGTCGGCAGAAGGCGCCGTTTCCGTGTCCACACCGTGACCGCGTTGCAGCGCCAGCGCCAATACCACCGGCTGGTCCCGCTCCCCTTCCACCACTGTGTAGCGCAACAACGCCAGTTCATCGTCGCCAAGCACAAAAAAACTGCCATCCGGCAGCACGCCTGCGCACTCGGACAATACTATGGACCCCAGCGCCAACTGCCCCTTGTCAATTTTAAGCGCGGTAAACCCCCAGGCATCGACTTGCAGTGCACGCAGTGCTTGAACCAGTTGAGCTTGAATGTAGCGTTCGTGTTGTTGGAAGTGTTGAGGCTGAAGGAACATGCCTTCGGACCACACGACTTTAGGTTGGTTAATCATTCGTTTGTAGCTCTATCATTGAGGGGCCATGAACTCGATGGCATGCCGTCCGATCTGGACGGATAGCTCTGGGGTCTTGCGTTGATCCAGCAAGGTGACGGCTCGCCAGCGCGCCTGATCAATATCGCGGTACTCGGCAATGATGCCGATGTAGCGCATGCGTGATTCGGGGATGAAGTGGTAGCGATAACGTTCGCCGGGGCGCAGCACAACCACCTCCTGCCCCAACCAGTCAGCGCGTAAAACCTGCTCGGCCGCCGAACTCAATTGAGCCAGGCTGGCTTGCTCGAAGGCTTGACGACGCAGCAATTGAAACACCTGCACCCGCACCGGCGATGGCCTGCCGTAAAGGTTGCGATTGGTGTCCAGAGACGTCTGCAAGGCAAGGGTCAGGTGAGGGTCCGCGACGGGCTCAGGTACGGGCTCGGCCAAGAAGCTGCAACCGGTCATGCACGCCAGCAATCCGCTCGCCAGCCACCACCGTGCCAACGACTCAAGCCTGACCATTGTCGGCTTCCTCCGGCAGTGTTGCAGCGACGGGCTGAGCTGCATCAGCACCGGTAGCAGCACCACCGCCACCGCCGTTGATATCGACCTTTGCAGAGCCGTCAATCGTGACTTGGACGCCATTGATCGCCACGCCCGAAGCGCTGAGTACCAAGGAGCTTGAACCGACCTTGAGCACCAACTCACTGCCGGCTTCAAGGGTGATCGTTTGCTGACCTTTGAGGTCCACACTGCCTGCGGTCAAATACTGTTTGCCCTCAACTTGTGAGTGGCTGTCCCCGTCAATACTCAACGAGCAGTCCTTGCTTACCTTGACATTGCGACTGCCTTCCACCGACTCGTGCAGGTCCTTGGCAACCTTGACGAACTGGTTGGCTCCCGTGCTGATATGCCAATCGTTGCCCACACTGACGAACGCGTCATTGCCCACCGTGACATCCTGGTTGCGCCCCGCATAAATCAGCAGTTGTTCTGCGTCCTTCTTGTCTTCAAAACGCAGCTCGTTGTACATCTGCTGGTCGCCAAGCGATTGCGACTTGAAGCCAGAGCGTGAAGCCTGGTCAGGTAAATCCCAAGGTGGCCGAGTTCCAGCGTTATAAACGCCGCCGACCACCAGAGGTCGGTCCGGGCTGCCGTCCAGAAACTGCACCACCACCTCCTGCCCTACCCGCGGCAAGAACATTGCGCCCCAGCGTTTGCCAGCCATCGGCTGGGCGACACGTACCCAGCAGGAGCAGTTTTCGTTTTCCTTGCCGCTGCTATCCCAATGAAATTGCACCTTGACCCGGCCATGCTTATCTACCCACTGTGGCTCGCCGGATTTACCCACCACAAAGGCGGTCTGCGGCCCGCTAATGACCGGCGTTGGTGTGCGAATGGGCGCACGGAATATCTGGCTGGTTTTGATCACCTCAACCCAGCCTTCAAAACGAAGCTCGCCAAGCCCACCCGTCGACTCCGGGCAACTGCCTGTCAGGGTCGATCGCACCACCAGGTATTTGGCGTTATGAGCCGACTGCGGATGATCGGTGAGTTCGAAGCGGTGACCAGGCGTCAGGTAGGGTGTCGAGTGGGTCGCGTGCGCCACGCATTGGCGGGCGAGCAGAGCCTGCGCCTGTACCTTGGCGAATGCATCGCCGGCACGCTGATCGGCAAAGAAACCGGGGTACGACGACCGCTCATAATCGTCCAGCTCATAACCGGCAGCCACAGCGCTTTCGCCGCGTTGAACGCTAGCCTCACGGCTGTTGGCCTTGCTGAAATCGTAGTCATGCAGCGAGACCTTTCCCGTCGTCATTTCAGACCGCGATACCCAACTGAAAACGCTGGCGATGAAGTGGGGCTGGTGCGGTCTGTAGCTCATTTTGTCGCAGTGAGCTGCCGTTTTGTGGGCGCTCATGGCATCGACGATAACCAGCTCGTGGCTACCGTCTTTAAAAGTGAAAAAATAATAAAGCCCTGCACGCTCCATCAATCGGCTGAAAAAATCGAAATCGCTTTCGCAGTACTGCACGCAGTACTCCAAGGAATCATAGCGTCCCGTCACTTGCCAGTCCACCCTACCCGGGTACTCCTCCAGCACCGCCGTCAGCACCTCGACTACCGTTTTTTCCTCAAAAAAACGATTGTGGCTCGCCAGCGTCAATAACCACAGCCACGGGCGCAACGTCAGCGTGTAGCGCCCCTGCTGGCCAAATCGATCATCCTGGGCCACCGCGCTGATATGCCCGTGTACCCAGCGCACACCGCCATCGGAAGCACTCAAGCCGACACCCAGTGTCTGGCCGAGCAAACGATTGGCGTCCAACTCGGTTTTGCTGCCCTGTACCTCAAGGGTGTATTGCGCGAGCGTGCTCAGGCCCTCGCTCGCTTCAAAATGAATCAGCGATAACGTGCCAGCCGCTGAAGGCGCCTTGATCTGACTAGCCTTGAAGCTGCTCATCATTCGACTCGCTTAATCATGAAATCAGTGTTTTCCGGGTACCTGGATCCGCAACCTGAATCAGGCCTGCCCAGGTGCAGGAGCAGGTTGCGGTACTGCCCAAAGCTGGGAGTTTGCCAATCAAGGTCTTTGTAACGTCGGGAATCCATGGCGTGACCGTTACCGGCAAACACGGCATCGGCGTCAATGCCCCCATCGCTGCCGATGTCGCCGCCGCGACCTGTGGGTTGGCCAGGGAACTGCACATTCCAAACGAGCAAATGTTGACCATCGGCAGGTGATCCATGATGGTCGCCGCCAATTGCCCCTCGGCAAACACCCGATTGATGGGCAGTACAATCAACTTGGCTTGCGTATTGCCGAAGGAGCAACGCAACGAAGCCCCCATGACCACTTGTGCCGGCATATGCCTTTGCTCCTGAATCAGTCACTGAAAAAAGCGTGCCGCTGTGAAACGCCAATGCCGATACCTGCGCGGCTCGCCGCCAGCCGCCAACCAGGTTGCCTGGCCCAGCGGCAATTGGCTTCCCAGGCGCAACTGCACGACCTGTACAGGATCGAGCTGTAATTGAAGGTCCCATTGAAAAGTGCGGCCGACATAACGCTCGACCAACTGATAGAGCGGCAAGAGGAACGCTGCGCCGGGTAAAAGCCTCTGGTAATCGCACCACGACAGTGGCCCCAGTTGCAGCGTAAAACTGTGTTGGACATTCCAGGCATGCTTGCCCACTAGCGTTGCCACGCCAAGTTGGCTGGACTCCCGCTGACGTCCGAGCCTGAGGCATTGCTCAGGCTCTAAGGCTGCACGCCGTCCCACCAAGGTTTGCACACTGACCGGCACCTGCAAAAAGTCCCTGACCATCGCAAGTAAACCGCGAGCACTGCGTCGCTGGTCGACCATCTGGTTGACGTAATAAGTTCCAGCCCCGGGCAATGCGCTCATTCGTGCGGGTGAGAAAGCCGATACGTAGTCGCGAAAGCGATCGTGTGCTGGCCGATCAGCCGACACCACCGGGCGAGCCATGGCCCAACTGCGGTAGAGCAGACTCAACAATCGATGATGAAAGACATCTAGAAAATGCGCGGCGCCAGGGTCGTTATGATTGACCTGCAACGACAATAGCCTTTCACTGAAATGTAATGGCATCGGCCCATTAACGCCGGTCAAACCGAAGAAATTGACCATCAGGCAGGCCGCTTGCCCTTCACGCAAGCGCCAACCGGCAATCATCGCCGGCTGAAACGCCAGGGACACTTGCTGCGCCAGACGCACAGGGTCGTCGCGCAGATGGTCAGCGGTCCCCCAGCGTGGCATCTGCGGGTAGGCAGACTCAATACAGCGCATGGCACTGAAAAATTCATAGCGCCATGGCCATTGACCTAAAGAGGGTCGGCGAGTCACAAGGTCATGCATTGAGTCGCCCTCGCCCGCCATGTTTTGATATGACCACGTGTCCCACTGTGCAGCTCGGTCTCGGTAAACGAGTTAAGTGCGGAGTAATGTGCGAAGAACGCCTCCAGTATCGAGCCGAACGCGTAGGTTCCTGTGCTCTCACAAGCACCGTCGTCCAGCGTCAATATGAGTTTTAACCCTCGGCCAAACGTCACCGGGCCGGGCCCCGGAAGCCGTCGTGTGGTCACCTGTGCACGCAACGAATGGATAGCCTGTAACAGCCTGCTGCTCACGCTATCGTCGGCGATGTATAAGGACAGCAGATCGCACAGCGCCCGCGCGCCCGCCTTGCCATCCTCTTCGGCCAACGGCAAAAAGTTGCGCGAAAGATGGCGTATCGCTTGCCATTGCCGCTCCCCCTGAAGCGGCGCGGGTACCGGCTTGGAGGGACCGGCGACACAGCGCACGGACAAAACTGGCGCACTGACATCGAGTGCAAAATCCGTGTTGCCCTGCCCCAGTGGCATCCTCAACGGTAAATCACGATTGGAGCACCGTACTTTCAGCGCGAGTTGCTGAAGGTCACTCTCGCCTTCGGGAAGCGAAGCGATAACCAACGATAGGCTGACCTCGCTGCCTTGATAGTTGGACTCACGGCTCATCGCCCTGTCGGGCCTGCGGCTCAGACCGCGATGCAACTGATAGAAACCCGCCGGTTGCACACCGCTGCCAGCCAGTGCCTGAGGCGCATAGAGAGGCAAAAACACCAGCCGTTCCCTGGACCCAGCGCAATAACCATGCACCGAGAGAACGTCCAGCACCTCGTGGGCCAGACGATTGGACTTGTCGACAACCACCGGCAACTCTTGGCGATGCGGGTCGTACGCAACGTGGTCGGTATACTTGGCAAACAGGTTGATCGCCGGCGCACAGAACAGCGCAAAACTGCTGACATCCAAACGTGCGGGGAGCGGTAACGTGAGTGGCCGAAATAGAATCACCAACTCCAGCTGATCAGTGCGACATGCGCGCACCGCCGGCCCTAATCCGCCTAAAGTCACAAATCTTTGGGCAGGCGCGAACGCCAAAAACTGTCTCAGCTGGGCAAACGCTGAATGGCTCAACGATAAGGGTACTTGCCGCCCCTCCTCGCCGGGCTCCCGATAGGTTTGCGTTATCTGGTGCGGTTCGATCAAATGTTCCCAGGGTGCATCACTTTCGGCCGGTCGCACGAGTACGCCACACGCATGTGCCAGCAACGCCTCCTGTAAAACCATCGGCAATGAATCGCTGCCAGGCAGAAACAATGTCAGCGCCTCAAGTGCCAATTGCTGGAAGCGTAGGCCCGAGGTCGTGCGTACATTCAAGCGCAACGCAGACACGGCTTGATCGGCCAATGCCGACGGCAAACCTTTAAGCAATCGGGAACTAGGAAGGTAGCCCACAGATTCCAGACGAATCGGCCACAACGTGACCGGCGCAAGGGTTCTGAACTCGCAACGAGGCACTTGCCCCTCGCGATCCAGGCTTGACCGCAGGGCCGTATCGCTGGGGAGGGTATAGCCCGACGCCAAGCTGCCCTCTTGCAGGTCCGGAGCAAACTGGACCACCGCCATTGAGGGCACCGGCAGCAAAAACTGTGGTTGAATCAACGCCAACAGGTTCTGTGTGAACGTTGGAAATTCCGCCTCCATTTGCAGTTGCACGCGGGCGGTGAGAAAACTCAAGCCTTCGAGCAAGCGCTCCACCGACGGGTCGGTGACCTCGTCAGGGCCCAACCCCAAAGCGCTGGCCACCTTCGGGTAATCCCTGGCGAACTCACTGCCCGCCTCGCGCAAAAAACTTAGCTCGCGCTCATACAAACGTAATAGGCGATCATCCATGATGCTTGCCATATGGCTGGACGCTCACTTCACCGCTCTCGGTATTCCACGAAGCCTGCAACCGAAACGACCACTGCGAGGCGCGGTGGCGGGTTTCGCCTTGTAACAAAAACTTGAAATAGCTAGAGCTACCAGAACCAGGCAACAGTTGTACCTGCAAAGTATGGCTGAGCACCCGGGGTTCAAAATCTCGAATCAAGGTACGGATACGAAGTTCCAGTGCTTTGAGGTCAACGCTCGACAACAGCACACCCGCAAAATTACCGAGACCACAATTGAGTACCGAGCGGGCAACCCGCGGCTGCCCGCTCAGTTCATAAAAGCAGCCCAACCCTGTTGAATTGAACAACTGTGCCAACTCATGACATAACCGCCCTACACCGTCTGGAGGCGCCGTTAGGTCATTGCCATAGGCACCGGTAGAGCTGGTCAAACGATCCAGCAGTGATGCTGTGGCAATAGACATACAGAAACCTCAACAGACTATTGGGCGGTTATCAAACAACCGAAGAAACCTATCAACCGGCTTTTTTGGCCAGCAAATCGTAGGTTTTTTCAACATCGCCGTTCTTGGTATTGCCGTTGAACTCAACGTATTTGAATTTGATTTTGGTGAAGCTCAAATGAAGGCGCTCGGTCGGGCGACTCTTGGAACCTTCAATGACATAGCTGGTGAGCAGCGCATCACTCAAGGTAATAATTAAATACGGCTGCGTATCTTCCGTACTGCCGCCGGTCTGCAGCACCGTCAGCGTGGCCACGCCCAAGGACTTGCCGTTGGTCGATTGCAGAAACAGATCGGGGGAAGAAATATCGGTGGACTTCGTCAGGCTCATTTCCGAAATATTCGAAACGCCGGTTTGACGCTCGCCGTCATTAATCGCTACATAACGGGAAGAACCAAAAGAATACGAGTCAATAACGATCTCGCCCTTATGGTTCGCTTCGGTGCAGGTGCCTTTAATCTCGGTTTCAAACTTGAGAGCAATCATGATGAGCCTTCTGGTTCAGGAAAATAGTGCGTTAAATAACAGTTCGAGCGCTAAACTCGTCGGCCTCAGTTCTTGACGGAGGGCAGTTGAGAAACCAGGCGCAGCGAGACGGTCAGGCCTTCCAATTGGTAATGCGGGCGCAAATAAAATTTGGCTTGGTAAAACCCTGGATTCTCCACAATGTCCTCGACCACAACCTCGGCACTGGCCAATGGTTTGCGTGCCTTATCGGCATCCGTCGCGGTACTTGGGTTGCGCTCGACGTAACGGATAATCCAGTTGTTAAGCCAGGTCTCCATTTCGGCGCGTGATTTGAACGAACCGATCTTGTCGCGCACGATGCACTTGAGGTAATGCGCGAAACGGCACGTGGCAAACAAGTAAGGCAGGCGCGCAGACAGCTTCGCGTTGGCTGTCGCGTCGGGATCACTGTATTCCTGGGGCTGGTGCAGCGACTGCGCACCGATAAAGGCCGCCAGCGTCGAATTTTTGCAATGCACCAAAGGCATAAAACCGTTCTTCGCCAACTCCAACTCACGTCGGTCGCTGATCGCGATTTCCGTGGGGCACGTCATGTCCACGCCGCCGTCTTCAGTTGGGTAGGTGTGCAGGGGCAAATCACTGATCGCGCCGCCCGATTCAATCCCGCGAATACGTGAGCACCAGCCATATTCTTTGAACGATCGGTTAATACTGACGCCCATGGCGTAAGCCGCGTTGGTCCACAGATAATTGTCGGCCTGCCCATCGGTCACTTCCTCGAAAGCGAATTCGTCCACCGGGGCCGTTTTAGCGCCGTACGGAATTCGCCCAAGAAATCTCGGCATTGTCAGCCCCACATAGCGCGAGTCTTCACTAGTGCGCAGGTTGCGCCACGCCGCATAATCAGCGGTTTGAAAGATCTTCGTCAGATCACGTGGGTTGGCCAGTTCACGCCAGGAATCCATCATCAGCACGCTTGGCATGGCCGCACTGATCAACGGCGCATGGGCCGCCGCTGCAATCTTGGCCATAGAGGCGAGCAACGCCATATCCGGCGGGCTGTGATCAAAATAGTAATCGGCAATCAACACTCCAAACGGTTCACCACCAAACTGCCCGTATTCATGCTCATAAATTTTCTTGAACAGCGGGCTTTGGTCCCACGCCGCGCCTTTGAATTTTTTCAACTCATGAGCGACTTCAGCCTTCGATGCATTGAAAAACCTGATTTTCAATTGCTCGTCGGTTTCCGTGTTGCTGACCAGATATTCCAGGCCCCGCCAGGCCGATTCAACGGCTTGAAAATTGGGGTGATGCAACACAACATTGACTTGCTCGGCGAGTTTTTGATCAATCTCGGCGATTAACGCTGAAATGGTACTTAACGTGTCATCGGCAATCAGCTGAGTATTGCGCAATGCATGCTTGGCCAGCGTATGCACGGCCGACTGAATCAGGCCCCGGGCCTGCTCACTGCGAGGTTTGAATTCGCGTTGCAACAGATCATTAAACTCACTGTTGGAGACGACGACTGGAATGGACTGCTGAACAACACCAGACATGGGTTACACCTGCTCAAATAAGAATGGAAAATACGCGTCAAACATCCATTGCCGCATCGGCAGGCGGATTGCTCTGTGCCAGTAACGAGGCCATTAACACCGGGTCTTCCAGTAATTGAGCCAGCAATTGCTCAGCACCGCTTTTACCATCCATGTACGTCAACAAGTTTGCCAGTTGATTGCGCGCTTCAAGTAACTCGCGCAACGGTTCGACATTGCGTGCGACCGCACCCGGGGAAAAATCTTCCATCGTGCTCATGCTCAGGGAAATCGCCAGGTGGCCGTCACCGCTGAGTTTATTCGGCACCGTCATTTTTACTTGAGGCTTGATCGCCCCCATGCGGTCATCAAAGTTATCAATATCAATATCCAGAAACTTACGTTCAGAGAACATTGGCAACAGACTGCGATTCGCCCCTGACAAATCAGCAAACACACCGTTAACAAACGGAATGGCGACGGTTTTCTCTGCACCGTACAGTTCAACTTCATATTCAATTTGCACGCGTGGCGCACGGTTCCGGCCAATGAATTTTTGACCGCTGTTATTACTCGACATACGACTCGACCTGATAAAAGTTTAATTAATCCGCGACGCGGCCGCCCAAGCGGCGCAAGTCGGTAACAGAGTTAGGTGCCAGTTCCTCGATAATATCGATGAAACTCATGGTGGTAATTCGGCGAACCCTGGCAATCAAAAAGGGAACCGGGCTTGAAGGTTCATGCCGTTGGTAGTACGAGCAGATCGCATCCAAGGCGCGAACCACGTCCTCCCGAGAGTCACAAGTGGAGCCAGTGCGTTCGTGGTTTTGGGCCCTTGGGACCGAAGATGCACGTTCTGAGGGTTGTACCGATGGCCGTTTCGTCACGACTAAACGTAAACGGTCTTCGATCACCCGTCCCCACTTTTGCAACGATTTGCTTAAGCCAAGAAAAGGTGAAATCCCCTGCACAGCGGTTTTTTCGTCCAGATCCGCCGTCATTTCATCAAACACAGTGCGCAAAGCATTTATCAGCCCAAGACTGCGCATTAATTCAGTCGAGCAGTTGGGTTCTATCAACTGGGTCAACAGTGCCAACTGCTCGTTATGCTGCGCGCCCTCAGTGCTACTAATAGTGTCCAGGTCCCCAAGGCAGAGGGTTTGGCCGTCCTCGGTGCGTGCCAATACCTGACGCTTGAGCACGCCAATCACGGTGGACGGTACCACCAGCTCTGCCAGGGTATTAATCCGAATCAATGGATCGAACTGATCCTCGGCGACTAATTGCGGGTGCACGCTTTCCCAGCGTTGCCGCACCAGCCAGGCCACCAGGCGCAAACCGCCCAGATAACCATTCAAGCCACAGCGGTCAAGCAACGCACGCGCCAGAATCACCATCACCCGCAGGTCCAGTGTCTGTTCATACAAACCTCGACATAGGGCCTCAACGTGCGGCCAATCTATAGCCTGGGTGACATACACATGCTCGCCGTATTCAACAGTTTCGGCTGTGCGTGAAGCTTGCTCCAGCTCGACGAATTCGGCCGTATACTCAAGGTCGCGGCCACAGGAGCGATTACTGAGCGCGCTAACATATTCATCTACATAATTCATAAGCGCAGAGCGATCTCAGTGTTTACTTATCACAAGGCGTAAAGATGCTCGGCGCGGTATTCAGCACCACATCAACTTACATCAATATTGAATGGAATTAATCCACAGCATTTCAACGCAGCAATAGAATGCGAATAATGCCAGACACGCCAAACCACGGAAAATTCGAAACTCCGGCCTTCGCGCCACTCGAATCATTAAACAACTTCGTTAGCGCTGGAAGTACTCCAGCAGTGGCCTGCAGTCCTGGATTGTCACGCTTAAATGCATCCTCCAGACCATAGACAGCCACGACAAAGTGCGTATCGGTCTCACGGGTGAAAGAATCCCATTTCAACATGCCTACTATGCGATGCCGGACGTTGCACGCGCGTAATATACTCGCCACTTTTACCGCACAGTCGAAACATCTACCCCGTGGCATTCGCATGTAGTCCACGATTTCAGAGTTTTGCGTGATCAGCGTTTCTACCTGCGTAGAATCCATCTTCCAAACCTTGTACAGCTGCCAGCCTGCCGCTCACCTGAGTAGTCACCGTCCGTATGGCTACCGGTCTTAATGGTCAGCTGCGCAAAGAAAGCAGTAACATTTACGTTTCCTTGCCCAATCATCATAAACAGCTGACGCAACAGCAAGTGAATAGCTGTGATTAAGCTCAATTCAGCCGATCCTTCCGGTAGCATCTAACACAGGCAACCGAGACAACTCACGCAACTAAGCTCGCCTTCTCATCCATAGCGCCATGATGACCAGCGCAGTTAAAGGCAAGCCATGGAATAAAATTATCACTTGGGCCGGCGTCCAGGCCAAATAGAACGGCCCAGCCACCAGCATCCCCACGCCGAAGCCCGCCATCTGAATCAGCGTCAATAAGCTGAATAACGGCAAACGCAGACTATCAGGCTCGCTTTGCGCACGAGAGATCAGCGCCACCTCGGATAGCCCATCCCCTAACCCCGCCCACACTACCAGCAGCAGTGCCAGCCATAGCTCGGTTTGCTGAAAGGTAAGGACAAAACCGCTGGACATCAGCGCTACGCCGAGCATGAATAAACGCTCCATGCTGTGGGTGCTACGGCCTCTCAATACGACGCTGGCCAGTCGTGCCCCAACGAACTTGCCACAAGCCCAGACCGCCAGCAGATAGCCCATGACCGTTTTCGCGGTGTCAGGCGAAATCAGCTGGGACAGTACCGGCCAGCCGACGTTATGCGCCGCGCTGCCGAGGGTGTCGAGCATGCTGATCAGCAACATGGCGGCCAGCACCGGCGCGCCACGTAGCCCCTTGGTCAACTCCTGCCATTCGGCGGAGAGCCCGCGATGGGCGGCAACGGTCGAGCGGTACAGCGCGCGCAAAGGCAAAACCAGGCAAGCGGCGATCACATAGGTAGCGATGTTGGCGGCAAACACCGCTTCAAATCCTCCCGTGGCGATCAGCAAGCCGGAGAGCAAACTGCCGAAAACCGCACCGGTGGCCGCCGCCGAGGTGATCCATGCATTGGTATTCACCCGTTGCTCTGGCGCGACCCAGGTGGGCAATTGGCTATTGAGGCCGATGGCGAACAGCGAATTGCACAGTCCGATACCAAAGGCGATAAAAGGCAACAGGTTAAGTTGATGGGCCGGTATCAGCACCAACAACGGCATCAGTAACAACGCCCTCGCCAAGTCCAGCCCAGCCAAGGTGCCACGGCCGGCGAAGCGGCGAAAAAACGGGATGCCAAACAGGCTGGCGACAATTCCGCCGGTGACCCGGCACGCCAGGAAAATGCTGACAAACACCACGCTTTGACTAAGCCAGTACACATAGGTGGAGAGCGCTACCAGGTTGAGGAATGCACCGAAATCCGAAACACCGCGGGCAAAGATGATCAGGCGTGCGTTGCGGATCGATAGGTACAACTGTCGATCATCGTTCATGTCGGCTGCGCCTCTTCGACCCTACGTAGACTGACCAGAAGTACATCGCGCCAGGCGGGCCCGGTGTCGACCAGCGCTCTCACGTCACCGGCGCGGTGGAAGTAAGCACGATCATTGATCACGATGGTTTCGAGAAACTGCTCCATTGCCACGTCGAGCATGCAGCGTTGCTCCGTCTCGTCAGCAAACACCTGCGATACCACCGGCACTGTATTGCGCTCGCCTATAAAGTGCATGAACACCCAATCCAAACCGTCCTGATGAATCCCTGAGGTCGTCGGGCTCCTCGACTGCCCATCCGCCCGTACCCGGAACTGATGAATATCAATCGTGCAGGCCTGATCGCCAAGATGCGGTGCAATCACCGCAAGGTCGGTGGCCAACAACTTCCGCATGAGTGGATGCTCGATAAAGCCCTCCTCGCAATAGCTTAGGTGGTTCACGCCCTGGCGGTAATTAACGGCATAGGTGACCGTCGATTTGAACGCGGCATCCCTGTCGATCTGTAACTGGCGGGACGGCGACAAGCGATAGCGTAAAATGCGCCGCTCGCGATGGGTGTACGCCCTGAACGCCTCGTCGCGCACCAGATTGTTCCAGTACGCGCGAAAGCTTTGCTCGTCGCCGGGCTGAGCATCGATCAACTCGCGAAAGTCTCGGCGATGGCAGTACTGATGCTCGCGCAGGTGCGCTGAAATCTGTGAGATGTCCATAGCGCTATCCTGCGTCCGGCATATCGATGATCACACGTAAGTGTTGTTTTATCGCATCATGCAAGGCATGGGCGTCTGCGGCATCGTCAACCTTGGCCCAGCATTTGAGCAAGTAGTGTTCCTCGATATCTGCATCGATACAAACGCCGGCCTCTTGCTGGGCATATTCGAGTACCTGCTCGTTTTCAGCCAGATAGCCCGTACCTTCAATACCTTTAAAGTGACCACTGTGATCCGGATAGATCGCCAACATCGCGTAACGTTGCGGGGCGTCGGCGACCTTTTGCACTGCGGCACCCAGCTGCACATCTATCCCCTGCTCGCCCAGCAGTAGCGAGAGATACACGTGGTAAGGGTTGATTGCCGCAATGTCACGGAATGCCGCGTTGACATAGAGGCCGCCCAGGCGCGGGTTGATCTCAATGGCCACAGGCCCCGCCTCAGTCATCCGGAACTCGAAATGCACCACGGCGTTGGTCAACCCTGTAGCGTTCAAGCAGTCAACGGCATACTGACGGATCTGTGCGCACTGAGCCTGGTTGAACGACGTCGGTGGAGAAATCAGTAGGTTCTCGAGGACCGTGCCGCTGCGCTCGGTCAGCAGTAATTTTTCATTGATCAGCAGCGGGTAGACCCGTTCGCCCGCAATCACACATTCCACACTGCCTTCAATGCCGGGAATATAGCCTTCCAGCAAGATGCTACGCCCTGGCACATAGTCACGCCCAAGCCCTTCCTCAGACGGCAAGGCGTGCGCGCAGCCGTAGAAGTCCGCATAAGCCGCGGCGCCATGATCACTTACAAAATGCGCATAGTGGCTGCGTAGCTCCGCCCAGTTGGAACACTTCTTGATAAACGCCGAGGCACCGCCAAAGGGAGGTTTGGCGATCAGTGGATAGCCCACGTGCGCAGCACCTTGCTGGAGTTCCTGTTCGTCGTTGCACAGCGCGGACGGCACCGAACGCAGCCCATGCTGTTTCAACACGCCGCGCATCAGGAACTTGTTATTGCACACTGCTATCGCTTCCGGGCGGCTGTACACCAGACCGAGCTGCTTGCAGACGCGCGCGACTATGCAACCCACCTCACCTTGAGCAGACGGGTGACCTGCCTGGCAGAAGATCGCGCGCACGTTGTATCGCCCATCCAGTTCACCGATTAACTCAATAATGGCCGTTTCACTGAGCGTTTCCAGCAAGAACACTTGATCACTGTCATCACACAGCCGTTGCAAATGACGACGTCCCAATAATCCGGCCGTCAAACATTTCAGCCCTTGCTCACGGGCGACGGCAAAGTGTGGTTCACGGTAGCGGTAACGAGTAGAAGCACTGTCATCGATATCAATAAAAAGAATAGCGTCTTGGTTCATCATGGGTACTGCCTCAATCCGTAAGTCCGTTCAGGCGTCATGCCAACTGCACCATTGATTTTCCCAGTTACGAAAGCAGTAATAGCGCTGCCCGTCGCGGATTTCGAAGTGCGGCAGATCTTCAGGTTTCTCAAAATCCAGCAGCGGGACGGTGAACTTGCCTTGTGCGTGCGGCAGCACATATTCGGGCATTGCGATGTTGGAGACCCGTCGTTTGAGACGTCCCATGATGGCGATGGCGTGGCCGATAGAGGCCTTATACTCGGATGCGCCCGGGGAAAACGGCATGAAGTGGTACAGGTAATAGGGTTTTACACCCAAGCGATAAAGATCGATGAACAGCTTATGCAACGTGGCTTCATCATCATTGACACCCCGCAACAATGGCATATTGGAGAAGACAATCGGCACCACACTCTGGATACGTTTAACCGCAGCGGCAAAATCGTCGCTGAGCTCCAGCGGGTGACACACATGCACGCCGAAGGCATTGACCTTGTACTTCTCCAGCATTGCGATCAACGAATCGGTGACGCGAAAGGGGTTAAAGCTCAAGGCACGTGAATGAATACGGATCAACAGGTCGTCACTGATCGAGCGCAACGCTGCCAGGTTCTCTTCCAATCGGCGGTCGGACAGCATCAGCGGGTCACCACCGCTGAGGATGACCTCTTCAATGGCCGGGTTGTTGCGTACGTACTCCACCGAGTCCAGGAACGAGTTGGTGTTGGCATTGGCCTTTTCGGTATCGACCTGCAAGGTACGCAGGGCTTCGAAGCAGAACTGACAGTACGCGTTGCAGGTGTTGGTCATCCGCAAGATAACTCGGTTATCGTACTTGTGCTGGCAGATGGGGGTTTTCATCTCATGATGCAACTCCCAGTTCTCCGACGTGCCGTCATAGTCACCCGGCACGTTTTCATTCCAGTAAGGCACAACCTGTCGCCACAGCGGATGGTCCGTCACCTGACCGCTATCGAGCGAACGCATAATCAAATCAATATAGTACGGCGTAATTTGCATCTTGCGATCTTGCAAGTTGCGTTCAATATGAGCAGTCACCTCTTCACTCCAACCGCCGCAAGCCTTGCGAAGCGATGGCTCATCGCGCACGGCACTTTTCTGCTGCCAACGCCAATCAGTCCACTGAATCGAACGATGGGATATCTGATCCAAAATCGACATTTTCTCTGAAGCCTCTATAAGTGGCGCGTGTGCAGGGAAAGGTAGGATGAACATGGACGGTTACGTCGAACCTGTAATACTCTTAAATTCAACTCGCGCCTGGGCAAGGCCAACGCCAAATTAACGCTCAGGCTGTCACTAATCATAAGTTGTGTAAAAATAGGACGGGGTTGATGTCACTGTTGATATTTCGTAAAGCAATCTAGTCCGCGAAGCCATTACGCTTGGCAACTTCGAACAAATGAACCAGAGAAAAGACATTGAGCTTTTCCAGTAGCCGTGCCTTGTAGGTGCTGATTGTCTTGTTGCTTAGCTGCAAATGGTTGGCTATCTCCTTATTACTCATCCCCCGCACAAGCAGCTCAAATGTCATTAACTCGCGGTTGGAAAGCGTATTGATAAGTAGCGCCTCATTGGCGAAACTGTCACTGACCGCAGGCAGTCGATCAATGCCATGAGGCACATAAGCCCCGCCTTTCATTAACAGGTTGACGGTCCTTTGCAACTCTTCAACCGTGCACGTTTTCGACAAAAACGCCGACGCGCGCGCCGCACGGCAACGATTGTAATAATGGCGCGCCGCACAGGATGTCAGCACCAGGATTTCAATACTCTTATCGAAGCTGTAAATCTTCTGCATCACCTCCAATCCCGCGATTCCGGAGAGCTGGATATCCAAAATCACTAAATCAGGTTTATGCTCACGTACCAAGGCAAGGCCATCGGTACCATTACTAGCCTCTGCTACCCAGGCGAAGTCATCTTGACTTAGAATCGATTTAATAGCCGCTCGCACAAGCGGTTGCCCATCAATAACAATGACTTTGAACATCAGTACCCCAGCGTTTCAGTCAGATAAACTATAGGAAACTTTTTATCCGACAATCCTACACACGCGACGACTGTTGCTTAACTAAAATACTAATCAACCAAAGAAATTAACAACTTATCACCCCCCCTTGTGCAGCCAGAACCCTCAAGCAGCTCAGATTAACAGCACGCCTGCACTGACGCCCGGAATTCGCAGTCGAGCCAGCCACATGCTGGCCCCGCATTAATTCTTAATTCACGGTTATTCACTTTGCAAGGAGTGGAACATGCCTGAGTCTAGGCGCGCCCTCACTGCTGATCAGAACATGTGAGACATACGCCTGTATTGTATAACTCTTTCCCTGAGAAACTTATGAAGCTTATTAATATCCTGTCAGCCATCAGCCTGGCCTGCATAACCTCCCAGGTCTTCGCTAACCAGAGTGACTTGACCCTTACCCACTTCAAAGGCCCGCTCTACATCGTTGAAGACAAGGAGTATGTGCAGGAGAACTCAATGGTCTACATTGGCGCGCAACACATTACGGTTATCGGCGCAACCTGGACTCCCGCCACCGCTGAAAAGCTGGAGCAGGAAATCAGAAAAATCAGCCCCCTGCCCATCAAGGAGGTAATCAACACCAACTACCACACCGACCGGGCGGGAGGTAACGCCTACTGGAAGAAACTCGGCGCCAGTATTGTCTCCACACAGATGACCTATGACCTGGAAAAAAGCCAGTGGCGCAGTATTGTCGACTTTACCCGGCAAGGGATGGAACATTATCCGGTCCTGGAACAAAGCCTTCCGGACCAGGTTTACCCGGGCGACTTCGCCTTGCAAAGCGGTCATGTTCGAGCGCTGTATTTAGGCGCGTCTCACACGGAAGATGGGATTTTTGTGTACTTTCCAGAAGAACGTGTCTTGTATGGAAACTGCATCCTCAAGGAAAAGCTGGGTAACATGACGTTCGCCAATCGCAGTGAGTACCCGAAAACCCTGAAGAAATTGCAAGGGCTGATCAGCAGCGGTGAATTACCCGTTGAAACGATTATCGCAGGACATAACTCACCGATACAAAGCGTTGAGTTGATTGACCATTATCTGAACCTGCTCGAACACGGCGAGCAGTAGCACCTGCGGGGGTTTTGCCAGTGTGGGTGAGCTCAGCGTGATGAAATATCGCGACTGCGCTCGCTGCCCAGACACAATACGCGCTCCAGCTCTTTGATATAGAAACACGGCGTGTCCGGGTTCAGCTCTAACTTATAAAATGTCAATTGTGAAGCATAACTGGATAAATAAGCATAGTTAAAAGCGACGTCTCGATCCCGCACTGACATGCTTCTAAGCAGCTCATTACCGCCTACTGGATTAGTCATAAATCGTGCACTACCGAAGAAGTTATTAACCAGCTCAAATGAAAACTTCTGGCTATCAGAGTTGATTTTCTCAAAATCATGAATTTGATTTCCATGCGATTGAAGCCTGATCAGCACATTTAAGACTTCACCGCTGCTCATGATCATCGAGCCGGTGGTGAAACAAGCGCCTTTAAGTAAATCTTTATGCGATGCTGATGAATACATCAAATGCAAGGCCACGAGTACCACGATGCCCACCAGCAGTCCAATACTGCGCTTGCTCACTTCAGGCACCTGTCTAACTGTTCGTCGGTCAAGAGGGCTAACTTCGAATTATGCACTGAAACAAACTCCACCGTACTGCCACTGATGCAAAGGATTTCGTAAAAGCTGTGCATCGTATTTAAAATCACTGTGCCAGGCACTTCCAACAAACTTTCCATGCGCCGTAGCACCGGTGCCATGCTGACTTTTAGCCTCTCGACTTCCGGCGTAGTTGCACCGGTGTACCACACGGTCAGCAAACCTTGCGTGTCTGTTTCTTTGACAAAGTCCGGCTGCAGCCAAAGGTTCCAATCAATCCGCCAAAGAAAACTCATCGCCAATATCAGCGTCGCGCCCATCAAAATACTCTCAGTGCTTAGCCAGCTTCTCAGCCATGAGAGCCTACCCTGCGGCACTTGCGGGCTTGGTGCGACGCCCAATGTTAAAGGAACCGGAGCGCTCATGTCGCTAACTTGCCCAGGCGCAACCAAGAACTCGGAGTTGAACTGGTAACCCCTTCGCGGAATGGTCTGGATGATCTCACGATGCTCATCATCGGCCAGCAGCTCGCGAATGGTTGAAATAGCCTGGTTCAGGCTGTTCTGCCCAACGATACGGTCAGGCCAGCCAAAGGCAAAGATTTCATCGCGACTGACAATGGTGTCTGCCCGGTCAATCAGAATTTCCAGGATGCGACTGGAACTGTACCCCAGCTCAACTTTGCGCTGGTTATTATGTTCATGAATAACCAGCGTATTGTGCGAGGGCCAAAATATAACTTGCCGCCCTTCAGAAGCACACAGGATTAATACTTTTTTAGCTTCCGCTTGAATACCCTTATCGCTCGACGTCGGGTCAATCGATGACTGCATGCTCATTTCCTTGCAATGATAACGGTGAGTACCTATTTCTTTAGATCACTCGGTTCATATCCGGATGAACTAACGAGAAATACCCATGCACCAAGTCTTCTGCAGTCAAGTCCTTTGAATAAAACCAACCTTGGGCGGTGACTGCCCCTAAGGCAAGCAGGCGCTCCACTTGCTCGGGTGTTTCGACCCCTTCGACGATAACGTTGAGTTTCAGGTGTCTGGCCATATTCAGCAAATGGACCAAAATCGTATTGGCGCGTCCTTGATCTTTTTTGCTCGCAAAGCAACGGTCAATCTTAAGAATGTCCAAAGGCAGGAAATCCAGATAAGACAAATTGGAATAACCCGTCCCGAAGTCATCCAGGGCGATCTTATGGCCCTGGTCGCGCAATTGATTCAAATGCAGGATGGCTTCGCGTTTATCAAGTACGACACCTTCAGTGACCTCAAATACAATGCGTGACGCCGGGAGGCGATATTGGCTCAATAATTGTTGAACAAACGCAGGGAACGTGGGGTCGGATACATCCTGAGAGGACAAGTTTATATTGATATAAAATTCATCACATGCCCACAGCAGGCACGAGTAATCTTCAATAACGCGCTGACAAATCCAACGGGTTGTCAACGGCATGATGCCGGAGCGTTCGATCAACGGTATAAATACCGCAGGGCTTATCACCTGTCCTTTATGAGTCCAGCGTAGCAATGCCTCAGCGCCTACCCAAAGGCCAGTGCGCATATTCACTATCGGCTGATAATGCACGCTCAACTCACCGTTAACCAAGCCTCTGCAAAACCTAGCTTGCATCGAAAAGTAATACGTATAGACCGAGGTGAAAACCTTATAAAGGCCAATAATGGTACATACCCCAGCGGCCGACACAAATAATAAAATACAGTACTCTATAAAGGCATAGGTTTTAGCCAATAGCGAAGGCCACTCCTCACCGATGGCCTCATAGTTACCCAAGCTTTTTAACTCACTCAACATGCCGGGCTCGAAACCAGAGAAGTTACCATTGCTCAAATCGACAATACTGCTCAGGCGCTCAAAAACATACATTTTCGCCAAATGCTCCACCGAGTACAGCGACGCCCAAACCATCAGTAATGCTACGATCAACCAAAGCGCGACTTGCGCGACTGCTACCTGAGACCACATTGAAGACATAGAGTTTGCCCATGAGCGCTCAACAGAACGCCCACGCTTAAGAACGCGCTTGATTGCTTTCACGTATCAACCTGTTAGGTAAAGTCGTTTCTAGAACTGCAGGGCTAAATCTGAATGACACTCACAGACGGGCGAATGAAGTGAACCCGTTTGTTTCATGGCTACGATAATGATTTATTGACTGCCCGATTGAATGCCAATCATAAAGCAGATTGGTGTAGAGGCGAGGTGATGAGTGGTGAATTCATAATTATTCACTCACTTGATGTAACTATAAGCACAGCCTGGATGCCGCGGCGTCGCGCGAAGGCCGCCCATCCCACCCCCCTCATGCGTGGATCTCGGCAACATCGAACAAAGGGGCACAATTCAACAGGTTCCGAAAGCTATCGCTAAGCACTAGAGCCCCCCCTAATCTAAAACGTTTAGCGTTCAGCACCAAAACAATGTACTGACTCCAACTCCTTACCTAAAAGCGCTGACTGCCTATACGCGCCTTTATTTTATACACGCTTAATCTGCAGAATTCGTTCGAGTGGCACGCGTAATACACGCGTAATAAGGGCAACATTTCGATCGGTGCTGACATTATCTTTAGCCCACTCGCATCCCGCTCTTGATTCGTGCCGGGCACAGCAGTAAACCGCGATGTTGAGCAGGTGTTAGCAGTGGACGCGTGGTGTCAGGCCGATACGCCCGAAGGCATTGTTGCGCTCGATCGCAAGGTCAAATCATTGGTGAGCATCCATATCAATTGAGCCCTTAGGGCACGAAGGCATAGAGGCAGCGCGCGCTGCCATGCCTCGAACGCTCAGGCGCTAGAGCACCTGAGCAGCCACAAAAACATCACAAACTATGAATTCATAGCTATTCACTCTACCTTGGCAAGGGTTGGCTTTACGCTTTGTCCGTCATTGCTACCTGACGGAATCAGGGATGTATGACCCTACGCAGACAAACTAATGAACGTAGCGGACGTGACAGTTAGAGCAAAATAGATTGGCAACGGATTGGCATTCGTCACACACCAGTTATAAGGCTCAGTGAATAAGAGCCTTTGCCAATTTTTGACACATCGGAGCAACACCCTTGAAGCAAATCTACGTAATTTCCGCCCTTGTCCTCGCTATAGGTTCTTCCTTCGCTGTCCATGCCAAAGAGGCGCAAACAGGCAAGGACCAAGAGCCCCTGCATGTCACAGCCAAAATCAATGCACCTGTGTGCGATTTTGAAATGCCCAATAGCGGCGAAGTTAAATTTGGCAACATTGCCCCGGGCATTTTGAATGCAACCGCCGTAACAGCAGGCGCTATTGTTCCGGTTGCAGGTAACTTCACCGTGAAATGCACGGGCAAAACCCTGACCAGAATCGAAGTAAAAGATGCTTACGCCGATGAACTGTGGGCAGGTAAGCACAGTTCATTGTTTGTTAGCCGTCACGGGCCTTCTGGTCAATTTGGTCTGGTCGATGACAGCACGAAGCAACTGGTAGGTAGTTACATTATTACGCCGACCATCACTACAGTAACCGACGGCGTTATTGCAACCAAAAACCTTCACGTGCAAGGCGGTGGTCATACCGGCGTGTTCCTCAGCACCAAAAGTGACAGTGTCCGAGAACAGCAGACTCTGGTGCTGCAAGATGGCAATGGCTTTTACACTAACGACATAAACGTTGATTATAAAATCGAACCTCAGTTCCTGCCCCGCAACGACTGGAATGCATCAAGCGCTGACGTCAACATCGTCGGGGAAGTAGCATTCTCAATGGTTTATCTGTAATTCGTTGGTGATGGGTGACTACCTGACAGGAATTCAGGTAACAAATAACGTGTCACCTCTATAACGTAACACTCACAGTATAAGTAACGGATCGGCAACGGATTGGCATTCGTCACACCCCAGTTATAAAGCTCCTGCAGTGAGCCTTGCCAATTATTGATACACCGGAGTACTACTTTGAAACAGCTTTTTGTCATTCCCGCGCTCGCTCTTGCCATGGCTTCCCCCCTTGTTGCCAATGCTGCTACAGGCAAAACAGGCAAAGACTCAGAGACTATGAAGGTCTCTGCTTTTGTGGCTGCACCTATTTGCGACTTTAATTTGAACGACAGTCAGCCTGCCAATTTCGGCGTAATCGAACCTACAAAATTAACGTTGCACAGCGTTTACACCCTGCCAGCACAACAAGTCACAATGACTGTTGATTGCAAGGGCAAGACACTGGTTCGAATGACAGTCGAAGATAAATACCTAGATATTTTGCGTGCAAAAAATGCCCCTGGCATGCGTCATGACCCTACTCGACAGTTTGGTCTAGTTGACGTATCCAACCCAGCTGAGACCAAGTTATTTGGTAGTTATACAATTGAAATCAAAACACTCAACGCTACCATCGACGGTGCTGTCAGCCAGCCTGGCATGAGTGCCGCTGGGCGAGGTAGAACAAATGAAATATTCTCCAGTAAAACCGCAACGGGCGTAGAGCCAGAAACCATGGTGTTCGGGGATGGCAATGTCTACGCAAATACAATTAACGCCGTATTCAATGTTATTCCTACCATCCTGCCTGCTTCCACACTTGATCTTGGCCGTGACGTTGACCTTGTCGGCGAAACCACCTTCAAGATGGTTTACATGTAGGCGAATGGCTTAAAGCTAGCGTTTCATCCGTTTGGCCTGCCACTAATTGAATGATTAATGGCAGGTCTTTTTTATGCCTGTCAGTTTTACCTCCTACGCACAAACGGCTGAAACCTGACCTTCAACCAGTGTCTTAAGCATGTATTGCCACTGCCCTCTATTTTGTTATCTCCCAACAGGTGCACTGTGCAGTACGACAACAGTGCATGAGACAACATGAATCCAAAATAACAAGGATGAAACACAGTAATTTCACTATTAACCGCTTGTCATCCATGCCATAAAAACAGCCGCCACACGGCATATTATTATATGGAGTTAAGCATGCATCCCACCCGATACGGTCCAGATAACACGGGCATTCATAACAAACTTTTCAATAAAAAAAAATACCTCCATACCGTCTGGGTGGGAGGCCCTCTACCCTTCATTGCCCAGTCTTATCTAGGTGTCTGGAAAACGGTCGATCCAAAGAAAATATATACACCCACCACGTGGGTAGATACCGACAACCTGTTGGTAGCGCTCTACAACAAGGCAGTCAAAACACTTCGTAACGAGTTTCTTAACATCAGCCTAGAGAGCAACCCTGCCTGGACAGCGTTGGAGTATTATGAAAAAGCCGTGGTGTTTGAGAAGAGCATCAGAGAAATACACCCACACAGCAATGACGAGGAGCGAAAAAAGACTATCCGGTTACTGGCCGAGAGCTTAAGCCCCTCAAAAAGAAATGAATATGAACAACAGATAGATATCGTAGAATATGAAAAGAATGCGATTATTAAAGACCGCAAAAATAGAAAATACCAGGAAGTATCAGACCTATTTGAAACCTTCTCGAAAAAAGATCCCGCAAGAGGCAAAAAATTACGTGCTATTTATAATAAAGAACTCAACGACCGGGGTAATCTGGCTGCGGCATCAGATCTGGTCAGGTTTATAGCCCTCCACGAATATGGCGGCATCTATATCGACATGGATTTATTACCCACTCTCAATTTGGATTTAATTCGCGGCACCGACCTATTCCCCAGCAAACACGTAACGGATCAGCACACACAGATTACGTTAGAAGAACCCTTCGACAAAACTTACGGCGCTGATATTTATATTGAAATTGAAAAAATCCTCAACCTGCCAGGTTCCAAGACCACAGGTTTGCGAAGTCGTTTGAATGAAGACCAAATAGTTTTTATTCAAAACCACATGAACAGCAATCAACTGTTTAACCCCTTGGACTCTTTAAGCTCTGGGGTTTTCCATATAGCGAATACCCGTGATGGCTACACTAACTCTCAAATGGGGTGTGAAAAATCAAACCTCTTCCCTGACAGGATGTTTGATGCCTTTATTGACGGTTATGCCATGCTGGAGATGTTCAATGGAAAATTGGGATTCCCCGTCACATCGACGACGCTAACCCACGAGGTGGAGAACGACATTGACAGGCAATTTGGGGAGCGCGACATCAACTTCGCGATCATCTCAAAGCTTAGAAACTATTATCAAGACTCCATTTTTCCAAGGCGGCCTATAGAAACCGCCACGCTTGCGCTGACCGGTCCAGGAATTATTGGCACACTTATCGGTCGCAGTGATACAGGTGCCGCAATCATTCACGACACCTCCATTGCCAGCCTGAGTACGGTCGAAGAGAAGTTCAGTTCATGGGCAATAGAACAAGATGTCGAGCTCGCCTTTGTTCTCGAAAAATCTAAGCTTGGTATAGGCTTAACACCCCAAGAAACCCACGACACTCGCACTGAATTGTTCGATAGACTCGATTCCCGAACATCACTAACCCCAGATGCGATTGGTTTTCTCCTGCGCCTTGATAAGTTCTCCCCTAAAGAGGTGCAAACCCTCAAGACAGCGGCGGCACTGTCTGACGCTTACCTAGCGCTCAGCACACATGCAGAGGCATTGATTGATAGCCTTGCAGGCGTCGGCATTGAGCATTGGGCCCGCCCGTCGGTCGAGCAATTGCACGCCCTTGCCGAACAACACGGCGCGCTAGAATTTGACAGTTTCCACTATGAAAAGCAGCTGATCGTTCAGTTACAAGGCGATGATGTGTGCTTTCAATCGGCGCAGAACTTGTTTAGCAAACACCCCAAGCAAAGTGAGTGGCTGCAACTGGGCGATACGCTCTCCCCTGGTGTGCTCACCTGGTCAGAGGCGGAGCAAACGTATCGCTACGCGCCCCCGCTTGTACTGGAAAATGAAGGTGCGGTGCGCATTACCCTGGTTGGGCACGGCACCACCACGGACGGTGCCCCCACGCTAGGCGGAATGAACCTGGAAAAAATCACTCAAACCTTGAGCGACGTGTTTGAGTCCGCAGGAGGTCACCTTGCAAAAGCAACCAGCCTCAAGCTCAACCTTGTCGGCTGTGCACTGTACGATGCTGCGCTCCCCATTACCGACACGCTGCCAGGGCATGTTACACAATGGATGAAAAACCAATCAGAGACGCTGGGCATTGCCCGTGACAAGTTTTCAATCGTGGCTTATCAATATCCGCTTCGGGTAACCGAAAACGGTAAAAAAGAAATCTACTTCAATGGCCAGTGGCTGGATAAAGAAGTGGCCGCCATTGAAGGCTTGCTAACCAAGGTCGAGCTGTCGTGGGACGCTAAAACGGACAGTATTACCAAGCTGCCCATTAGCATGGCGGAGATTACAGAGGCCGCTCACGGTATTGATGCAGCCATGAAATCTTTTCCACAGTTAGGCGCTGCCTCTCAGGAGCAACTTAACGTGCTCCATGAAATGAACAGCCAGCAAATACGCGAACATCTGTTCCTTCAGGACAAACCAGCGTCTTATCGAACCGATGTGGAAAAGAAAGTCATTCAAGCGTTAACCCTCACCAACTTAAGCGAAGAGTGGAACGAGGCAGCCGCTGATTTACATGCCAGCAATAACCTCGACAAAGAGTGGCATGCTACCTTTACGACGCGCCCCATAGAAACGGGGCACGAGGTGTTGTTCATTCACGAAGCAACAGGGGACCACCAGTGGCTCCCTACTCAAGAGGACATATTCGAAGAATTTGGATCGCAACATGAGCAACTCAGCGCACTGCTGGGCAGTACGCTGCAACTGGATCCGTCGTCTGGTCATATCAGTGCCAAACCTGGTATTGGCGAAGCAGAAGCTATTCACACGCTCAATGCCGCATTTTTGCTGCAAGCCATCATGGGCGAACACGACACAGCCTTGTCCTGGTCTTCTCAGTTGCAAAACTATGTGGGCCTGATTCAACCATCATTAGGCCTGCTTGAAGATGTTGCACACTTGGCCAGCTTGGTTACAGGTGCAATGAATATCGAAATCAAGCCATTAACACAAGCGCTGACGCTACTGCACGCCGCCGCACCTGCACTGAGTGTTGCTGGGTTATTTTTGGATGCAGCTAATATCGTCGGCATTATCGGCGACTTGACCAACACCAAAGATCCCGTTGTCATTGCTGCCAGCAGCACCAACCTGGTATTGGCAGGGCTGTCTTCCGGGGTGAATGTCGCCGCCATCGTTACCAGTTTTATACCGGCAGCCGCTGGTGCCAGCGCACTTTTGGGCCTCGTTGCTGTTCCATTGGCAGGCATCTCCGCGGGTTTGCCCGCAGTTGTTTCGGGGTTCAGCACTATTGCCAAGTCATGCCAGGACACCTTTGATGAATTTGACCACGTGCAAGCACAAGTCGCAACGCCGTCACAACTGCAAATAATCGGTCCCAAAGACGCCACGCAACCGCTATGGGGGTTTGCTGAAGGCGCGGTTGTTACACAGATCAACTTCCAGAACAACACCGTGCAATACGGCAACGTGACCATGATGGGTACCCAGCCCGGTTCAGGGTCGGGCCATACCCGCGTGGGGGGCTTCGACAGTTACTTGTCTGGCCCGGCACTCGACACGCGAGCCAAACTGGATGTGTATACCGGTTTAGGGGTCAATCCCAAACTACAGCCCATCAACATGGCAGACACTGCGCTGCTTTCTCTGCCCTCAGGCCTGAACAAGCACTACACGTTTGATTACGACTATTACTCCTTTCACCGGGGCGCCGCCGCACCCGCACTAAGACGTTTGAGCGCTTACCACGGCAAAGCGTTGATCTGGCATTTCAATGCGTTTGTTTCTGATTACGCAGTTTGCCACCATGCCGCTAAGACATTCGTAACAGCAATCAACGTTACACTGGATCAAAAGAATCGAACCTTGATTCTCCCGGCAATTTCAGACGATGACACACGAAGCAAACTGTCCTATCACATGGTGGGCGGCGGCGGAAAATACGAATTGATACTGGCTTATAAGCCACTGGCCATTGAGATTTCTGCCAGCCCTAACGCCAGTGAGCAATGGACTATCGATGTCGAATATGTACTCAAAGCCACCACCATCAAGGATGGCAAAGTCGTTTTAGGGGGGCTGCAGCCGGCATTACTCAAAACAATGAAAGTCAGCTCATCAGAGCTGCGTATTGGCAATCAGCGCATCACGTTTGCGACCAACCACTCGCCCAGCGAGCTATTGCTACTGTGCAGGCTAGATCTACCCGCACAGAGCCCAACTCAGCAAAAACTGCTGCAAAGCCTGAGCCTGGGTATAAACGCCAATCTCAAAACAGCCCAACAGCAAGCCTTTCTGATATTTGCAAGCGACGGTGTTCAACCCGTGCGGGCGCAGGTATTAGCCGCTGCCGCGAACGCTTTAGAATTAAGCGGTATTCTTCCAATTTTGGTCAATGGCAAAAATGGCTTGCTCAATATCAGTGAGGCAAGTGCTGCATGGGTCGCCAGTGCAGGGCCGAACTCAATCTGGTTTAGCCAACATACGGTAAGCCGTGAATTTTGCATTCCGGGCAATGTTCAACTGCTGTCCAGCGCACATGACATTTTGCTGACCACCACCTTTAAACCAATCCCTTCCCAGCAGGGGGATATGGCATTTACTTTCCAGCCTGAGTACAGCCACGCCGACATCAACTTGGTCTTCAAGAGCGCCGATGTCGATGACCACGTTGCCACCAAAGAACTCGAAAAACTGTTAGGCGCCCCTTTTGAAGCCACACATTTTGTGGGTTGGATTAACAGCATGTCCGGCACCGCTTGCAAACTAGAAGCGAGTGCATGGCGTCTAGCTGAGGATATGCCCTTGCGGACAAAAACAGCCTCAGGCAAACAACTGGCTTTTGTCTACAAAAATCAATCCGCACCGGGTAGCACAATGGGCCACTGCGTCTTGACGTCAGCCCACTGGTTAGCGCCAGACATAACGTTTACCTATTCAATGACCCCCGCCCCAGTGTTTGTTATAAACGCAACCCATGTCACTACACTCGCGCTCAGCCCAGCCGATATTGACCTTAAATGGCGCTCGGCAAACACGGAGCTGATACTGAACGTCAGTACCAAAAAAGCCACTTCAGCCCTCACATTGCCTCACGAAACAACCCTCTACTCAAAAACGCTTATATTGATGCCAGAGAACAGTACATTTGAACTGACCCTCAGCGGCATCCTATTTACAAAGGATATGTTCCAACTGGTAGGGCTTGACCTGGCGATTCAATATGGCACAGGCGGCATGCTGGAGATTGCAAATGCGATAAAACCGGGCGTGAAGTTGATCATGCACTTTGAGAACCGGAAAAATGTGACCGTCGATGACATTATCGCCGTGGCGCTCATGGACAGTGAGTTTGCAATTAAAGAGGTCAATAAATACTTCACGCTTGAAAAAATCACAACAGCTTTTGAGCGTGAAGATAAAGTCATACAGTTTACAGGCCCGTCTGGCCTGAACTATGAAATGCGGCCCAATGAGGATGAAGTGTCCATTCTCAAAGGATTTCCGTATAGGCGCGTGCTCACCGACTACAAGGGCGTAGAAAAAATCACCTTGGCCCGTGCCGAAACGTTTAATTATATTCCAGCCATTATTGCAATTGCCACGCGCCGAGCGCTGTTCAAGAAAGCACCTATATTGCAATTGCAGAGTATTGGCAACACTGGAAACCTGCAGCTGTACTGGCATAACAAACAACTTACATTCTCAAGTATTGAAATTCAATCCCTGATAAGTCGAAAGCTACTTACAGTGCCATCCAACAGCGGCTGGGTGGGCGGATCGCATGTCTATGGAGAATGCACACTTGATATCAGCGGTCTGTACGCAACGCCACAGTGCGCTGTTGATTTGATCGGTGCGCTTGAACGCGCGGAGCTCTCGGAGCTTAGCCCTGTGATTGCTAAATGGTTGGTCTCGTTGAAACTACGTCCTGCCGAAAGCGCTATCAATGCTGGTATTTTAGCCAAGCCTATTGCTTATGAAGTTAATGAGCAGCTGGCTTATCAATCAGGACAACCACCTATTCTGTCTTGGGAAACAGTCATAAAACCTTAAAATCTCTTAACCCCTCCCTCCGCGCCCGCCTGTGAAAAGGTCGGGCGCGTCTCGGCATTTAGCCTTGCCCCCTCTATTTCAAGCCTCTGGAAGCATCAACAACAGTGAATTCACATCTATTCACTCCGGGTATTAGCGTTTGCTCGTTATGCTCTGCGGTGTCACTTTCACCTTCAGGGACTACAGGGACTACAGGTCTGTGACCCGGCTCTATTTGATGCAATATCGAGAGCGGGCTTAACGTAAACGGATTGGCAAAGGATTGGCTTTCGTCACATAAGTTTAAGGTTCTTAGAACCTTGGCCAACTTTGGACACACCGGAGCTGCACACGTGAAACAGGCTTTTTTACTATCAGTGCTCGCCCTTGCTATGGGTACGTCAACCTTTGCCAATGCTGCGCTTCAACAGACAGGCTCTGATGAGAACGAAAAACTCAAGGTAAATATCAATATCCGTGCACCGGTCTGCAACCTTATCTTAAACAGTGGTGCGAATGTCGAGTTAGGCATCATCAACCCAAGCCAGCTAAGCAAAGATCACGCTTTCACGCTTCCAACACAAAAAAAAATCAGCCTTAACGTGGACTGCGAGGCCAAGGCATTCGTGTCCATGAGCCTTGTCGATACCTATGCCAATACGCTGCTTAACGGCTCATACAGGACGATGCACGGCGGTGCTGGCCCCTCTACGCAGTTTGGTCTTGTTGATGCTAACAATAAGGACAGTGTGTTGATCGGCAGCTATCGCATGCATATGACTGATGTTCGTGATACGGATAACGGTCGTCATTTCAACCTGAAAAGTGCGAACAACGGCTTCCGTAGAGACCAATTCTTTCAGTCCAGCATTAATGATGAAAACAGAGCGCCAGATATCATATTTTTTTCCGATAAAGATAAATCAGAAACGCTGCACCCTTCAAAAAATCTGGTTATCGAATTCGACCTATACCCCGAAATACTGCCCACCAGCAAGATCAATGCCGAGTTGAATACCGTCGTTGATGTTGTCGGCGAAACAACGTTCAAAATGGTTTACCTGTAAATCTTTGCAAAAAACCAACAAGCAACGTGCACGTTTGCTATCGCGTCGATGGTAAACGTGCGCATGGCCTACGCAACATCAGCCATCGCACCATGACTTATTTGCTCTTCGAGCAGATTAAGGACACCTCAACAATTAACGCTTCAACACGTCGAACGATAGGTTCCATAATGAAAACTTGTTTTAAATTCCCGTTATCTCTCACCGCGCTGTTATTCCCTGTTTTAATGTTGGGTTTTACCCAGGCTCACGCCAGCGGCATGAGCCCGGATAGAACCGTGCTCCTGATTGATGAAGGTCAAGGCGAGGCAACAATTAATGTCACCAATACGGACAAAGGGCCTTCGTTGTTAGTCAGTGCCGTTTACAATTTGGACAGTGATAACGAGGACATCATTGTGGTGAGCCCGCCCATGGCTCGGGTAGAGGCAGGAGACACACAATCGGTTCGCTTCATTTTGGAGCAAAAAGAACCCTCCACCGTACAACGCTTGCGCCGTGCGACTTTTGAGGGCATCCCGCCCAATACTGATTCAGGGTCATCAAAAGTGGGCATGACGCTGATGCATGACATGCCTGTCATCATCAGTCCAAAAGGATTAAAGAAAGACCTGACCCCATGGAAAAACTTGACGTGGACTTCGTCGCCAGGAAAGTTAGTGGTTAAAAACCCAAGCCCTTATGTAATTCGATTGCTGCCTGTTGTGGAACTGTTGCCTGGCGACCAGACCGTGACGCTGCCCAATACCTATATTTTGCCGGGCCAAACGTTGAGCCTTGATCTGCCCAAAGATCAGCGCACAGCCGCGACCCACATCAAAATTAAACCGGCCAACTTGCACGGTTACGCGGCCGACCCGTTCAGTGCACCTATCGAGTAAGTGCAGTTTCCCTTAGCAACTGACACTCGATCACTGATTAAAACCAACATGAATGCATCCGTTTACCGAGCTCTTTTGTTACGCCCTGCTGCACGCCTGATTGGGTTTGTGTGCGTCAGTACCTCGGTACAGACTGCCGTCGCCCAAACAGTAAAGCCTGACAGCGGTGCAAGCTCAGTTAAAGAAATTACCTACGACTTGGGCAGACTGAAGGGCCGGAAATTGGACCCCAAACAGGTGGCATTCTTTTCGCGTTCTGCACGCTTCCTCGCAGGACGCCAACCCGTGAGCTTATTCGTAAACAGTAGCCGCAAAGCCGATATGATCGCCTCGTTCAATCAAGAAGGGCAGTTGTGCCTAAACGCCGAATTGTTGGAAAACGCCAATCTGATAACACCTGAAGGCGCATCCGATAAGGATGCAGCCTGCGACTCAGTCGAGGGCGTTGACAGCCTTGGTTTTTTGTCCCGGTTCCCAAAAACCGTCGTTGACCTGCGCCCAGGAAAATCAGAAGTACACCTGATCGTGCCAGTCAATGCGTTGCGACCTCGCGAGTCAGAGGATCGCTATTTCAACCGGGGTGGCACGGCGGCCATGCTTAATTACGAGGTTTTTACTTCGCAGAGCGAGTCAAAAGGCAACGCCAAGTCGTACCAGAACGTGAATACCGTGGCGGGGCTCAACACCGGTGATTGGCTATTTCGCAGTGGCCAGAATTACAGCACCTCGACCTCCGGCGGCCAATGGAATCATCTGTACGCGTATGGCCAACGCACCTTCAGCGCCATCGACTCTACCGTTCAGGGCGGCCAGATCAACATTGCCAACTCGGTTTTTTCAGGAATCGCACTTTCCGGTATTCAAGTAGTACCCGAAGACAGTCTGCGACTGGGTGCAGGCGAAAGCCCGGTGCGCATCGAAGGCATGGCACGCTCGCCAGGCCGGATTGAAGTGCGGCAAAACGGCAATCTGATTCACACCTCAGTGATTGCCGAAGGCCCTTACTTATTGACCGACCTTGCGCTCAATAAACGCCTTGATGTGCTCGTCACCGTGATTGAAGACAACGGCTCACGAAGCTCATTTACATTGCCAGCCGCAAGTCTGGACGGCAGTGCGTTTGACACAACGCCCGGCTACTCATTTGCCGCCGGGCAGTATCGCTCGACCGATGACCAAAGCGAAAAACCCTTGCTAATGAGTGCCAGCGGTACTTGGCCCGTGAGTCAAAGTACTCAACTGACGGCCGGGGTATTGGGCAGCGCCCACTACCAGGGGCTCGCGTGGTCGGCAGGGTATCGGCTAACTCCAGAAACCACCTTGGCCATGTCACAGTCAGCCTCCAGCAGCACCAAACTGGGGCAACGCGGCACCCAAATCAGCGCCTCTATGTCAACCCGGCTACATAAGAACGTGTCCTTGGGACTGAGCACTACGCAACAAACCGAAGGCTATCGTGACTTTTTGGACAGCGTTTATAACGCAGACGATGTTGAAGACATTCTTGAAACCAGCGGAGCACTAAAGACTGTTGACAGCTTCAAAAGCCAAAACCGTGATCAGTACGGCCTCTCTCTGGGTGTGGGGAATACCGTTGTTGGCAACTTTAATCTGTCGACCTCTTACTCGCGCACCTTTGACAATCAAAGCGCACAAAACTTGTCTGCCTCATGGTCTGCGTCTTACAAACGTGCCACTTTCAATGCCAGTGTACGCAAAAACATCGGTAACAGCGCCTACGACAACGGCCTGACCACCTCACTAAGCGTCAGTGTTCCTTTCGGCGACAACATAAGAACCTATGCCAATGCCGACAAAAATGGCACGCGCAGTGGCGTAGCACTCAACAAAAAGCTCAACGAGAGCGTCAACTATCAGCTTCGGGCTGATCATGACGACTTCACCCACCGTACCAATTTTTCAGCGTCGACCAGCCTGTTGCCGCGCTACGCGCAAGCCAATTTGGGCTATGCCAGATCAAGCGAGGGCAGCACCAATTACAACGCACGTCTGACCGGTGCGGTGGTGGCTCATGGGAGTGGCGTGACATTGTCACCCTACCCTGTTGACGACACCTTCGGCGTGCTCTCGGTAGGCGACTTGGCGGGGGTAAAAGTGATGACCCCGCGCGGGCCAGTATGGACTGATATGTTTGGTCAGGCCATCGCCCCTAGCCTTACACCTCACCGTGAGAGTCAATTGGCAGTCAGCGGTGCATCACTGCCGCGCAATGTTGACATCAATAATGGGATAAAAAAATTGAAGCCCAGCCGAGGCTCGGTTAACCACATCAAATTCGACGTCAGTACCACACGGCGCACCATGCTGGTAGTCACAGACTCCCAAGGCACACCGTTGGTCAAAGGCCTCGCTGTACAGAACGAACACAAACAGTACGTCACAACCACTATCGGCAACGGCAAAATTTATTTCCCAACCCTAGAGCCGGGCAAAACGTTAAACGTCGTCCTCGACGAGGAACAAACCTGCCAGGTCCGTTATTCACAACCCAAGTATGCCGATCAGTCAAAAACCATCGAAACCATCAAAGCAACGTGCGTGGCTATTTAAGGTGAACACATTGAGACCAGTACTGAGCACACTCACCCCCCGGAAAGTCTTCCAACGCCTGTTGCGAGTATTGGCCGTCCTTGCGGTCTTGGGTCTTGGGGTGGTTAAGAACCCTACACATGCACAGCCGCAATGCCAGCTACAGCTCAACGAAACAACGATCGACTTAGGATCCTTTAGCCGCGACCAACCTACGCAGATCCCGGGAATGTCCTTGCTGAGCCTTGGCAAAAGAACGATCAACCTGACTGCTAGCTGCGGCACAAACACTGTAATTGCCTTGTCTTTTAGGGCCTCGCAAGGCAGCGAGGTGGGTTATCGCTTCGCAAAAAACGGTGTCTTTACCTTGAAAATCATCGACGCCCAACTGGATGGAAAACCGGTTCGGTTACGCACACTTGACACAACCACCTCTACTTCCAACCAGCCGCTTCTACGGCCTGGAGATAAACTTGCCCCCTACTCAGGGCCCGTGCTGGCATCAGGTGAACACCTGAGCCTACAAATCGAGATCGAAACGATGATTGATCGTGAAGGTACTCGGGTGAGCGCAGATGAAGAATTAGAAGGTATGGGTCGCTTTGAAGTGCATGCCATACAACCTGATTAAAATCTAAAAGCGTTTAAAAACGGGAGCACGATGACTCATTCTCGTACAATAAATTCTAACGAGCTAAACCTCTCAAAACACAAACCCCACCTGTTAAGTGGCACATTCAAATCTAAATAAATACGCGCTGCTTTAACCCCCTACCCAGAGGAAATAAATAATGATTCCAACAATAACAAGTAAAGTCACCAACGACACACGAAAATCCGTCACATCTATTCCGGACATTGATGAGAGCAATATAATTAGCCTATTAAAATGCCCAATTGAATGTCCAGACATCACACCTGAAACGCTAATACAAGAAATTGTTCTAGAAAAACGCAGTTTGAAACCATCAGCACACTGGGCAGTGTATGTGCCCTATCGAACAGGCACCCATTATGTAAAGGTAGACCTTAGGTCGGACACCTATCTACTTTTGTATCATGCAACACTGCCAAAACTCACCGACAGCATCAGAATGTATAACTTGAAGCTAGATCACCCAGTCCCCCTTTCATTTATCTATAGTGCGGCCTATGAGCTGGCCAAGAAGCACGGCGAATGGAAAGGCGGCGACGTATACAACTGCCAAGACTTTGCAATCATGCTAATGGAAAAGTTGAATATAGAGGGTAAAATGCTCAATAGGTTTAAGGGTGAACGGACTCTTGCAAAAGACATCTATCTTTGGTGTGCGAATGTGCGTGCCCAATTCAAAACTAAGGATACTTATACCAAGAGCATTGATTCCGAAGCCGATGCCCGTTACGCGAAACATGAGAGACTAAGATTCTAGTGTATTTAACACGGCTAAACGCACACACATTTCAGTATGATTCACGCCCCATAAGGGGTTCTATATTGAGTACAACGCGGCACACCCGTGAGGTAATAACTCCACGGGCAAACATCCCCATCAAGAATTGCATGTTTAGTATCACCGTCTGCCGTAGAAATATAAAACCCAGCGACAGGGTGTTTACTCGGCATTGAAGCGCTTCGAAATTTCATGGGTGTACGTCTGGGAGCGCGCCAGTGAGCACGCAAGGGCATCGGAAGCTGCACCCTATTAATGCAATAACTTAACTTCGCGGCCGGCCACACACTCACCCATCACTTTGGGCTGCTTGTGACCTGGGACACCCACAAACGTAATCAGCGCCTGGCTCATTGAGAGACCGGCCCCAAGGACAATAGACGGTAACTGAAAAGCGGTCGTAAAGTAATTGATTAGCCAAGGCTCGCGTATCGTGAATACAGCCGCATGATAGAAGTGATGAGCAGGCCTCACACTTTGCGAAATGTAGGATCCAGCTTATTCGAAGCTCTGATTTGGGTGGCTAGAATAGATCAGATCGAATGCTGACTAGGGTGACGAGCGATGAATTCGCAATTATTCACCACTCATCGAGTGGGGTTTCGCGTTTGGCGTATTGCGCAAACAGTCGGCGCTTAATTAGTCATAGGCAAACGTTATGCTCGCGACAGCATTTGCCTCCCCTGGTGTAACAACAGATTCCGTTTGAATATACTGCGCCATTAAGGTAAACGAAAAATTATTGCTGTCTATAGACGACTTGATACGCCATTGGCCTGGCCCACCGCCAACTACACTTGAGCTCGGTCCATACTGAACAATTCCGCCATCATCTTTGATAAATTGCACACCAATGCCTGAAGCCTTATTAGGTACATCTGTCAGCGTGAGCGTTGTTTTATCGCTCCCAGGGTCATTTTGATCCGTCATCATCGCGTGTACGCCGAGTCCATCGTCACACAAAAGATTGATTGTTGTGGCTGAATGCGCAGTGACCGTAGCCCCTACCCCATTAAATTGATCGAGCGGTATAACCCCCATATAAATATTCGGTGGAAAACTTGCTACACAACCCAACTTCTCATACGTAAGGGTAAAACCGTCAAGCGTAACAGCGCCTGTATCAGCACATCCCCCTGCCCCGCACATGACAGCAGTGGCAATCTCTTGGGGGGAAACTGATACGTCGCTCTGAATAAAATCTGAACTTAATGCAATGAATTTTATATTATATTGATACTCTAAACCTGACGCGACGAAGCCTCCATTCCTGAACGATTGAAATTCATTTTGCCCAACGGTGATTGCATAAGGCCCGGAAGGATGCCAAATACAAGTGAATAACCAATAGCAATCACTGGAGACAATACTCAACACAAACCCAATATTGGGCGAGCTATTTAAGGCGTATACCGTATAAGCTACACCTCCTTCAGAATAAGGTATCGCCGTCGGGCTAGCACGCATCGTTAAACCGAACTGTCCCCAGGGGCCCGTCACGCCAACAGTTCTGTATGGCGTATTGATCCAGCCGGTTATCGCTTCGCCAACAATAGAGTTGGTCAGGGCTGGTTTTTTTATTAAAATATTTTGAGCTGATACAGTTGAAGGCCTACCGTTATTAATAGCAGCTTCAACTCGGTCAATCATGCTTGACGACAGAATCGAGACTATAAGCATTACGCATGTGCTTATTGTAGCTCTCATTATTGATACTCCAATACAAAATTCGCCGTCGCGTTAGCTGCCCCAGCTGTTACAGGCCCCGTGGAACGGTATTGAGCCTGAAACTCTAGCTGGTTTGTTGCCAGCGCCGGATTAATTAGCAACTCAGAGTCCAATTGAACACCGAGAGGAATGAGCACACCGTTCATATCTAGGAATTCAACTCCAACCCCTGTGGCAAAATCGCCCTCTTGTTTGACCGCGAGCAATTTTGGATTCACCAAGTCAGCATCCCCTGTAAAAGTCACTTTCACGCCTTTCGCAGCAGGACCACAACTTTCAAGGTCAATGACAAATTTACGTTTCGCCCAAGGTATGTTTTCCGAATAAAATTGTTTAGTCGACACATTGCCAAAATCCACAGTCATGTTTTGTGAATTTATTGATACGCGGCAACCGTTATCTGCAACCGCGCCATACACATAAATCAAGGCGTCATAGGCGGCTGCACTGTGATAGAAAAACATGCCCGCAATTGCACAACAATAGCGCCAGTTCATCACAAACACTCCGCATCTAACTTACTGATGTCCTTATATTCACTGCCTTCATCCAATTGATAGTCAACGGTACATTGCCCTTCCGGACCGTCACTCCAGCGCACGTTTAACCGTCCCTCAAGAGCCAGCCCCGAGAGAAACACTTGACCGTTAGTACCCACGATATTGTCGTTTGAATGACCGATTTGGGTCACGCTGGCCCCAAAGGGAACAGGTGCACCCTTGTAAAAGATGTTCATTAATGCACGCACACCAATGCGCACATTAAACGTACTGCGCACAAGCGCACCTTGGGTTGGCACGACATAAGTAACCGGGTCATCAATCTCGATATTGTTGGCTAAAGAGTTGGTATCCAGCGCGACACGATTTTGACGGTAATTCATGCCTGATGGAATAACCGCATAACCTTGTTTATTCGTTTTTATTCCCACGCTATTTGCGATTTTTACATCTCTGGCAAGTGGTGCTTTGACGAGTATATTGGTATCTCCTAGCGGTTGGCTGAAGGTAACACCGTCAGCGTGCGCGACTATCCCTCCACTTAGCCCATAATTAAGACGGCTGTTTTCTTTGCTGTAACTATACGCGGCTGAGGCATTGCCCGTGGGGCCACGATATATGCCGTTTAAGTTACTGCTGGCCGCGTGACTTTGATCGTTGTAACTCTGCTGCATGCCGTAACTGAAATTATTATTTTCCAGGGCCGTGCCCGATACGCCTGCGTTGTAACGTGTGTGGCCTTCATCGTTGACCGTCTGACCATAGGTAGCGTACATGCCACGGGATCTGCTGTTTCTTTTACCAGACCAAGCGCCATCCCCCAGTGGCATGGATATATTCAAGGCAACGATCCGGTCCGGCTTATCAATCCATGCACCATTGTTGTAGTTGTAGGACAACGAGTAGTTAACACCTTTTATAGTATTCTGATAACCCGCTTGCAAAAGATCAGTGACTTCTTTGGTATTCCAGAATGTTTGCCGGTTGCCACCGATGTACAGTGAACCCATACCGCCCAACGGCTGGCTGATATTTAACTGAGCGCTACTGCGCTTTGGATAGTTCAGGTTGAAACGGTCAGCAAAATCGGGTTTTTGATAGATCTCGCCATCCTGAGCAATAACGATTGGGTTTCTTTCCATCATCTTGCTGGCCGTGTCAGTAAAATTGTAAAACCCGCGAGTCGAGTATTGATAGCCTGCCAACTTAAAGTTCGTGCCGGAAATGGCTAATGTTTTTGCATATAACATGCGCAGCGAATAACCGGTGTGCTCGCTGTGATCAGGTAACGTACTGTTGGCCGCAGTCACGTCAAACGATACTGCGCCCCAGTGCCCTAGATTTTGCCCTACCCCCAAGGAGTACGACTGATATTTTTCAGCATTTTGCAGACCACCGTAAAGAGTCAACCCAGCGGGCAGCCCCCAAGCAAGCGTGCCTTGAACGATGCTAGGGCTTTCCTGATAACTGTTGCCGCGCAATGTGCCAACAACCACGTCATATTTCAGCTGACCTTCGCGCTGCATGATAGGCAACGAAGCAAAAGGGACGCTGTACTCATTCACCCTGCCATCTGCTTCAGTGACACTGACTTGCAAATCACCATTCGTTGAACTTGGATATAGATCATTGATGGTGAATGGCCCAGCTGCCACATAGGTTTGATATATCACGTTGCCGCTTTGACGGATGGTAACTTCGGCATTACTGCCAGCAATGCCCCGAACCACCGGAGCAAAACCTCTTTCACTGTCCGCGAGCATACTGTCATCTGAAAACAGTCGCACCCCATCAAAACCAAAGTTGTTAAAAACAGTTGTAGACGTGGTCGCCTGCCCCAGTACCAGGCTGCCTTTTATTCCCGGAAGAGCACGCTGTACATAGCTATTAAGCGTAGTCCAGTTAACACCGCCTCCCGAGTTATAACGATTACCCTCACTGACCGTCGAATTATTCCTCAGACGCCAGGCCCCCACATTAAGGCCAGTATTAAGATTCAAAAAATAACTGTCTTTACTCGTGGTATTGGAGTCACGGGTATGGGCTCCGGTAAAATTATAATTAACTAAAAGAGCACTGACCCCGTTATCCCACTCATCAACAGGCACTAAGCCTCTGGCTTGAAATGTCAACATCGCCTGAGGCACGCTTAAATCTAACCTTAACTGTTCTAAATTCAATGTGCTTTGCGCTTGGGATATCAATTTTTCTAGTTGAATACAGGTGCCTGGAGCCACACTATCGAGTCCCACTACAGCCGCAGGATTGATATTAAAGTCAATAATTTCTTGCTGTGTAAAGCATGCCGCGAGCGTTGTAGCGCCTTCATTTATCTGAGTATTAGGTTCAAACAATACATCGCGGGCATTGACAAACACACCATTCAGATACACATCAACACGGTAAGTCCCGGGTAGCACCGCATCTACCTTTTCAAAGCGTGACAAGTCGGCCACTTTTGATTTTGTATCCGTCAAGAAAGCAGGATCAAAATATTGACTACCCTGGGCCAAACCTCCATAGATCACAAGCATCAAACAGGCATACGCCTTGGCATAACCAAAAGGCAATCGGTTAATTCGGTCACTACAACGGGGCAGCCCAGCCTTAACGAAACAGGAAACATATCGCATTTTTTACTCCATGTTTAATACGACCTTCACAACCCTTTACTGTCTTGAAGCAATCACCCCTCAAGCACCTGCTCCATCGGGCTTTTGTTGTTCAATACCCGCCTAACGCAGTAACTAATATTTAAAATGTAGCGCTCTGCCATTGCGTACGGTACACCGCAGCCTCTGGGTATGAGTGACCGCACGCCAGTTATTTGCCAAGTGATTTCGGCAACCTTAGATATTAAATATCAGCACTTCGATATTGCACCAGAGTGTCGTTATGCTCTTACTTGACTTTAACAACCCCACCGTAATCACTGACAAATGAATAGCTAATTTCTCCCGCCGCCTTCATCGGGATGTCAACCTTAACTTCAGAGTAAGGCCCGACCATCGTATTCTCAAGCTGCTGAGTACCTACCTTTAGTTGTACAAGGTTAACAAAGTAAGCAGACGGATTATTAATTAGCACCTGTTCACCCACGCGGTTAACTTTCATATTCAACGCAGCATCACGCGAATCCCCCGTTAGCCCCTGGGGCCGGTAAAACATCTTTATTCGACTCACCACGGCTAACCGAAGTTGGTTTTTCCCTTCAGTTGCTTCTTTATCTGTTGAAGGAATAGCTTTAACATTGACCCAAAATAGTGTTTCACGGTCTTCTGGCAGGGGCGGGCCGCCGTATACTAGGCGCAAGGTGTTTTCGGATTGTTTTTTGATCACAAAAAGGGGGGGGGTAATCGCAAAATCTTGAGTGACCAATCCCTCTGCACTCTCTACCCAGGATTGCAACAGAAAAACGTTTTTTTTATCGGTATTGGTTACTGCTAAAGCAGCCTGCTTAGTCTCGGCGGGATAAATAATCCGCGTTGCCCCAAGGCCGACTCCGCCAGCATAGGAGGCGCTGGAGTGTAGAGACATAAGTATCGCGGCGCATAGCGATATTCTTTTTCTAGAAAGATAGAAAATATCCAAGATCTGCTCCATATAAAACGTTAAATAACGTGCTCTGTTCAATCTGAATCACTGATAGGTCAGCGTAAAGTTTGCCCACGCATCAGCGATTCCTGGAATTGGGTGTTGTTCTGCAAGCCTATATTTGGCGGAAAAATGTAACGTGTTCACTCCTTTGTTCAAAGGCGTGAAATTGACAGGCAAGGTATTGATAGGTAAAAACTTGTTATCCGCATCAAACAGCGCCACACCAATACCTTGAGCTGCATTAGGCCCTGGGGAAATAGCCAAGACCTCAGCATCATGCTCATTTGCAACACCCACAAAACTGATGCCTATCGAATCACGAATATTTCTTACGCAATCCTCTAGCTGGATGGAAAAAGCCACTGGCTGAGCATCGCTACCCACTCCCAAAAACTGGTTACTCCTCACCTCACCCATTTGTACTACTTTGTCGGTATTGCTCGTACTGACCAAACAACCACTATTAATTACGGCGCCTACCACCGTCACCCTGCCACCAGGAACTGATACAACAGTGGTGCCCTTGGCGGCATTCGCTATTGAGTGTGCGGACATGTTGAGAAAAATAACCAACAGTACGGCCCACTTCGAGAGTCTGCAAACACTCAAATACCACACTCCTTATGTCAATAAGTGCTGCTAGATTATAAAATGCCTAACCAGGCATTTTATAATTTGACGACAGCTCTATTAGTCGTAATCAACATTAAAATTTACAGTCGCTGTCGCATCACCGACTGTAATTTGGTCTGAAGGAAGTACCGACACATAGCCCGCACTAAAAATAAATTCATTCTCACCAGGTTGCAAAGTAATGGCCTGGGTTTGAGTCAAGCCATCCACTTTAACGGGTAAGTTACTCAAATCGAAAATCTGCAACGCAACACCTGAGGAGGCTTGAGCGCCAAGCCCCGCGACAATCATCGTCCCCGCATCCGGCAGATTAGACGATAAAGCATCAGGGTCGGCTACCGCTGAAAAACGTACAGATGCGTTCGATGAAACATCCGGATTGCACCCACCTAACTTAATCTTGAAGGGCAATCTGGCTTTAGATGCGACACCGGCAGGCTTCACCGTAGCGGTAGGATCATCGCCGGTGAACTGGGCGATTCGAATTTCATTGAAGTCAACAACCAAATTTGCCGACTCTGATTCCACCGCACAGGCAGTATCAACCAAATAGCCAGTAAACTTAATCTCGCCGCCTGTGGAACTTGTCATGGCAGCACTAACTAAGCCATAAGGCGCCGCCAAGACAAAACCACAAAGAGCCAATATTTTGTTGTTCATTATGTAAATTCCATTTCAATTGATTTATTTAGCTGCTGTAGTTGCGCGATCACTTAAAGTGCGGTCAACGCGACTAAAACGCAGCTCAACGGCATCACGCTCGGTGACGGTTGCGCAAACACATGGCGCTGTTGGTTCAACACGCCCTTTGACGCCACGAAAATTTGCCACTAATCGTAATGCCCCGCAAATCAATCGCCGTGATTTCATAACTATTCACCCAAAATGCCTTATTCCACGACCACTCAATGCGCGGACACGCAAATGCCTCCAGGTTCCTCTAGGCATGGGCAGATAAATTCTAATTAATTTTTTCATCTACAGGCACCCAGAACGGGCGCCTGCGTAACATCAGAAAAGGCGTGAGGTATGCGTCAACTCAGCGCTCAATACCAAAGCAGCGTATAGCCTCTAACTCCTTAATATAAAAACACTCGCTTTTGGAGCGGGTCGTTAACTTATAAAGGCTTAATCTGGAAAAGACGTTCGAGTAATAGGCGTAATTGAAAGCAATGTCGCGATCGATGCTCAGGTTGTGCTTAAGCCATTCATTGTCTCGCTCTTGGCTAATCACGAATCGGGCGTTGCCAAACAAACTGCTTTCCTGGGTCAATGCAAAATCTTGACTGCTTTTATTGACCTCTTCAAAGTCATGCAGTTTGTAGCCATGAGACTGTAAGCGCAGACGTGTGTCATAGACGTCGCCATTACTCATGATGATCCCGCCAGAGGCGAAAAATGTCCCTTTAAATATCTGCCTGCTTGACTGGGCAGAGTAGGCGATGTGCAAAACCACCAATACAATCGCTGCAAGCGTCAAGGCAATGGTGTAGCGAATATTAAAAGGCCTCAATTGATGCACCTCTGTAATTGCTCTTCCGTCAGTTGCGATACTTTTGATTTATGGACGGTCAAAAACTGAACGGTCTTTCCTTGGTCAATGCACACTATTTCATAAAAGCCGTGCATTTTATTAAAGAGGACGGTTTCCGGTTTTTTAACATACGCGGCTAAACGGTCACGCAACGGTTGCAAATCCTGGCGTAGCTTGGTCAGCTCTTCTGGGCTCTCCGATATGTATTCAACATTCAAGTCGCCCACCGATTCAGTGTCACGGTACATCCCTTGCTGTAGCCAAAGCCCCCAGTCAACACGCCAGACCAGACTGATGGTCAACGCCACGACTAACGTTGCGAGCACATAATTAGTGTAGCCGGACAGGGCCTTTAATGAATAAACCACTTTTGATGCGCCACCCAATACTGGCGCAACGCTAACACTTGCAATACCTGCCGCTATTTCTGGGATAAGGATTTTTTCGGTGGTGACAAACGGAACCTCCGTTTCGCTCAAAAAAGCGGAGTTAAAGCGATAACCACGGCGAGGAACGGTCTGAATGATGGTGCGTTGCTCATCGTCACCCAGCACCTCGCGAATATTGGAGATCGCTTGATTAAGACTGTTTTGCCCGACCACCCTGCCCGGCCATCCAAAGGCGAACATCTCCTCACGATCGACGATCAGGTCCGCCCGGGAAATCAACAATTCAAGGAGCCTGCTTGAGCTGTAGCTCAACTCCAGTCGGGTGATAGTGCGTCCATCACCTACCAGCAAAAGATGCTGGCTGGGGGTAAATTGCGCATAGCGCGACGTATCATGAAGTTTGAGTGTCACCTGCTGATGCCCCACCGACGGTGGAGTATTGCTACCAGCGCTTTCAATGGGTTGCATTACCGTTATTACCCCGCACCCGCCTACGACATCCTGGATAGATTGCGAATACACCTAAGCAACCGGCGGCACGCTTAATGAGCGAGAGTATAGACAATTTCAGACACATTCATACGGGCCGGACGCCCGATAATTCTGACTATTGGTAGTTGATCGTAAAGGTCACGGTGGCATTCGCCGGGCCGCTTTGCGCCACTGCGTTAGCTTGCTTGATGTAACGCGCCTTGAGACGGATAAGATAACTCCCTCCTTCGTTCGACTGCAGTGAGAGACCACTGTCAAGCAAGGTGGACAGCTTGATCGGTTGAGCACTCTCTTGAGCGATTTGCACGCCAATGCCTTGCGCAGCTTTCACTGCACCCTGCAGGCCAGGCGTGAGACTCAAGATCCCCTCTTCATTGGATACGGCCGGTTGGGTGGGGTCGATTCTGAACGTCACTTTGTTGGGGTTTAACACCACACCCGGTTCACCACCCACCGCACCCGCAGAGTAATAGCCGTGAAATCCCGGACACTGATTGAGTGCGATGCCAAAGTCCTGCCACGGGGTGTAGCCGAGATGCTCAAGTTCACTGATTGGATGCCTGCCCAGATTTACCTGAACATGGGGCGTCCGGCAGGTTTGTGACGCGACTCTGAGCAGGCCAGAGAGTCGTACTTTACGCACCGGCAGCTGCTGCCCTCGGATGTCATAGCTGATAAGCACAGTGGGCAATGTTGCACTGGAAATAGCTCCCGCCTCTACGTTGGTGCTGACTTTTATAAATGACAGAGTGAATTTATCCAGACCCTGATTGCGCAAAACACACCCTTCCGATCCAGGGCAGTTGGGGCTCCTTGTGATGGATGGGAAGGGGCGATTATCCGCGTCCAGAATTTGCACGCCGATACCTGCAAGATTGGTAGGGTAAACGCTGCCCCCCGCGCGCGTTTGATAGCCGGGAATCGCTGCAGAGGAGGTCTCCACGCTACGCCTGACACTGATGTCATCTACCCCCGGGGCGCAGCGAATCGCAGAATTGCCCGCAAGATTGAACACTTGCCGGTAGACCTCGGTTCCCACTGCAATGTCGCGCCCAACGGTAATCTGAACGGCACGCAACGCCAGGGTCGATTGGATCAACCCGCCCCTCTCCACCAATTCACAAGAGGCCATGGCGTTGCCGGACGCCAGTGCAATGCCCCATGCCAATGCATATTGAATACCGATAGGGGTAAACATGTTCCCTCTCCTCAGACCAGAACGGATTAGTGTTGGATGGGTGTACATACGCCGTCTTGTGACTGTAAACCTTGCCCTTTGTCGTCTGACGCCGGGAGCATCAGCAGGCACTGCTGACTGGCCTCCCGCCCCCAACTGACCCGTACCTGATCCACGCCTTCTGGCACCCGCGCATAGAGCTGCCCTCCCTGGCCAACCATGCCCAATGGCTGTCCAGCAGAAAGGCTCACGCTCGCACCGAAAGGCAGAGGGCTGCCATCGACCAAATGCACATTAATTAACAGCGCCCTGCCAGTGTTGGTCGCGAAATCAACCGCCAACACGGCGCCAGCGGTTGGCGCAACTTTGCGACTGGACTCAGCCAAATCAACCCCACTGGATGCACCGCGAGGGTCGATGCCCACTTCGTTGAGTTCATAAGGACGCAGGTAAGGCACCACCGCATTACCCTGCCCATCCAGCCTGACTCCCGGGTAGCCCAGGACTTCTGCACCCTGCGCCCCAGTTGCACTGACCACCGCGATGGTGTCGCTACGAAACGGGCTGAGCGTAATCCCCTTCGGGTGGGCTACCAAGCTGCCACCCATGCTCACCCCCAGAGCGGCGTAACCGTCACCCTGACTCAACGATCCGCTCATAGCAGTTTTTGTCCCTTGGTACTGGCCATTCCATGAAGTACCTGTCGCACCGCTCGCACCGTCACGTTGGACACCCACACTGTAACTGTATTGATTATTCTCTCCGGCACTGCTGCTCAGGTATAAGTCTTCGCTGAGTTTGCCTTGTGCATCGCGCCCCAGGCGCGCCGACAACTGGGAATAACCGCGCTTTGCGCCGAACTCCAAGGGGAAACTGACAGTCAGCAGGTAGCTGGTGTCCATCGGCCCCAATGCCAGGCGGCTACGGTTGGCATTTAGACTCAGGCCCACACGTCCCACCTGGGTGCTGTAGCTGAGCTGATACTGCAAGTCATTCCCGGCAGCGTTCCAGTAGCGCTGGGAAGACGCACTGACACCTACCTGCCCCCAGTCTCCAACACGCTGATTGGCGCTCAGAATCACGCGATTGCTCACAAGCGAAAGTACAGAGCCACCGGATAGAGCACTCTGTTCAAGCTCCAGGCGCTGCGCGGCATCGTTGAGGTCCCGTGCTCCCGTCGCCGAGTACCAATAAGACGCCGCAGTGAAATAGCTACCGGTGGCGAGCACATTTTTGCTGTACAGCAGGCGCAAGGTCCTGCCGTCCTCTGCACCACTGGAAAACCGGGTTTTTGAGTGCGTGAGGTCTACCGCCAGTGCCCCCGCCGGCGTATTCATGGCTACCCCAGTCAACAATGCATTGTACGAGTCGCTGGCTTGTAAGCCGCTTTCGCCCGTAAACAGGTTGTTCAGGCCATGTTGAAAGGTGGCCTGGAGGAAGCTGGGCGGGTGATCAAGGTACTGGTTACGCAATTGCCCCGCCGTCAGGCTGTAACGCGAAACGCCGGGGCGCAGCAACTGGCTGACCGACGCGTAAGGTACGGTAAAGTGTTGCTCGCTGCCGTCGGCTTCAATGACGGTTACGCTCAGATCACTGCCATATCCACTGGCGTAAAGATCATCGATCACAAACGCGCCAGGCGCCACCAGGACCTCCAGCAAAACGTTGCCTCCCTGGCGCACGACTACGCGGGCGCTGGTGCGGGCAATACCACGAATCACTGGCGCATACCCGCGCAACGATTGCGGCAACATTCGATCGTCCGTGGCTATTTGCACTCCTCGATAGATCACACTGTCAAATATCTCGCCCGTGGTATTGGCTTCGCCCAGGGTTAGTTGGCTTTTAAGTGCAACCAAATCACGTTGCAGATAAGTGCTCAGGTCCTGATACATTGACCCGCTCGTGGGCTGCCAACTTACCGAGCCGTTATGGCGGGCACGCCAATTGCCAAGGTTCAATCCGGCATCAAAGTTGAGGTAAGCCGAGTCCTCGGCGTCGCCCTTGAGGTTGCGAGTGGCATTGAGGCTATAGCCAAACGTCGCCGCGGTCGCGCCACGACTCCACAACTCAGGGTTGACGTACCCCCTGGCGTCACGGCGCATCGCCACCTGAGGAACATAAACACTCAAGGCCAAGGCCTGCGAGTCGAATGCCACGCTACTGCCGTTGATGGTATCCGCCAATACCAGGCACGTTGGGTGGTCTGCTAAGGCTCCACTTAGCGTGTGCGAATCAACCCCCAATTCATCCAGCAGCACCGGTGTGAAACAGGGCACTACATCGCTCCCCTGCGCGGAAAAAAGAATGCTTTTTCGGCCGATGGGCTGATCGTTGACGAACATGTCCACCCGGTACGCTCCCGGTAGAACGACATTTCCCTTTTCAAAAGGCCTCAGATCCAAATGCCCGGACCCCTCAGGCAGGAACGCACTGTTAAAACGTACTTCAGCTGCCTGGGCCCCCTGCAAAGGCTGCATGACCGCCGTGAACATCCAGACAACGATTGGCCTGGGCAAACGTGAGGCACTCAGATACCGAGCTAATTCGGCCCTGGCATAGAAAAGGATCTTCATGGATTACTCGTCTGCGCTGTACGCGCCAATAGCGTCTAAGGCGCCAGTGGCCGTTTGATCACCACATCCGCGCCATAATCATTGATAGCGCTGAGTTCCACTTGGGCCTGAGGCCTTGGCAAATGCTTGAGCGCAGGCAAGACAAAAGCTTGGGTAGCCCCCGGCGCAATCATTTCGCTGCCACCCGCAAAGCGTTGCTCACCGTCCACCAACACCACGCCAGTCACGGTTATATGAAAACCAGTCGGGTTATGCCCCACCAATGCAATACCACCTGCTTGGCGAGCAACCCGCCATTGAACTCGCTCAATGGCGTCCGACGCATCACCCGCTAGCGTTTGGGGCCGGTAGAAAATCTTGATTCGCGAACGGAAGGCCATCTGCAAGATGTTGACCGGTGTACCGGTCTCTGGGGGGTTAGCGGGAACTTCAAGCAAGTTAAAGTAATAAACCGACTCTTTATCCTCGGGCACGCTCGCGCCAGTAAACATCATCCTCACGCTCTGACCTTTATTGGGATCCATACGAAAAACAGGAGGGGATAACACAAAAGGCGCCGTTGAATGAGTTGGACTTGACGCCGGGTCGCCGCTGTCAACCCAGGTTTGTACTAATACCGGCGACTCACCGTTATTTTTTAACGTCACGGTAATTTCTGTTTCGTGTGCGGGGTAGATCAGACGCGTGCCGCTAATCACAACACTGGCCATTGCTTGGCAACAAGCCATTAACATCATTGTTGCCACTACACCCTGGCGTATCAACGTGAAGTAAGCCATAAAGTCCCTTGTCTGGCTGCCCGGCTCCCCCCGCTGTTATCCTGATGGGCAAAGATAACGAGAGAAGCCGGGACGCTATTGCTTATTGGTAGTTGATGGAATACGTCACGGCACCGGCGAACATACCCGCTGTTGGCGTTGGATTGGTCGTCACATATTGAACGGTATAGGCCATTGAGGCATTGCCACTTGCAATTGGCGTGATGCCCGAGGTTAGCTGATTGGAGCTGCCAATGGTCACTGGGGAATTGTTAGAATCGTTGATTTGCAGTGCGATACCCGTCGCAGCACTAGAGCCGGGCGCAGTGTTAGCCACTGTACCGTTCATAGTAACACCCTGGCCGCCTTGAAAAAAGACAGACGCATTCGTCGCCGTTCCTGCACAAGCAGTCAGCGCAAAATTAAGTGCAGTGCTCCCTTTGGTCTGGTTGACTGCATTCATCCCTGCGGTCGAGACCGTAGGCAAAATAACACTAGGTGACGAACCATTGTTATTAACATTAATGGTGCACGTTTCAGCAGTAATTGCGCCCGTAAAATTGATAGTGCCGTCACTGGCAGCGGCATTAGCGAACTGAACAGACGATGCAACCATCAACAACGATACAGCGATTATTTGACGTTTCATTTTAAGAACTTCCTTGGTTAAACTTAAAAATCAGATGCAACACAACATAAAGAGCCCTTCGCACTTCTTATTGCGCAGCACAATCAGTCAATCATGGTCTACGACATTCGAACAACTCAAAAAGAAACATTCACACTTCAATTCACTACCCGATCAACGCCCTCCTCCAACGCGTAGGGGCATAACCTCCATCTATTAAAACCACTTCAAGTTACTACCCACTTCTTCATTGGTAGCTGATTGAATAAGTTACGTTCGTCGAAAATGGGCCGGAACCTACCGCATCGCTGTTAACGACATACTGAGCGGTGTATCCCAACAGACCGCCAAAGGTGGTAGCTGGCTGATTTAACTGAGAGGGGTCTCCTATCAGAATGGGGTTCATAGAAGCATCATATAACTGTAGCGCGACGCCCGTGGCCCCATGGAAAGTGATAGTGTTTCCCAGTGTGCCGTCCGAATTGACATGCGGCCCACCTTGGAAAAATACCTTCGCCTTAGTAGTACTTCCCGAACAGCTTGTCAGTTTAAACGTAAAATCAGTACCACCCTTGGTGCTGCCTTCTGCGACCATACCCGTCCGACTCACCTTGGGTAGCGCTATGTTTGATGTACTACCCACCTTATTGTTGACAGAAATGGTGCATGTCTGCGCCACCAAACTACCACCAAACAGAATTTTGCCATCACCTGCAACCGCTACAGCAGCGAGGGCAGGCTGGGCAGACATTACGAGCAGCGATACCATGCCACCCGTCACTGCCCATGCATTGCATCTATATATCATCATTCATTCGCTCCTCTACTAACGGTGGCGTTTTGCAATGTCATGTAGCCACCTCCGTTAAAGCAACTCTAGTCTCAATTCGGCGCTTCACAAATCAAGAATAATGATTCACAGATTTTCACACATAAATCCATCCTGATGGTTTACCAGACCTTGAGCGTGGAGGAGCGCCAGGCGATCAAAGCAGCTTATTGCGAACTGCTAACGCGCTTAACTGGGCCATTGACTGCAGCTGTATTTTTTCGAAAATATTGGTTTTATAAACACTGATAGAGCGACTGCCAATTTTCATTTCCTCAGCAATCTTTTGATTGGTCAATCCTGCTGCCAGACGCTGAAACACCATCAGCTCGCGATCCGTCAGCGTTGCAATTAAGCCCGCTTCACTATCAAAAGATCGCTCCCGGGTCTTTATGGGGGAATGAATAAAGTCGAAATAACCGTAACCAGAACGTATTGCTCGAAGAATGAACGCGACTCCCCGCATATCACCACACACTCTTAGCAGTACGCTTGCCCCGGCTCGCCTGTAGCGCGCTGAAAAATGGGAGGGATTTTGTTCTGTCAGGACAATTATTTTCAATCCCCGGTCCTCCTCACGCATTTGCCTGATCAGATGGATGCCCTCGATATCGAACGCAGGAATATCCAGCACTGCAATTTCAGGGCGTTTAATTCGTGCCACTTCAACAACCTTCACTGCGCACGGCGTATTAATCAATACACCGACAGACGCTTGCTCCAAAACACCGGCTATCCTATCTCTCCTTTGAGAGTGCCCGCTCAGTGCAACAGCTGTTATTTTTTCCATCGCTCATTCCGCCTGTCACAGACGCTTGTCTCTGATGTCAGTCAAGCCAAGCCAACTATAGAAGTCTCACCAGAATAATCGAACATATGGGTATTCAAATCTAAAAAACTCTATTTTTAGCTAAATGATGTCAAAGATGCTCGACAATCTGACTCACGCTTTCCGGCATGCTCTCGATCGACAACTAAATTGGTTTTTCATTATTTTTGATTTAAATTTCAGCCCGTTCACGCAGAGCATGTGCAGGCAACAACCATCACGGAGCAATGCACATGGAAATTATAAATTTGAATGTCGGTGATACCTGTCACTTGAGCTTTGAGACTAAATTGCGAGTTCTAGCCACTCGAGGTAATAGTGTTCAGTTAGGGTTCGAGGCGCCGAAAGATGTGCATATTTATCGCTCAGAGCTCATACTCTCGCCAGATAAGCGACGGGACCAGACAGGTAAACGCCGTGGTTGACTGACCTGATAGCCCCCTGGTAAAGCTCGCCAACTGAGTGCATCGCACGGGCTATTCCTGGTCTTGGGGCGCACTTCGAAGCGAGTAAAACATTGGGCGATTAATCGTGCGAAACAACCGCCTGTCAGAGCACAGATTGTCATCCGGTCGAATGCATACTTTTGATTGCTCATGACGTAGAGCGAGGGAACGCATACCCTGAGCGTTTAACGATCGGGCGTCGTGACCTGATGGCGACCTGTTCACTCAGGGCCACCTCAATACTTCATGGTTCGCCGCAATGCATTTACCGCTTTCGTCACCTCAGCATGCTCCTGGCAGGCACATGCGAACTCCAACCACCCACACGCCGTTGTCACGGCGTCTCCATTGATAACTCTGAAGCCCCCTTTATTCGATGCCCGTCAAGGTCATCGAGTTGTTATTTATTTACACCCGCACGCCGTGAGAACTGCCGACGTAATAGCGATACCACGCCCGTCGCCAGCACAATGGTCGACAGCGGCAATGCCAGTAATATGCCGTTAACCCCGAGCCAGGGCGCTAGTATCAGCAAAAACGGAATTTGAATGCACATATTTGCCAGGGTAATCATAGTCGCCCTTCTGCTGTCGCTGATCGCTTGATAATACGCCGCGGCGAGCACTAGGAATCCGTCCAGAAATAGCACAAACAAATGCAGGCGAACAGCGTCAATGGCTGCCACATCCAACGCTGGGTCTTCGTCGCTGATAAATATTCGCGTGCCAATGTGTGGGAAGATCAAAATCATCAGTACCAACACCACGCCCGTGCCCACCACCCAGCGCATGGCCAGAAAGAACACCTTACGGACTAAAGCCGATTGGCCCGCACCATGAAAGTAGCTGACCAGAGGTTGCATTCCACTGGCCAAGCCTTCGGCCAGCAGATAATAAACCGTCATCAAATACCCGGTTATGGCATAGGCTGCGACGTTCACGGTGCTGCCGTAATGCATCAACGCGGCGTTGTGCAATAACGCTGCGAAGCTGGCGTAAAGGTACATCAATAAACTGGAAAACCCATTAAGCAGAATCTGCCGACAGGATGCCGGCTGTAGGCCGAACTCGCCCAGGGCCAGGCTTAATGGCAAGGAACTGTAACGGGTGAATAGAAATACCAAGCCGATCAGTGCCGAGAGCGACTCGCCGGTGACTGTCGCAATGGCCGCCCCCTGCAGACCCCAGCCCAACAAAACGATAAATACGTAGTCCAGCACTATATTAGTGAGTGCCCCTACGAGCATCATTATCGTGGCCAACATGGGAGCGCCCAGGTTCCTGACCAGAATGGGCATGGCAATACTGGCCATTACCAACGGTGAGGACCAGCCGATAATTTGCAAATAGCCACTACCATGGCGCTGCACGCTGGCATTGGCGCCTTGCAAAGCAAGCAAGCTATCGCGCCCAGCGATAATCAACAGGCCAACGACAACGCCTAATAATGCCAACAGCCACAAGCCTTGTATGAGAAAGCCCTTGGCCCTTTGGAAGCGCCCTTCGCCCTGGGCGATTGAACAATGAGTGCCCGCCCCCGCACCAATCATAAGGCCAACACCGGCCATCAGGCCGATCCAGGGCCACGCCATGTTAATGGCTGCCAGCCCTTCGGCGCCCACTACATGCCCAATAAAGATCCCGTCGACGATCTGATACAAACCACTGACCAACATTGCCATGACCGTGGGCAAGGCATAACGCCAATAGGCTGCGGCCACGTTATCAGGCGTAATAGCGATTGAGCGCCTGTTCATAGTGCTGACCTGAGCTGATTTGAGAGTAAGGAGTTGCAGTTGCTTGCCATATGCATAGTCCAGTATTGCTCTCGTTGAAAATAGATTCACCTCAAATTCAAACAACGTAAACGCGCGGCGCACGCTACACCAATCTCGAGAAGAAAAGGCTAAAAAGTCATTAATTCACAGTTACTCACATGCCTGGCCAGCGGTGCCATTGTATACGCCGCGGCGAGACGCTTTTCATAGAAAACAGAGGCGACCATTAAAACCAAGCACAAACACCCCTATTCACCGCCAATAATAATTCTTCATAAGGTTATAGACGACAAATTAAAAACTCGGCCTAAACTGCGTATAGATCGGAGAGTTTACGGCTTACGATTTATGTGCACCCAAAAACTAACTGTAGGGCAAAAACCTCCAACCCTCGCAGTTATTACGTTGGCTCCAAAAAAGAGCAGTTTCTTTAAAGCCCTCGCCTTCGAAACCATAAATCAATGAGCAATCTATTCCTATGCCGCCACCCACCATCATTGTCAACATGGGAAAATCCGTTTCCCTGATCGGAGGGGACGCTGTCCTTTCCACCAGCGGGCTCTCTGACTGTTCTGCCTTGGCGATATTATCAAACTGGAACGGGCATACTTACCAAAGGCGCACATTGATGCATTTAGTCGGTAGCAGCCTCGACAAAGGATTATGGGGTATAAATGTTTACTATTTAATCTCACAACTTAAAATCTCACTACGCGCTGGTGGAAAAATCATTCTTGTGGGCGGCCTCAGTTCGCAATCCAATTGCGGGCTAGCGTTGACGATCGGACAATCTACAAACTCGGATAGCATGCCATTAGCGGATCTTTTAAGAACAAGAAATGTGTCAATTGTCATGGCCGGCGCGTCCTCAGTCTCAATAAGTCCCAACGGTGAGTTTGATCTGCTCGACAATGGGCGAGGTGTACTAGACGAGGCCGACGTAAAAGCTGTTTTTGATTCAATCTGACACAGGCCAAAACAACGCAATAGTCTTCAGGAGCAAACATACTATGGATACTCAAGCCAAATTGACCTGGCAGCATTTCCCTGCTGGCTTACAGGGCTTTTTCCGAGCGCCTGTTCTGATTTCCGGTGAGCGCGAGGCTATTCTGATTGACGGTGGCTTTACGCTTTCGGATGGGAAATTAATGGTTGAAGCCATTAAAAACAGCGGAAAGGTCCTGACAACGATTTATATCAGTCAAAGCGATCCCGATTACTACTTCAGCCTGCAGCCCATCAAGGCTGCGTTCCCGGAGGCCAGAGTAATCGCTGCTTCGGCGACTATTGCCGCGATCAAGGACAGCGTCGAAAAGAAGCTGGCGACTTGGGGGCCTCAGCTCAAAGAGAACGGCCCGCAAACCTTGGCAGATGTGGTGATTCCCGAAGCCTTTGACGAGCCTGCCCTTAACCTGGAAGGCCATATCATTGAGGTCGTCAAGGCCGATGGCCTTTTCAATCGCAGCTATCTGTGGGTGCCATCGCTCAGCGCCATTTTCGGCGGCGTTCTGGTATTTTCTGGGGTTCACGTATGGACCGCTGATACCAAAAATCCTGGTGCCCGTGCGGCTTGGGTGAACAACCTCAACGCCATGATCGCACGCAAGCCTCAGGTAGTCGTCCCTGGCCACTTGACCCCCAATGCTCAGGTAAACGCCTCAGCAATCCACTATACCCGCGATTATCTACTCGCCTTCGAACATGAGCTTGCCAAGGCCGCCGACAGCGCGGCAGTGATAGAAGCCATGACCCAATTGTATCCCGATGCTGGTATGGGTATTGCGCTACAACTTGGGGCCAAGGTTGCCAAAGATGCACTGGAGTGGGGTTGAGAGCAATAAGAAACCCAGGGCGACGATCCGCTATTTCACTTAGCAACGGGCGTTGGAGAAAGCAGCTTTTCTCCCCCGCCAGAAAGCTAAGCTATTTTTAATTGGAGAAATCAATGAGCAAAAAAATTAACGTACTTCTCGTCGGCTGGCACCCTAACGCAGTGGATTACAGCAAATGGCCGGGGCTGACGCACGAGAAACTTCAGGCCGCGCTGGACGCCGATAAGAACACGTTTGAAAGCCTCGGCTACGCGACTGAACTAGGCTTAATCCAAAGTGAACAGACCGCAGAAACGCTCCTTCTCAGTCTTCTTCAGGAGAAACCACGTGATTGCGTCCTGATCGGCGCAGGCGTCCGTACTGATGCAGCGTATCTAAGCCTCTTTGAACGCCTCATCAACACAGTTCATGAACATGCACCCAACGCAAGAATATGTTTCAACAGTGGGCCATTCGACTCGCTTGAGGCTGTGCAACGCTGGGTTCCTTGAGCACAACCGCCAATATGCAACGCCGCTCATTGTCATTTCCCGATTTCAATACACGCGTATTCTTCTTAGCCAAGGTCCAGCAAAGGCATTCCGAATAGGATACTTTTAGAGATAGCACTCTCAAAAACGCCCCACAAAAAAACAAGGTTTTCAATCGTTTACCGTGTCGTTCGATTCCGGGTTCGGCACCATAGATATCAAGGGCTTGCCAGGGAAACCTGGGCAGGCCCTTATCTTTTCTGCTCCGCTATTTCAGAGCCTGCTCCGCAATTCCCCATCTCCGGCGTCCTGTCGAACGAATATCGTCAACGAAACGCTGCTGTTTTGCTGTCCGCGCCATAGGGATTCCTTGAGACTTTTGTGCCTCGCTTAGGCAGGACTTGAAATAGTGGCGGGTTGCCGGTATTGGTTGGAGTCATTTGGCGCAGAGAGCAGAGCAGTGATCACGATTCGAGAGGCAACGATTGAAGACCTTCAAACGCTCCGAGACATCGGCATAAAGACCTACAAAGAGCACTTTTCTGATATCTGGACCGCCGCAGGACTACAGAACTTTCTAAGCGAGGACTTCTCAGTTTCTGAACTGCAGAAATCTATCGGATCACCTATCAATCACTACTGGCTCATTGCGTTCGACGACAAAGGCCAGGCAGTAGGCTTCTCAAAAGTCAATTGGTCCAAGCCAATCCCAATGGCTGATCATGTTGGCGCCGAACTCCAGAAAATTTACTTCCTCAAGTCTCAGGCGGGTAAGGGCTATGGGAAGCAGCTTCTTCAACTCATTCAAGACACAGCGCAAAACCGCAATGAAGGTTTCTTATGGCTAGACGTACTGAAGACCAATTCAAACGCGCAGCGCTTCTATGGGAACTTCGGATTCAGGGCGTTGGGAGAAATTCCCTTCAGTACCGATGTAGCCGAAATCGGAATGGTCGTGATGTGCCGCGACCTTTTCCCTCGGGCGTGATTCGCGATTACTTATTTGGCTCGGATTTCGCAAACATCAGGCCGAAGAAAAAACCTGCGACCATGGTCAGATAGACCGACTTGTAGCCTGCGACGTTATAGGCCAGCCAGTAGTTGACCGCACTGATGACGGCGAAAGCCACGAAGAACTGCTTACGAGAAAATCGGCTGAAAAAATGCTCTACCGCCGCATTCACCGCCTTGAGCTTGTTCATTGCGCCTCTCCTTGAAAAAAGTGAAAATCCTCGCTCAACCGTCTATTGCCCGCCATGCTGCATCCGGTATCGGAGGGCTCCGCCTGGACTGGAAGAGCCGTAAATGTAAAGTAGCGGCATGATCAGATCAGTGCCTCCATCGAAAAAAATGAACGCCGGCCATCCACTCGCTTTGATTACCGGGTCCCAACACTTGGAACCCATAAAGTGCATGCTGTCGCCGCCTGAGCAATGAGCCAATCATGCTCACGCTTTGCGAAGGGTCGAGGGATCTCATAAGAGATCCGAAGCGCAAAGTTATAGGCGCCAATGACTTCGTTTCCAGTCGGTGTCGCTTCTTTCAACTTTGTGTTGGTTTTTAGCCCTTCTACGGCTCCGTGTAGGGCCAGTGCCTGTTTGGACGTGTCTGCGCTTTCTTCCAGAATTTGTATCGCGATAAAGGCTGCATTAGAGCAGCGATCCATCTTTTCCCACTGCTTAAGCTGTGCCTCATCACCGAGCACTGCAGCCGAGGTAAGCATCATCAGTGAGCCAATCCAAATACGCATAATTTGATCCTTCAAAAAATTTGGCATTAATACCCCAACCCAAACCAAATTGCCATTAGCGTGCAATGAGCGCGGCGCCTACCTGAGGTAAACGCAATGCCCGTACTTCACCGCACAATCCACAAGATCGACAATTCGCATCGACATCACCGCAGCGATTTTTACCGAGCTGTTCATCACGCTGATCTACGGCCTGGTGGATGCCGAACAGCGCGGGCGTGCAGCCAACGCCAATTCGGCACGAACACTGGTCAGGAAAGAACACTTTCGTCCGCAAAGTCTCGGGACGCGCTGTAAGCCATGCGCCACCCCACTATGGCTGCAACACGGGGCGGCTGCACGGTTTCCCTAGTTGATTTCAGTGACGAAGTTTTCGCGAGACCGCCGTACTTTTTTCAGGTTTACCAGCCAGTCAGACTCTGCTGCCCGATACCCCAACGGCAGGAGCACCACACTGCGCAGATGCCTGGCCCCCAGTCCCAGAATCTCATCGACAGCCGAGGGATCGAAACCTTCCATGGGCGTTGCGTCGACTTGCTCGGACGCCGCGGCGATTAAAGCCGAGCCCAGGCCAATATAGGCTTGGCGCGCAGCCGCTTGATAATTGGCCTCCTGCCCACGCTCGGCGACTATGCCGAGGAGCATTTGACGGTAATCTTCCCACCCCTGGTTGACAGTAGCTCGTACAGTATTGGTCAGGTCGAACATCATGTTGACGCGCTCAGGCGTTATGTCATCCCAGGCGGCGAACACCAGTAAATGAGAGCAGTCGGTCACCTGGGACTGATTCCAACTGACCGCCTTGATCTTTTCGCGAATGTGCGGATTAGTCACCACCAGCAATTCAAATGGCTGGAGGCCGCTCGAGGTCGCCGTCAGTCGTACCGCTTCCAGAATTCGCTCCAGCTTTTCAGCCGGCACGGTCTTGGACGGGTCATAACTTTTCGTCGCATAACGCCAATTCAGTAACTCGGTTATTTTGCTCATTCTTCATATTCCACGTAGGTCAACGGTCTTTATCCAGCCCAATCCGAATACCTTCAGGATTACGCTCCGGCTTATACTGCGGATTAAAGTCAACTTGAAGGTCAAGCAAAAAATGAAGATCGGCGAGATTTCGCGACGCACAGGCCTTGCTGCTTCAGCAATACGCTACTACGAGGAGCAAGGCCTGCTGGACGCTCCCACGCGTGACGTGAACAACTATCGCTATTACAGCGAAACCACCATTAAACGCTTGGAAGTCGTGATCCACGCGCAAAGGCTGGGGTTTTCCCTCGACACCATTCGTGGCCTCTTCCTTCATGACGGTAGCTGCTCCAAATCCCTCACTCTGCAACAGATCAATGTACGCCTGGAGGAGATACAGCACATCGAAGCCACGCTAAAAGTGCAGCGTGAGGAGTTGTTGATGCTGCAAGAAGTCCTCGAAGAAAGCCTTCGTACGGGCATCGCACCTGGATTGGATTGCCCAAGCAGCGTGGAGCGATTACGACCTGATCGAGCCGTAGTCATGCGAAGCAAACACATGATGGCTACCAGCAAGTAAAGAAAGCGCAATACTGCGAGATCTGGATCTCAACCAAATACAAACCTGATGCTGCCTCTCGCACTGACAGATTGCTATAAAGCGATAAACAAGAAAAAACCCCCACAGCATCAACGATCCTGTGAGGTTTTATCACCAGCTTTACCGATCCGGCATCAAACCACGCTGATCATCTCTGCACTCAACTGCGCCGCATTGAACCCCACCAAGGTGACACTGCTGTCCCCCGCCAGAATCACGCTGTCACTTCCATGCTGGGTAGTCGCACCGAGCACAGCATCAGCGCTGGCGAACAGCGACTTGGCGAACACCAGCAGGTCTTTCCCAGTCTGATGAATGTTGAAGTCACTGATCACGTCGTGACCGAACCCGCGCTGGTCGAAAACAAACAGGTCGCTGCCCACGCCACCGCTGAGTTGGTCATTACCCTGCCCGCCGATCAAGACGTCATTGCCGTTGGCGCCATACAGCGAATCGTTACCGGTGCCACCCAGTAGCGTGTCGTTGCCGTCGCCGCCGTGCAGCAGGTCATTGCCGGCGCCACCCTCGAGCCGGTCATTGCCGTTCTGGCCGAATATCAGGTCGCGCGCGGCGGTGCCTTTGAGGGTGTCGGCCAGTTGGCTGCCTTCGATGGATCTGGCATACGCCTTATCGGCGCCGAACAGGCCTTCGAAGTCGAGTTTGCCACTGGTCACCGTATAGGCCGGCGTGAGGGCCTCGCCGATGCCACCGAAGAGCCCGCCGAGCACGGGCACATGCCCGAGGCTGTTGGCCAGGCCGGTTTCGAACTCTACATGCTCTACGCCGTGCAATTCCTTCAGGCCATATTGGCCGCTGCTGTCGTTGAGAAACAACGTGCCATCGCTGAGTTTCACCGCTTCGTAGGAAGACACAGTGCCTTTGAGGAAGACTTTGTCGTTGCCCTCACCGCCGGCGACGATATCGGTACCGGTACTCACCCGGAAACTGTCGTCACCCTTGAACCCGTCGAGGAAGTCATCGCTGCGGCCGTCCTGCAGCTTGTCCGAACTGTCGGTGCCCAGCAGGAAAGCCGGTGTGCCGTAATGGTTGGAGGTGGCGGTCTGTTTGTCGCTGACCCAGGTAAAGCTGCGGCTGATGGCGTCGAGGTTGCTGATGATGATGGTGCTGTCGCGTTCGATGTAATCGTAGAAGGTCGATTGGGCGATACGCTGGATAGGGTTGATGAAAATGCCTTCCAAGTGGGCGGCCCAGCCTGACAGGTTGGCAATCGAGAACGGACCATTGGGCCAGGTTGGCAGCGCGTAGATCGTGTCGAACAGCACGATGTTGTCAGTCGTCGAAGTGTAACTGGCGTCACTGCCTTGAAGCGCATCGATAATGGCGCTGCCCACGTTGGTCTCTTGCCCCGTGAGGCGGTGGACCACATCGTTTTCAAAACCGAAGTTGAAGATTCCGTCGCTGTTGCTGGACTTGGGCGACTCCATGCCAAAGTAGTCCGAATCCTTGAAAAAACCGTCTGCCAAAGTGTCCTTGCCGATATACATGCTGTTGGTAACGGAGCCACCCTGGCTATAGCCGGTGACCAGAACATCCTTGCCGCTCAGGTTATGGCCGGTGGCGTAATCCTTGATTGAGTTGAGCAGGTAGTCGTAGCCGTTGATATAAGAGTTATCGATCATCGCCGGCCAACCCAGCAGATCAATTGGCGAGTTGGTGCCGGCAATGGAAAAACCCATTTTGACTAATTGGCCGCTGTCATCGTATTGACCAAACACCCTGGCTTGAGAACCAAAGACGCCGTCGCCGGTAAAACTTCCAGTGATGTCGGTGTGACTGCTATCAACCTGCAGTTCGCTCGCGCCGATCTCACGCCAGCCCTTGGGCAGCGCGAAGGTGTTGCCCTCGCCCAGCACAAGCCCCGGAATATTGTAGAGCGCGCCGACGGTCGCTACACCACTGGTATAAGTGGCGAGGGTCCAGGCATCTGAAATCAGGACGCGGGCATCTTGCCCCTTGTAATCGAATATAGCCATGTCAGTACTCCTTGAGCCCAGCGATCAACACCGAAAGTCAACGGTAATACCTGATGCGTCGGGCTAAACAATATGCATTGAAGTTGTTGTTGTGCATTCTGTTCAGGCTGCTTCGTTGCTTAATATCGAGGTTGACCATTAAGGAAGCTCGTCAACACTAGCCCAGAAGTGCCGCGTTAAAGTGACCGACTATCGGATGACAAGGGTATGTACTTAGGGAGATAGACGACAAAAGCGCCATAAGCGCTGTTTGACGAACAAGAGGTGAAGTTCTGTGTTGTTCGTGACTGGCGAGTCAAAGAAAATCAAACCCTTATAGCAAGTTGTGAACTGCAATAAGGGCTCGATAAGTTCAGGTTTCACTGGAACTCAGGAAGAATAAACCTCAGCACCTTGGCATACAGGCTGCTTGAACCTGGGTAATTGCTGCCGGGCCAGTTGTGCCTGCACGCCCGCGACCGCTTCAAGCACTCGTTGCGCCCAGTGCTCATCCTGCGGGTCGACCACCACCACGCGAAAGCCGTGGTCGTTGCCTTCAAGGCGCACGCCCTCGGAATCATCCACGTGCAAATCAATGTCGAAGGCCGGCGGAAATTTCGAGGGGGTGTTCGACAGCCCATGCACCGTGAGGGCGTGGTTATGGCGCTCGCTATTGACTACGCCGTCGACACGAATGCCGTACAGCATCAGCCAACGCCTGATGTAGGAAGGCGCCCTGCCCGATGAGGTGTAGACCCAGATACTGCAACCCTGGCGCCGCAGCTGCCGCGTCAGCGAACGGGTACCGATACGCAGCGGTTCTCCCCACCAACGATGAGCGCAGGCCGGTAGCCAGCTGCTCTCGACGTCAGCGTGGTGGAGCTGGCAAGCCAATGTGTCGTCGATATCAAAGGAGATGCGTACGCGCGGGCGCTTGGCGGCACGCGTGAGAAGCGCCTGCTGGATGGCTTGCACGGCTCGGCTGGCGAGTGTTGGATACCGGCGCATTAATGGCCTCCCTGATAAATAGGCTGTGGTGCGTCGCTCAAGAAAAACGCCTTGGGATCCGGCGCCTGTTCCTCCAGGAAGGCGGCGTACTTTTTCTTGATTTTGGGCAATTCATACAACGCCTTGACCCCATGTTTGGCCGAGTTGCGGATTACCGAGGAAGGATTGAAGTAACCCTCGGCATTTTCCAGCGTCAGCACGAACGGTGGCAACCCGGCCCGCATCAGCAGATAACTGACGATCAGCGAACCACTGCGGTTGTTGCCTTCGATGAACAACTGCGGCTTGCTGAGGATGCGCACATACACACCGGCCGCACGCTTCCACACCGATTCACTGCGATACGCGCAGTACCAATTGAACAAGTCCTTGATACCGCCTTCAACGTTGTTGAAGAAGTGCTCTTCGGTGGCGGCCAGGTGCTGCGCGTATTCCACGCGGCGCGCCGGGTCGCTACCGCAGAGCACCGTGGCGTTGATCTCCAGCATCAGGTCCAGATGATGAAGGTCAAACAGGTCAACGCCCCGTGCGACATAGTCGTCAACCAGCGCATAGCCTTCAAGCACGTTGTGCAGCACTTCGTCGGTCAAGGGGTCGCGCGGCTCGGTAAATTGCGTGCTGAGCTCGGCAAAGCGGCTCTGCACTTTGCGGAGCGCGCGTTCAATCGCTGACAAATCAAGACGATGCGTTGCAGACATTGGCATTCCTGGGCTGACGGTGGCGCACCTGTGGTTTCTATCGAACATGGAGTTACTCAGCTGAACTTGCCACTGATGTAATCCTCGGTCATCTGTTCACGCGGGCTGCCAAAAATCTGCGCGGTCGGGCCCATTTCCACCAGGTAGCCGGTACGCGTGCCCTGGGAAATATCCACCGAGAAAAACGCCGTGGTGTCCGCCACGCGGATGGCCTGCTGCATGTTGTGGGTGACCAGGGCGATGGTGTAATCCTTCTTCAGTTCCACCATCAGCTCCTCTACCCGGCGAGTCGCAATCGGGTCGAGTGCCGAGCACGGCTCGTCGAGCAACAGCACTTCCGGCTCGGTGGCGATAGCGCGGGCAATACACAGCCGTTGCTGCTGGCCACCGGAAAGCGACAGGCCGCTGACCTTGAGCTTGTCCTTGACTTCATCCCACAGCGCCGCGCCTTGCAGGGCGTGCTTGACGCGGTCGCCCAGGTCGCCTTTGTAGCGGTTCAAGCGCAGGCCGAAGGCGACGTTGTCGAAGATGCTCATGGAAAACGGGTTCGGCTGCTGGAACACCATGCCGATGTAACGGCGTACCACCACCGGGTCTACACCCTTGCCATACACATCCTGCCCCAGGAAATGCACGTGGCCTTCGAAACGAAAGCCCTTCACCAGGTCGTTCATGCGGTTGAGGCTGCGCAGTACCGTACTTTTGCCGCAGCCGGACGGGCCGATGAAACCGGTGATCTTGTTTTTCTCGATCGGCACATGGCTGTCACGCACTGCCATGAAGTTGCCGTAGAAAATCCTGTCCAGCTTGCAGTCCATGACCACAGGCGATTGGGTAACAAACGGAGCGGCTATTTGCGCAGTTGAGACGTTCAAGATTCAGATGCTCCCGTTCTTAATACTTAGGCTTGCCGAAGATACGGCTCACAATATTCACGACCAGCACGATCATCACCAACACCAACGAGGCCGCCCAGGCGAGCTCCAGCTGGTTGTCGAAGGGCATGCCGGAAAAGTTGTAGATCAGCACGGCAAGGGAGGCCGTGGGGTTCATCACCGCCAGGTCGCCGTCGTGGTAGATCCAGTAGTTGCTGAACAGCGCGGTGAACAACAACGGCGCGGTTTCGCCTGCGGCACGAGCCACAGCAAGCATTACGCCGGTGAGGATCGCCGGCAGGCCGGTCGGCAAGATGATCTTCCAGATCACCTGCGAGCGGGTGCAACCCATGCCGTAGGCAGCGTCCTTCATGATCTTGGGCACCATGCGCATCGACTCTTCAGCCGTCAGCACCACGATGGGCAGCATCAGTACCGCCAGGGCTACGCCGCCTGCCGGTGCCGAGTAGGTGCCGGTGGTCATCACCACCAAGGCATAGGCAAACACGCCGGCCAGGATCGAAGGCAAGCCGGTGAGCATCTTGGCGGCAAAGCGTGCAGCGTTGGCCAATTTGCTGTCCGGCCCCAGTTCGGCCAGGAAGATCGCGGCCATGATGCCGACCGGCACCGCAATCGCCGCAGCGATACCGACCATCACAAAGGTGCCTGCCATGGCGTTGCCGAAACCGCCGCCTGTTTCGAAGCCGGTGGGCGGCAGTTCGGTGAACACCTCCAGGCTCAGGCGTGCGCCGCCACGGGTGATCAGCATGTAGAGCACGGAAATCAGCGGCACACTGGCCAGCAGCGCGCCAAACCATACCAATGTGGTCAACACCAGGCTGCGCAAGGCGCGGCCTTCGAACTTGCGCTGCAGGCTCGGTACAGCGGTGATAGGGGATGTGAGATTCGTCATCATCGGTTACCCCGTTGGGCGTAGAGCATGATCATGGAACCGATGACATTCACCAGCAGCGTGATGAACATCAAGACGAGAGCGGCGTACATCAATACCTCCACCTCGTTGGGCCCGGCTTCGGGGAAGTTCAGCGCCAACAAGGCTGCCAACGTATTGGCCGGCGCGAACAGCGACAGGGAAATGTTGTTGGCGTTGCCCACCAGCATCGCCAGCGCCATGGTTTCGCCCAGCGCACGGCCGAGGCCAAGTACCAGGGAGCCAAAAATACCGGTGGCGGCGGATGGCACCATCACCTTGAGAATCGCCTCCCAATGGGTGGTGCCCATGCCGTAGGCGGCCTGCTTGGTCTTCATCGGCACGCTGGTGAGCGCGTCCTGGGATACGGCGGCAATCGTCGGCAGAATCATGATCGCCAACACCAGCGCCGCCGGCAGCAACCCCGGCCCGCTCAGGGACGTGCCGAAAAACGGTATCCAACCCAGTTCGCTGTTCAACCAGGTGGTCAGTGGCCGAATGGCCGGGATCACCACGTAGATGCCCCACAAGCCGTACACTACGCTGGGGATGGCCGCGAGCAGTTCAACGATGGTGCGAAACACCGCGGCCAGCTTGGCCGGCAGAAAATCCTGAGTCAGGAAAATCGCCATGCTGACACCGAAAAAGCCTGCAATCATCAGCGCGATGAAAGCGCTGTAGAGCGTGCCCCAAATGGCCGGCAAGATCCCGTACTTGCCCTGGTTAACGTCCCAGACACTGCCAAAAAGCACATCGAACCCGTGCTTTTCCATGCCCGGCAAGGCCTTGCGTCCCACCTCGAATACCAAGGCTGCGACCAACGCCAGAATCAGTACCACCCCGATTCGCGCGAGCCCACGGAAGGTGCGATCGACCAGGAAGTCTTTGGCCGAGGGAGGTTGGCAGGCAGAATCCCGGTTAACCGGTACGACGAAAGGTTTGTTCATTGGCTAATTCCGGAACAGGGGGGAAACGCCCCCGGCGCGGCAAACAGCCCACACCGAGAGCGGCCTCACGGGTGTTACTGAATGTTGGCGGAGGCTTTGCGCACCTGCTCCACCACCGATGGCGGCAGCGGGATGTACCCCATCGAGTCGGCGATTTTTTGCCCCTCGGTCAGGCTGTACTCAACCATTTCGCGCATGGCCTTGGCCTTGGCAGGGTTGCCGTTGTCCTTGCGGAAGATCATCCAGGTGTACGAGGTGATCGGGTAAGACTTGGCACCGTCCGGGTCCGGCAACCAGGCCACCAGGCTTTCCGGCATCTTCACTGCGGCCAGGGCCTCGGCGCCGCTTTCGGCGTTTGGCACTACGTACTGGCCGGCCTTGTTCTGCAACTGGGCGAAGTCAACCTTGGCCAGTTTGGCGAAGCCGTACTCGATGTAGCCAATCGCGCCTGGGGTCTGGCGTACGGTGGCAGTCACACCATCGTTCTTGGGCGACTTGATGAATTTGTCGCTGGCCGGCCAGTTGACGGTGTTGCCCTCCCCCAGCGCGGTTTTGAATTCAGGGTTGATGGTGGCCAGGTGCTTGGTGAAGACCGCCGTGGTGCCGCTGGAATCTGCGCGCACCACCACGGTGATCGGCGTGTCGGTGAGCTTCAGATCCGGGTTGGCGGCGACGATCTGTGGGTCGTTCCACTTGGTGATCTTGCCCAGGAAGATGTTGGAGTAAACATCGCGTGGCAGCTTGAGGCCCTTGGGATTGCCCGGCAGGTTATAGGCCAGCACGATTTCACCGGCGGTCATTGGCAGCAGTTGCACGCCCTCGGCGACCTTGGCGATGTCTTCGTCTTTCATGGCCGAGTCACTGGCGGCGAAGTCGACGGTTTTATTCAGGAAGTCCTGCACACCTGCGCCGCTGCCCTTGGACTGGTAATCCACGGTGACGCCAGCGGTCTTCTTGCTGAAATCCTTGAACCAGGTGAGGTAGATCGGTGCAGGGAAGCTGGCGCCAGAGCCGGTGAGGCGCACGTTTTCGGCGGCGAAGGCCATGGAGGAGGCACACAGGGATACCGTAACGGCGAGTGCTGCGGACTTCATCAAGCTTTTCATTAAAAGGAACTCGTTGTGGTGACGGGCTCCCGAACTGTGAAGCAGGGTTGTTACATTTTTATGAAAATTGAATGGCGAGGGGGTGTTTTGTCCCGCTTTGCCGCCACAGCGCTGTATTTTTAGGGCATGGGTTAGTAACAAAATACGACTACAGTGTTGTCATCCCTCTAGCGGTACTGATCTTGCTCCCGTGACGGTCGAAGCTGATCCCATTGATGCTGCGCCATCCAACTGTGGGAGCTGGCTTGCCTGCGATGACGGTCTGACAGCCAACGCCTATTTACCTGGCACCCCACCGTTGGATCGCGTGTGTGTCAGGTAAATAGGCGTCGGGCGCAATGCCGCCATCGCAGGCAAGCCAGCTCCCACATTTGGACCTAGGGGTGTCAGTGAAATAGGCGCTCTTCCGTCCCCCTCAGGGCTAGCGGCAGCCTCGCGTCAGGCTTACTTGCCTTCAGTCAACGCGTTGTAGCTGGTAAACAGGTTGCGGTAGTCCGGAATGTGATTGGAGAACAACGTCCCCAAGCCCTCGATGTCGTTGCGCCAGTCGCGGTGCAGCTCACAGGCCAGGCCAAACCAGGTCATCAGTTGCGCGCCGTTGGCCGACATGCGGGCCCAGGCGGACTGTTGGGTCAGTTCGTTGAAAGTGCCGGAGGCGTCGGTGACTACAAACACTTCAAAGCCCTCGGCCAGGGCCGACAGCGCCGGGAACGCCACGCACACTTCGGTCACGACGCCGGCAATGATCAATTGCTTCTTGCCGGTGGCCTTGATGGCCTTGACGAAGTCTTCGTTGTCCCAGGCATTGATCTGGCCTGGGCGCGCAATGTACGGCGCATCCGGGAACAGTGCCTTGAGCTCGGGCACCAGCGGGCCATTGGGGCCGGTTTCGAAACTGGTGGTCAGGATGGTCGGCAACTTGAAGTACTTGGCCAGGTCAGCCAGGGCCAGCACGTTGTTCTTGAATTTGTCCGGGTCAATGTCGCGGACCAATGACAGTAAGCCGGCCTGATGGTCGACCAACAGCACAGCGGCGTTGTCTTTGTCCAAGCGAACGTAAGGTGTAGACATCGTGGTACTCCTGATAAAGAAGGTGACGCCCCGAGTGGGCGCCCCGTAAAGAACCCAGCGTGTTTACTAGCGCTGTGAGTCTAGTACTTCGTGGTTGTTTGCCACTTCCTGAGCCTTGACATAGCTCTCGATGAGAAGCTGGTAGTGCGGCATGGCCTGGGTGTAGACGTTGGCCCACTCCTGGGCATCCGGACGGTTCCAGGAGCCTTGCAGCTCCGACAGCGTGCCCATGATGTCGATCGGCACTACGCCGGCCTGGGCCAGGCGTGCAACGGTCAGGTCGGTGGCCAACCTGGAGTGGTTACCCGAGGCATCGACCACCGCGAACACCTTGTAGCCTTCATGCACCGCCGCAATGGACGGGAATGCCAGGCACACGCTGGTCAGGGTGCCGGCGATCACCAACGTCTTTTTGCCGGTGGCTTTGACTGCGGCATGGAACTGCGGGTTGTCCCACGCGTTGATTTCGCCACGGCGGGCCACGTACTGGGCGTGCGGCGCGGCTTCGTGGATTTCCGGGATCAACGGGCCGTTGGGGCCTTGCGGCACCGAGGCGGTGGTGATGACCGGTATTTTAAGCAGGGTCGCGGCCTTGGCCAGCGCGATGGCATTGGCGCGCAATTGAGGAACATCAATGTCCTTGACGATCTGGAACAGACCACTCTGGTGGTCAATCAGCAACATGGCGGTGTCAGCGGGGTCAATCGTCGGCTTTTGCCCATTGAAGTTTGCAGCGTTACCTGATGCAGTCATTTGCATTTCCTCTTGCTTGGCGATACCTCCCTGGCGTGTGCGCCGGAACTGCGCCCGGCCGTGCCTGTACTTCCTGTACAGATACGCTTGGGCAACGACCTGGACGTGTGTCAGCAGGCCCACCCCAAAAAAACAGTGGGACCACCTTAAGCATCGCGTTCAGGGTTAGGTAGTGGCTGAAACGGGCCGCTCCATCTCAAAAATGGAACAATGCAGCCGCACGGTGGCAAGGGCACTTGGACGTGCCGGTCGTTACAATGCGATCATCGGCTCCACCCCGTGGGTTTCAGGCACTTGCGCCAATCATGACCGTTCACTTATTTCCAGGCAGGTGCCTTCATGGACATCAAGCAGCTTAAATTCCTGATCGCGCTGGAGCAGACCCGCCATTTCGGTCAGGCCGCCGCGCGCTGCAACATCACCCAGCCCACCCTGTCGATGCGCCTGCGCAACCTGGAGGAAGAACTGGGCCTGGAGCTGGTAACCCGCGGCCAACGCTTCGAAGGTTTCACCCAGGCCGGCGAACGCGTATTGGCCTGGGCCAGGACCCTGCTCGCCGCACACGACGGCCTGTTCGCCGAAGCCGCTGCGTGCCGCGGCCAGTTGGTCGGTAACCTGCGCCTGGGCCTGGTGCCCCTGAGCGGCTTCAACCCGATCAGCTTTATCCAGGGTTTGTCCCACAGCTTCCCGGAACTCAAGTTCAGCCTCACCTCCATGAGTTCGGACAAAATCATCGAAGCCTTGGGCACCAACCAACTGGACCTGGGCGTGTGCTACCTGGACCACGTCAGCCCCAATTACCTGGAGTTTTTCGAGCTGGGCGAAACCCGCGTCGGCCTGCTGTACGACACCCGCCACTTCCACTTCGAAGGCACACAGATGAGCTGGGAAGAAGCCGCCCAACTGCCCCTGGGGATGATCAGCAATGGCATGCACTACCGAAAATCCATCGACTTGAGTTTCCGCAGCCGCGGTCTCGATCCCCAGCCGATTCTGGAAAGCGACTCCACCTTTCAACTGTTCCAGGCCATCCACGAAGGCTTCTGTTGCGCGATCATGCCGTTGGACAGCGGCCTGGAAAGCCCCATCGAGAACCTGGCGTTTATCCACCTGCCGGATGCCAGCGTCCTTGCGCCCCTGGGCATGGTGATGCGCAAGACCGAACCGCGCTCGGTCATTGCAGAGAAGTGTTTTGCCGAGGCCAGGCGGTTGTTTGCACCCAATACCCAGGCTTAGCCGGCCTGCGTTTGCAGCGCGCACAAAAAAGGCGCTCCGTAGAGCGCCTTTTTACCGCCGATTGTTTTACTGCAAGCTGACCTGACGCAGCTCGGGTTTGGTCTCACCACCAATCATGATGCGTTTTGGCTTGGCCTCTTCAGGCACTTCACGCAGCAGGTCGATGTTGAGCAAACCGTTGGTCAGGGATGCGCCACGTACTTCGATATGGTCCGCCAAGCGGAACGACAACCGGAACGCACGTTGGGCAATGCCCTGGTGCAGGTAAGCGACCTTATCGTCGGTTTCGCGTTTTCCGCCGGAAACCGTCAATACACCCCTCTCGACCTGGATATCCAGATCCTCCTCGGTCAGGCCAGCCACGGCGATCACGATGCGGTACGCGTCGTCACCGTGCTTTTCCACGTTGTGAGGTGGATAGGAATTCGGAGCCTCGCTGCGCAGCGCCGACTCGAACAGGTCATTGAAGCGATCAAAGCCCACCGATTGACGGAACAGTGGGGCCAACGACAGGGTAGTAGCCATTTTAAAATCTCCTGAGTTTCTCCAAGTGATTTAGTACACGACCCGGATTCGGCATCGCGTGATCAAAAATTTATGGACGCGCAAAAGGAATTCAAGAGGGCTGGAAAAAATTTTTCTTGCGCAAGGGGCGATCACCCAAGCCCAAGTGTTATGGCGTGTGCTCTAATCAAAATGCCAGGCGTGCTTTACCCCGTGAGCGCCTGAGACAGCCCTTGAGGTACAAAAAAATGAAAATGACATTCCCGGCCCTGGCATTGGGCATTCTGATCACCCAAGGGGCCCTGGCCGCTGGAGATGGTACGGCGGCGCTGGGAGGCGGTGTCGGCGGTGTATTGGGCAACGTGGTCGGCCAGCAGCTTGGTGGCTCGACAGGTGCGGCCATAGGCGCCGGCGTGGGGGGCGCAGCCGGGAGTGCAGTGGGTGCGCAGAAGGGCAACAAGACTGAAGCGGCGATTGGCGGCGGTTTGGGCTCGGCAGGCGGTTCGCTGATTGGCAATCGCCTGGGCGGCACCACCGGTTCACCCATCGGCGCCGGCGTGGGTGGCGCAGCCGGTGGCGCGCTGGGTAACAACCTGGCCGATGACGAGAGCGGTCATCGTTCCGGTGGTGGCAAGCACAAAGGCAACAAACATAAGCACAAGAACAAGCACCACTGATCGCGTGGCACGGCGCTGTTAGCCACCAAACACTAACCTGTGGCGAGGGAGCTTGCTCCCGTTGGGGCGCGAAGCCGCCCCGCTCTTTTGTTCAAAGAGGCTGGGACTGCTACGCAGTCCAACGGGAGCAAGCTCCCTCGCCACAGTTACCGTTTCGTCGCCTTTACATCGGCGTGCTGCTCACCACCCGCAACGCCAACCCTTCATAAGCGTCCAGGGTAATCGTGAACGCGCCCTCCTCGGTCAAATCGCCTTCCACCCGCTCATTGATGATATCCACCACCGGCCCCGGTGCGATGTTGGGCAGGTGCAGGGTTTCGGTGATCGGCGTGGCGCCAAAGTTCAGCGCGGTGATTTGCGTGCCCTTACCCGCCGGTAGTTCGTGCACCATGATCAGCAAGCCGGGATGCTCGACATCCGGCACCAGGATCTGGCGGCTGGCGGCGATGTCGTAGGCGCGGCGTACGGCGAGGATTTTTTGCAGTTGGGAGGCAAAGGACTCCGGGTCCTGCAGTTGGCTGTTCAGGCTGCCATACAGGCTTTTGGAGCGCGGCATTTGCCCAGCTGACAGTTCGGCGTCGGGGTTCAGGTCTACCAGATCATAGGCGCCACGGTGAATCCAGCGTGTGTCGCCATCGGCCATCAGGTGCGCCACGTCTTCGGCCGCCAACGGCAGCGCGCCCACCAGGTCCCAGCCGGACAAGGCAAACACCCCAGGTTGCATGGCATTGTACATCACCAGCAGCAAATGGATCTGGCGAATCTGCTGGCTATCCGCCGGGGTGATCGCCTCCAGGTCACGAATACCCAGGGCTGCGGTGATGATGCTGGCGGTGGTGCAGGACACGCCGTTGGTGACGAACTTGAGGTTGTACGGCGCATGCTCACCGGTCAGGCGTTCGTACATCTGTTCGCGGATATGCTCGCGCAGGATGTTGCCGGGGAAGGTCTGGCCCTGGAACAGGAAGCTGTCATGGGCGTGCAGCGTCCAGAAGTGCACCAGCTCCAGGGTCAGTTCATCGTGGTTCTGTAGCGCGTGAATCAGCGAGCCGGGGTCGATGCCGAGGCTGTGCATCTGGTGCAGCATCAGGCGCAGGAACTCGGTGTCGCCCATCAGCAATGCATGCTGGTAGGCCGGCCGGGTGATGAAGTCATAAGATAGGTCAGCGCCGCCGTGGGACATGGACGCGATGTCGTCCACAGTGAGGTTGAGTTCCTGAAAACTGAACCCGCCCGCCTTGCGAATGGCGCCGCCGAGCAACTGATTGCCGGTGATCGACAGCGGATGGCTTTCGGACCAGGCCGTGCCATCGAGCTTGCGCTCCACGCCGAGAAAGCCGTTGGCGTCCAGGCGCAGGATTTTCGCGCCCATCACATCAATGGCGTGCAGCGCATCACCGATGATCATCTGCTGCGCAGCAAACGAAGGGTCGAGCCAGTTGAGCGACGGCTGGCCTTCCTTGAAGTAATGCAGGTACACCCAGCGCCGCGGCTTGCCATCTACGCCGAGCACCACCGGAGTGGCGCTCCAGTCGGTTTCTTTGACGCCGGGCTCGAAGAAAATCACCCGCTGCAATTGACCGACGATGTAGTGCTTGTCGCGCAGTGCGTCTACCTGGGAGGGGCTGAGGTTGTGTGCATCGCGCCCGGCGGCCACGTCGGGCAGCAACGGCCAGTCTTCCTCGCGGATTTCGACCATGTGGTACAGGCCGGGATAGTCCTCATAGGCCATTTCTGCCAGACGAAAGTCCGCGCCCTTGCCGGTGTGCGACGGGATCACATCGTCGATGATCACCGCATTGTGCGCGGCAGCCATGCGCGTCAAAGCCTGCAATTGTGCCTCGGTGCCCAGTTGCGGGTCGATGTCGAAGCTGATGCGGTCGAAATTGCCGTCGATGGTCGGGGTGTGCTCGGTGCCAGACAAGCCACCGGACTTCTTCAACGGGCCGTTGTGAATGCCCTGGATACCGATTTTGGACAGGGTATGCCACAGGGTTTCGTCCCCCAACGCTTCCAGCACGGTGCCGCCTTCGCGGGTGACAATCGACGCGGGGTAGGCCGTGAACCACACCGACGACAAGGCTGAAGCGTCACGCGGCCGGGTCTGTGCATAGGGCTGCTGCCACAAGCGGCCTTGCCCCGAATAAAGCTTGGCCCGCTGCCGCGCTGCGTGGAGCATGGAATGTTGCACCAGCCAGTTCACATGGTCGTTGTTCGCCGCGGTCATAAGCTCGGTACCTGTCGTGGTGAAAAGGGTCGGTGTAAGCATATGAGGGGCGTGGGCGCCATTCGTTGCATCGACTTGGCTTCATCCAAATGTGGGAGGGGGCTTGCCCCCGATGGCGGTGGATCAGATAAAAATATCCTGACTGACACACTGCTATCGGGGGCAAGCCCCCTCCCACATTAGATTTTCATCTGGCCTGCTGCCTTGCGTCGCTTGCCGGTACTGCCTCGGGGTGAACCCGGTTGAAGATTTGAACTGCCGGGTAAACGCGCTGTGATCGGTGTACCCGCATTGCAGCGCCACCTCGGTAATTGGCAGCTCGGTATGCAACAACCGCCGGGCATGTTCCAGCCGGACTTTCTGGATCATTTGCCGAGGCGTGAGGTGAAACACGCGCTTGCAGTAGCGCTCCAGTTGCGCCACGGAAATCCCGGCGATGCGGGTCAATTCCCCCAGGGTGACGCGGCGGTTGAAGTGGCTGCGGATGTGTTCGTCCACCGCCGCCAGGCGCTGATAGGCCGGGTGGGTTTCGCTGGCAGACTGCAAGTCCACCGAAATTCCGGCCAGGCCAATGATCGCGCCGAGTTGGTTGTACAGCGGCCACTTGTGGGTCAGGCACCAGCCGGGTTCGCGGGTGCCGTAGAGGTGCAATTCGAGTTGATCTTCCAACACCAGGCCCTGCCTCAGCACACGACGGTCCTGTTCGGTATAGCCGGGGCCCAATTGTGCGGGAAACACTTCGGCGCTGGTCTTGCCCAGCAGCGGTTGCAGTTGTTTGAGGCCGCAGCGTTGCACCAGGGTGCGGTTGGCGAGCACGTAGCGAGCGTCGATGTCCTTGATGAAAATCGCAGCATTGGGCAGTACATCAAGCATCGGCAGCAACTGCTCTACTCCGCTTAATAGCTGCTCGATGCTGTGGGGTCGGCTGCCTTGGAAAAGGCTCGCGAACGCGCTTTGCAACATGACTTTCTCAGCCCCTTTATTCGTCGACAGCCAGCAGATTGAGGCATGGGGCGAGCGCTGTCGAGCGCGGCAAATTGTGCTGAATTCGTCATCCATCCCTGCGCAAAACATCAATCGTCAGCCTGCCTGATGGGTTCAGGATAGCGCCACTGCATGCCTATCCAATAACTCACAAAAAGGCGCCGCTATGTCAGGCCAAGGCAAGTTCAAGAAACAGCTGTCACTGATGGACCTCACCTTTATCGGGTTGGGAGCCATCTTCGGATCGGGTTGGTTGTTCGCCGCCAGTCACGTGTCTGCCATCGCAGGCCCGGCGGGGATTTTTTCCTGGCTGCTGGGCGGTTTCGCCGTGCTGTTGCTGGGCATTGTCTACTGCGAACTGGGCGCCGCCCTGCCCCGCGCTGGCGGCGTGGTGCGCTACCCGGTGTACTCCCATGGCCCGCTGCTCGGGTACCTGATGGGTTTTATCACGCTGATCGCGTTTTCCAGCCTGGTGGCGATTGAAGTGGTAGCCTCGCGCCAATATGCGGCAGCCTGGTTTCCCCAGTTGACCAAGGCCGGCTCCAGCGACCCCACCACCCTGGGCTGGCTGGTGCAATTTGCATTGCTGTGCCTGTTCTTTGTGCTCAATTACCGCAGCGTGAAGACCTTTGCCATCGCCAATAACCTGGTGAGCGTATTCAAGTTCATCGTGCCGTTGCTGGTGATCGGCGTGCTGTTCACCTTCTTCAAGCCTGAGAACTTCCAGGTGCATGGCTTTGCACCGTTCGGCTTGTCGGGCATCGAGATGGCCGTGTCGGCAGGCGGGGTGATCTTTGCCTACCTGGGCCTGACGCCGATCATTTCGGTGGCCAGCGAAGTGAAAAACCCACAGCGCACCATCCCCATCGCCCTGATCCTCTCGGTACTGTTGTCTACGGCCATCTATGTGCTGCTGCAAACCGCGTTCCTCGGCGGCGTGCCTACCGAAATGCTCGCCAATGGCTGGGCCGGCATCAGCAAGGAACTGGCCCTGCCCTATCGCGACATCGCCCTGGCGCTGGGCGTGGGCTGGCTGGCCTACCTGGTGGTGGCCGATGCGGTGATCTCCCCCAGCGGCTGCGGCAATATCTACATGAACGCCACCCCGCGCGTGGTGTATGGCTGGGCGCAGACTGGCACCTTCTTCAAGATATTCACGCGCATCGATGAAAAGTCCGGCATCCCGCGCCCGGCGCTGTGGCTGACCTTTGGCTTGTCGGTGTTCTGGACCTTGCCGTTCCCGTCCTGGGAAGCGCTGATCAACGTGGTGTCCGCCGCCCTGATCCTCAGTTATGCCGTGGCCCCGGTGACAGTCGCCGCCCTGCGCCGCAATGCACCCGACATGGCGCGCCCGTTTCGGGTCAAGGGCATGGCGGTGCTGGGCCCGCTGTCATTCATCATCGCTGCGTTGATCGTCTACTGGTCGGGCTGGAGCACGGTGTCCTGGCTATTGGGCCTGCAAATCCTGATGTTTGTGGTGTACCTGCTGTGCGCGCGCTGGGTGCCGACCGCGCACCTGAACCTCAAGCAACAAGTACGCTCCTCGGCCTGGCTGATCGGCTTCTACGCCGTGACCATCCTGCTCTCCAAGCTCGGCAGCTTTGGCGGTATTGGTGTGATCAGCCACCCGTTTGACACCCTGGTGGTGGCGGCCTGCGCCCTGGGCATTTACTACTGGGGCGCCGCCACCGGCGTACCCGCCCACTTGGTACGCCTGGAGCAGGAAGAGGACGAAAGCGAAGTCGTCAGCGACGCGCACTACAGCGCCCCACTGTCCCCGACTACCCACTGATGGAGCGCCTTATGAAACGACTGCATGTGATTGACTCACACACCGGCGGTGAACCTACACGCCTGGTCATGAACGGCTTTCCCGAACTGGCGGGTGCTTCGATCGCCGATCAACTGGACCACCTGCGCACCCACCACGATCAATGGCGCCGCGCCTGCCTGCTGGAGCCACGGGGCAACGATGTGCTGGTGGGCGCGCTGTACTGCGCGCCGGTTACGCCGGGGGCGACCTGCGGGGTGATCTTCTTCAACAACGCCGGCTACCTCGGCATGTGCGGCCACGGCACCATCGGCCTGGTTGCCTCGCTGCATCACCTGGGGCTGATCCAACCGGGCGTGCACAGCCTTGACACGCCGGTCGGCCCGGTCGCGGCCACCTTGCACGAAGACGGCAGCGTGACCCTGCGCAATGTACCCGCTTACCGCTACCGCAAGCAGGTGCCGGTTGATGTGCCTGGGCATGGCGTGGTGCTGGGCGACATCGCCTGGGGCGGCAACTGGTTCTTCCTGGTGTCGGACCACGGCCTTGAGTTGCAGATGGATAACGTGGAGGCCCTGACCGACTACACCTGGGCCATGCTCAAGGCCCTCGAAGCCCAAGGCATCCGTGGCGCAGACGGTGCGCTGATCGACCATATCGAATTGTTCGCCGACGACGCCCACGCCGACAGCCGCAACTTCGTGATGTGCCCCGGCAAAGCCTATGACCGCTCCCCCTGCGGCACCGGCACCAGCGCCAAGCTCGCCTGCCTGGCCGCCGACGCAAAACTGGCCGCAGGAGAACCCTGGGTACAAGCCAGCATCACCGGCAGCCAGTTCCTGGGCCGCTATGAATGGGACGGCGAACGCGTACGCCCATTCATCACCGGCCGCGCCTACATGACCGCCGACAGCACCTTGCTGATCGACGAACAAGACCCGTTTGCCTGGGGCATCTGAGCCCATTATTCATTCAACTGAAACCGGAGTTAGCACCATGAGCGACAACATCTTCACCGGCTGCATGCCCGCCCTGATGACCCCTTGCACCGCCGAGCGCCAACCGGACTTCGACGCACTGGTGGCCAAGGGCCGCGAGCTGATCGACATCGGCATGAGTGCCGTGGTGTATTGCGGCTCCATGGGCGACTGGCCGCTGCTCACCGAGGCCCAGCGCCAGGAAGGCGTGGCGCGCCTGGTGGCTGCGGGTGTGCCGACCATCGTCGGTACGGGGGCGGTGAACAGCCGTGAAGCCGTATCCCACGCAGCCCATGCCGCCAAAGTCGGCGCCGATGGTTTGATGGTGATTCCCCGCGTGCTGTCCCGAGGGGCTTCGGCCACTGCGCAAAAGGCCCATTTTGCAGCGATCCTCAACGCCGCTCCCAACCTGCCGGCGGTGATCTACAACAGCCCCTACTACGGTTTCGCCACCCGCGCTGATTTGTTCTTCGAACTGCGCCGCGAGCACCCGAACCTGATCGGCTTCAAGGAGTTCGGCGGCGCCGCCGACCTGCGCTACGCTGCCGAAAACATCACCTCCCAGGATGATGATGTGACCCTGATGGTCGGCGTCGACACCCAGGTGGTACACGGCTTCGTCAACTGCAACGCCACCGGCGCTATCACCGGCATCGGCAATGCACTGCCGCGCGAGGTGCTGCAACTGGTGGCGCTGAGCAAAAAAGCCGCCAAGGGCGATGCCAAGGCGCGTCGCCAGGCCCGCGAGCTGGAAGCTGCACTGGCGGTGTTGTCATCGTTCGACGAGGGCTGCGACCTGGTGCTGTATTACAAGCATTTGATGGTGCTCAACGGCGACCAGGGTTACGCCCTGCATTTCAACGAAACCGACGGGCTCAGCGCTGCCCAGCGCCGGTATGCCGAGCAGCAGTACGCGCTGTTCCGCCAGTGGTATGCCAACTGGTCGGCCGAACAGAACGTCGTTTGATTTTGTGTAGGAGCGAGCTTGCTGTGGCGAGGGAGCTTGCTCCCGCTGACTGCGCAGCAGTCTCCGGCGTTTATTGGGGGCGCTTCGCACCCCAGCGCAAGCAAGCTTGCTCGCCACATAAGCTCGCGCCTACAACACTCCTCTGTTTTTCTGGATGCCCCCATGACTCTGACAGGCAAGATGCTGATCGGTCAGCAATCGGTTTGCGGCCATCGCGATGCGATCCGGGCGATCAACCCCGCTACCAACACCCCACTGGAACCCGCCTACGCTGGCGGGGATGAGCAGCACGTCGAACAGGCCTGCGCACTGGCTTGGCTCGCGTTCGACGCTTACCGCGAAACCACCTTGGCAGCTCGCGCCGCGTTGCTTGAAACCATCGCCACCCACATCGAAGCCCTGGGCGATGAGTTGATCGAACGCGCCTGCGCCGAAACCGGCTTGCCTCGCGCACGCATTGAAGGTGAACGCGGCCGTACCTGCGGGCAACTGCGCGCTTTTGCCTGCACCGTGCGCCTGGGCGAATGGCTCGACGTGCGCGTCGATACCGCACAGCCCCAGCGCCAACCCATGCCCCGTGCCGACCTGCGCCAGCGCCATATCGCCCTGGGTCCGGTAGCCGTGTTCGGTGCCAGCAACTTCCCTCTGGCCTTCTCCGTGGCGGGCGGCGATACCGCATCGGCCCTTGCCGCCGGTTGCCCGGTGATCGTCAAGGCGCATAACGCGCACCCCGGCACCAGCGAGCTGGTGGGGCGCGCCATCGCCCAGGCGGTTAAAGAGTGTGGCTTGTCGGAGGGTGTGTTTTCACTGCTCTACGGCGCGGGTAACGAGGTGGGTATCGCATTGGTGCGCGACCCGCGCATCAAGGCCGTAGGCTTCACGGGGTCGCGCAGTGGCGGTATCGCCCTGTGCCAAGCGGCGCAGGCACGCCCGGAGCCGATCCCGGTGTACGCGGAAATGAGCTCGATCAACCCGGTGTACCTGTTTCCTGCTGCGCTTGAAGCTCGGAGCGAAGCCTTGGCCGAAGGATTCGTCGCGTCGCTGACCCAAGGCGCCGGCCAGTTCTGTACCAACCCTGGCCTGATGATTGCCCTGCAAGGCGCCGCTCTGGACCGTTTTATTCAGTCTGCCAGTGAGTGGCTCTCGCGTTGCCCGTCCCAGACCATGCTCACACCGGGCATCTTCAGCGCTTACGAAACCGGCCTGAAGACCCTGGCCCAGCACGCTCACATCGCCGCCAAGGGCTTGGCAGCGACCGGGCCGAACCAGGGCCAGGCCCATCTGTTCGTGACCCAGGCCGAGGCGTTCCTGAACAATCAACACCTGCAAGCCGAAGTATTCGGCGCCGCCTCGCTGGTGGTGCAGTGCCGTGATGTCGAGCAAATGCGCCGGGTGTCCGAGCACCTGGAAGGTCAACTCACCGCAACCCTGCACATGGATGACCACGACCTGCCACAGGCGCGGGCATTGCTGCCAGTGCTGGAGCGCAAGGCTGGGCGCCTGCTGGTGAACGGCTGGCCGACCGGCGTAGAAGTGTGCGACGCCATGGTGCATGGCGGGCCCTTTCCGGCGACTTCGGATGCGCGCAGTACCTCGGTGGGCACGGCGGCGATCCTGCGATTCCTGCGCCCGGTGTGTTACCAGGACTTCCCGGACGCCTTGCTACCCGCCGCCCTGCAGCACGACAACCCGCTGCAGCTGCGGCGGCTGCTCGACGGCCAGCGAGAAGCATAACCATGGCCGATCCCAATCAAGCAGACCTCGTGGTGGTCGGCGCCGGCATTATCGGCGTCGCCTGCGCCTTGCAGTTGGCACGCCAAGGCCGGCGAGTCGTCGTGGTAGACGCGCAGGCACCCGGCATGGGTGCCTCCTACGGCAACGCCGGCCACCTGGCGACGGAACAGGTGTTTCCCATCGCCGACCTGTCGATCCTCAAGCGCTTGCCCGCCATGCTCCTGGACCCCATGGGCCCGCTGCGCCTGGACTGGACCTACCTGCCCCGCGCCCTGCCCTGGTTTATCCGCCTGTTGCTCAACCTGCGACCAGCGCGTTACCAGCGCACCGTGGCAGGCCTTCGCGCGCTGAACGAAGGTAGCCTGGGCGCGTGGCAACGCTTGCTGCAATCGATGGGTCAAACGCAATTGCTGCGTGAAGACGGTTCGCTATTGGTGTTTGAGCGCGCCGAATCCCGCGCAGCGCTGGATGCAGTGCAGCACCGCATGACCCAGCAAGGTGTCGCCGTGGACTTCTGGAGCGGCGATGCGGTGCGCAAGGCTGCGCCGCAACTGAGCGACGCCATACAAGGCGGGTTGTTCTTCCCCGCTACCGGACACTTTCTGGACCCGTACACGGTGGTTGGCGAACTGGTGAATGCGGCCAAGGCTGAGGGGGTGCAATTTCTTCAGCAGCGCGTTCTGGACGGACGGCTGGAGGCTAGCGGCGTTTCCCTGATGACCGACCAAGGCGTACTGACAGCGCAGCAAGTGCTGATTGCCTGCGGCGCCCACTCGGCCAAACTCACCGCAGCTCTCACCGGCAAACAAGTGCCGCTGGACACCGAACGCGGTTACCACCTGATGCTGCCCCACGAACAACAGCGCCTGCCCTTCGCGGTCACTTCACTGGAGCGCAAATTCATCATGACGCCCATGACCGGTGGCCTGCGCCTGGCCGGCACGGTCGAATTCGCCGGCCTCGACCGCCCGGCCAATATGCAACGGGCCTGGCAGTTGCACCGGTTGAGCAAAGGGCTGTTCCAACACGACTTGAGCGACAGCGAAGCCACGCCCTGGATGGGGTTTCGCCCTTCCCTGCCCGACTCGCTGCCGATCATTGACCGGGTGTGCGAAGGCAAAGTGCTGCTTGCATTTGGTCACCAGCATTTGGGACTGACACAAGCGGCGGTGACGGCCGAGTGGGTTGGGCAGCTTGCTGCGGGTGAGCGGGTGCCGCAATTGCACCTCTACCGCCTGGAGCGATTCTGAGAATACCGAGAACCCAATGTGGGAACTGTCGAGCCCCAGCGAGGCTGCGAAGGGATCGCCTCGCAGCCCATGAAGCACCGCAGAGTCTGTATCGCCCAGGGCTCGACCTGCTACTTGACCAACCGCTTCTCCTTGGAGGGGCGATAGCCGAAATACGCGCTGTAGCATTTGCTGAAATGGCTCGGCGAGACAAACCCGCACGCCACCAGCACATCCACCTGGGATAACTCGGTGTGCTGCAACAGGCGTCGCGCCTCAGTGACGCGCAGTTCCATGTAGTAGCGCTGCGGCGTGGTACCCAGTTGTTCTTTGAACAGGCGCTCCAACTGGCGGCGGGAACGGCCGGCGTAGACGGCGAGTTGATCGAGTTCCAGGGGTTCTTCGAGGTTGGCGTCCATCAACTTCACCACCTCGCGCAACGGCGCGCTGACACAGATGTTTTCGGTGGGTTTGATGCGGCGGTAGCGCGACTCTTCGAACGCCAGGATATCTTCGATGCCTTCGACCAAGGCTTTGCCATGCAGGCTCTTGATCCAGTCCAGGGCCATATGGAAAGCCCCCGAGGGGCTGGACGCGGTGAGGCGGTCGCGGTCGATCACATAGGGTTCGCTGGTGACCTGCGCCGCCTTGGACACTTCGGCCAGTGCCGGCCGATGTTCGGGATGGATGGCGCAGCGGTAACCCTGCAACAGCCCCGCACGCCCGAGGAACCACGAGCCGTTCCACAAACCGGCGAGGCGCACGCCCGCTTCACCCGCACTGCGCAGCCATTGGATAAATGGCTCGCTGGCCTTGAGTTCGGTGCGAAAACCACCGCAGATCACCAACAGGTCCAAGTCCTGCAAGCTCGCCAGCATCAGGTTCGCATCCGGGCGAATGATCAGGCCCAAGTCGCTGATGACTTCGCCCTCGCCCCACCCGAAAGTGCGCGTAGCGAACAGATCAGGGCGCAACAGGTTGGCGGTCACCAGCGTGTCGAGGGTCTGGGTGAAGGCCGGCAAGGAGAAGTGTTCGAGCAGCAAAAAACCGACACGGGTGACCGAGGTCGATTGCTGGGGATTATCACTGAGGTAGCGCAGGTTCTTGCCTTGCATGCCACCGCTGAACTGGCGTCTTTCCATCGAGGGTCGGCCCACGCTTATTGTTGTGCAGTGGGCGCTATCTTAGGGGCAAATGCAGTGCCTGTCTCAGGTGACGCTCGAGGCTGGCAGCGGCCATTGCACTGATCTTGATAAAAATTGTTCGCTTGAAAAGCCACGGCCCAGGCGCTGCGCGGTGATCTGATACGGTTTTTTCTTTTCGATCTGCGCCTGTATTGAAAACCGCTTGAGGCGGACAATAGCCCCATCCCGACACTCCTGTCGTCCCCTTCCCCTCGGAGGCCTTATGACCAAGATGGCAATTTTCCTGTTCGGCTTTTTGGTATTGACCATTGGCATCGGCATGTTGGCGACCATCTCGCCGGTCTAATCCCGTATCAACGTGGCGAGGGAGCTTGCTCCCGTGACGGCCTGATACCCGAAGCCGATCTACCTTACGCCCCACGATCCAACTGTGGGAGCTGGCTTGCCTGCGATGGCGGCCTGCCAGCCGACATCTATCTACCTGACACCCCGCGATCAAACTGTGGGAGCGGGCTTGCTCGCGAAGGCGGCCCGGCAGGCAACACAGTTGGATTGTGTGCATATCCATTCCTGCGGTAACGGCCACTTAGGGTTCCGCCCTGACGGCAGGGTCTAACGGGGCGCTTCAGATCAAGAGCAAGATCAAAAGCGGCTCGCTTCGCATCGTGGTTACTTACTCAGCCCACAAACAGCATCGGATACAGCGACAACACCAACAGCCCGGCCATGGACCAGTTGAACATCCGCAACCAGCGCGGCTTACGCAGCAAGTTGCACAAGCCGCTGCCACACCCCACCCATACACACACGCTCGGCAAATTGACCACCGCAAACACCAGGGCGATCACCAGCACATTGGTGACATAACCCTCGGCCGGCGTGTAGGTAGTGATCGCCCCCAGCGCCATGATCCACGCCTTGGGGTTGACCCACTGGAAGGCCGCCGCACCGAGGAAGGTCATCGGCTTGCCATGTTCATCCGGGTTATCAGACATGCCGCCGGCATTGGCAATCTTCCACGCCAGGTACAACAAATACGCGGCGCCGACATACCGCAACAGCGTATAGGCCCACGGGAACAGCTTGAACACCTCGCCCAAGCCCAGCCCCACACAGATCACCAACAGCATGAAGCCGATACTGATCCCCAGCGCATGGGGCATCGAACGGCGAAAGCCGAAATTCACGCCTGAGGCCAGCAACATGGTGTTGTTGGGCCCTGGGGTGATCGAAGAGACAAAAGCGAACAGCACGAAGGCTGATAACAGGCTGGTAGACATGAACATGGCGCGGCATCCAAGCGGTGGTGATGTGCCTGCGACAGTAGGGGGTTATGGCGCGCTGCGCCCCGTACAGCTAGGGGTGGATCGAGGCGTACACTTGCAAAGCCTTCATCGAGAAGTAGCGCTTACCGAGGCGCATCGGGAACCGGCGTGGGAACCTGCCATGCCGGTTTTTTGCCTTCCTGACTGTCGAAAATACGCCGAGCCTTGCGAAAGTCCTCTACGTTTTCCACCACCCAGGTCCAGATAGGCGACATGCGAATCAAAAGCTCCCTGCCCAGCGGCGTCAGCTCGTACTCGACGCGGGGAGGAATTTCACCGAACTCGCGCCGAACCAACAAACCATCGCGCTCCATGGCACGAAGCGTCTTGGTCAACATGCGCTGAGTCACACCCGTCATCTGTCGTTTTATCTCGGCATGACGCATTGCACCGTACACACCCAGGGCATGCAGGATGCCCAATGCCCAGCGGCTACCGGCGTGAGCAAGGACTTCACGCCTGACGCCATCGTCCTCCTCCCTGAGCGACTGGCAGATAACTTCTGCCTGGCTGAGCGTTTCCTGATCGGTCATTTCTACCCCTGGTATCACACGTGTGCCTTCTTATGAGCGCTGCCGAATCGTGCCAGCATGGGCTCATCTTATCGCCAACAGGTCTGCGGAGAAATCATGCCTGAAATGACCCCACTTCCCCCTCAATCGATCCTCGTTCTAGGTGCCGGCGAACTCGGCCTGCCGGTTTTGCGCAACCTGGCGCGGGAGGCCAAACGCGCGCCCGGTTCCACCATCAGCGTATTACTCAGGGAATCGACCATCAACACTCAAGCGCCCGAGAAAAAGGCAGACATCGATGAACTGCGCAGCCTGGGCATCCAGATGGTCGCCGCAGATCTGGTGAACGACTCAATCGATCAACTTGCCAAGGTCTTCGCACGCTTCGATACCGTGATCGGCTGCGCGGGCATGGTCGCGGGCCGAGAAACTCCGATGAAGCTGGCAACCGCCGCACTCAAATCCGGCGTGAAGCGCTACTTCCCCTGGCAGTTTGGCGTGGATTTCGAAGTGATTGGCCGGGGCAGCCCCCAGGATCTGTTCGATGCCCAACTGGATGTGCGTGAGTTGCTGCGCGCCCAGGACAACACTGAATGGGTCATCATCTCGACAGGCATGTTCACCAGCTTCCTGTTCGAGCCGGTGTTCGAGGTCGTCGACTTCGACAACAACACAGTGAACGCCCTGGGCAGCCTCGAGAACAGCGTGACGCTCACGACACCGGACGACATCGGTACGCTGACAGCGCAAATCGTGTTCTTCGAACCGCGCATGCGCAATCAGATTGTCTATCTCGCCGGCGACACCGTCACGTATGGGCAGGTTGCGAGCATGCTGGAACGCGTTCTGGATCGCCCGTTCAAACGCAACGTGTGGACGGTTGACTATCTCATGCAGGCACTGGAAAAAGACCCCACGCACCACATCAAGAAGTACCGTGCTGTATTCGCACAAGGCAAAGGTGTTGCCTGGCCTAAGGCGGCCACGTTCAACGAGCAACAATCGATTCCTGTCACCACTGCTGAGCAGTGGGCTCGGGAAAACCTTGCAGTCCATTGAAAACCGGATGCTGAAGCCAGCCGTAAAGGCTGGCACGGGTGAAGGGACAGTCAGCGGCTCTGAGCTTCACGCTGCTGGCCAGAAACATGTTGTTTTTTTACATGCTTACGCGACTTTAGCTCGTATTGATGGTGAATAAACCAGGCGATCAACAATAACCCAGTGACGCCAAAAACCAAGACCAACAGCTCTAGTGCAGTACCTTCATGTGAAAACATTTTTCGTTCCTCGTCCTGAAGCCGTATGGCCTAAAAAACAGCCACACCGAAATTGTTTGTAATAATTCATACATTTTCAGGGTAGTCGGCAAATCCGCACGTGACAACCCCTGATCGACCCAGGACCCTTGATCTAGACGTGTCACTCGTCGAAAACACGCATAAATCACAGGCAATAAAAAACCCCGTAGACGCTGATCTACGGGGTTTGTGTTCGCTTACTTGCTGCCAGAAGCGTCCTGCTCGACCACCATATCCAACACGTAGACCGTCGAAGGCGCATCAGCTGGCGGATTCTTCCATTCGTACTGCTTGACCCGCAGCACAGTGCGCACGCCGTCATGATGCACGAAGCCTTCGATAGGCTGGTACAGCGGATGCCAGGTGTCTTGGGTCGCCAGTTGCAGGCCCGCGTCGTCATAGCGACGCTCGCGCACTTGCAGGCACTGATAATCTGGAATCAAAGGATGGCTGCACTTGACCGTCTTGGCCGCCACCTCCAGAAACTTGACCTCACCCTCGCTACCGTAGCGGGTCTGCGGGGTGGCCTCGCCTTGCAGCTTGAGCACCGAGCCATCCGCTGTCGTCAGTTGCAGCATCGGCGCCACGTTATCGCCGGTGATCACAGCGCGCAGATCACCCTTGAACAGCCGCCCTACCTGGGCATCAAGGTCCATCAGGCTCTTGTCACAGGCCATCAGCGTAGAGGCCAATGGCTGCACCTTCAGAACCCCGTCCTGATAGTGATAGCCGCCGAACTGCCGATTGCAGCCGCCGCTGATGTTAAGGCTCTTGTCACCGAAGGCAACACGCAACTTGCGCTCGATGCCTTTGTTCATCGCCACAAGAGGCTTGCCCGACGCGTCCGTTGCCGAGACCAGGTTCCAGTCGTAAGCGGATAAGGTTGGCTGGGCTACAGCTGCTGAGGTAGTAGGCATTGAAGGTGATTCTTCATGGCTTTTGGAAGGGGCGGCACAGCCTTGGATGAGTGCAGCACACACGGCTACAAGAAGAATTTTTTGTTTCATGGGTCACTCTGTCAGCTTTGATGAGTGCGGGCGTTATCCTGCGCAGGCAGGATAAGCGCGCGGCTAAACCGGCATGAGGAGGTCGCTTGAGGCTTTACTGAGCGTAGACCCAATGCGCGCTTGGCGGACCTCTTCCTTGGCCGACAGCAATCGGACATCATTTGCTTCGATCAGTTTCACGGAATCAGGGCGGTGGCGGTATCGCTGCATTTTTGGCATAAAAAAACCCCGTAGACGCTAATCTACGGGGTTTTCAAGAGTGGAGGCCGAGGTCGGAATCGAACCGGCGTAGGCGGATTTGCAATCCGCTGCATAACCATTTTGCTACTCGGCCTCAAACGATCAATGCCCTGGTTGCTGACATTCACCGCATACAAACTTGAGTGGGCTACGTGAAGCCTGCCTCTACTCTAAATCATTGAATACATTGAAGTTTTTAATGCTTCATTGCGTTCGATGGGCGCCATTATGTACTCATTTGCCTAGGCCTGCAACCCCTTGATTTCAAAAAATATTCTGCCTTGGCATCAGGGGGTTGCGCCTCTGCCCTACTCCTTCACCGTGTGGATTTGGTAGTGCGGGTCGGCCTTGATCTGGGCCTCGGTGAAGGGCAATGGGCGCAGTTTTTTCTCGGAGAAGGCTTGGGTCTGGTCCTTTGAATAGGCGGACGCCGGGTTGCTGGACTCGGAGAAAGCGAGTACGCCGACTGCATTGGGGCCTTTGTCGTCGAAGCTGACGATTTGCAGGTAGCTGGTGCCGCTGACGACTTCGCGTTTGCCGTCGGCGCGGGGCACGGTTTGCATGGCGTTGTAGATACCCAGCTCTTGCGGGCCGCCGTGGATGGGGGTTTGGCCGGAGACTTGGATATCGCCCCAGCGGGTCTGCCCCAGTTTGCTGACCTCAGCGCTGGAGGCCAGCATGGCTTCCAGCAGGGCCTTGGCGACAGGGGCGCGGTCAATGGCGAGGCCGCTCGGGGTGGTCAGTGGATGGGCCGGGTCGAAGGCCACGCGCCAGGCGTCAGGGATTTGCTGCAGGTGCTGCACCAGGTTGATGAAGTGCACCAGGCCCACGCCGCTGTCGAGGTTGGCGCGCTGGTCCCAGTTTTTCAGGCTGGTGCACAGCGGCTGTAGCGTAGCGGCGTCAGTGCCCAGGTGTTTGGCGCAGAACGTCAGCAGGTCGGGCATGACTTGGCCCGCCAGGTACACCTCGTTGTCCATGACCATGTCTTGCAGATCAGTGACGGTGATCGGCTGCTGCTCAAGGGTTTGCAGACGCTGAAGCGCGAAGCGCGCACGCGGGCCGAGGCCGATGTTGTCCTGGCTGATCACCGGCGAAAAGCCACTTAACGGCGCCTTGGGGTTGGCCAACCAGGCGGAATCGTTGGAGTGTTGCACGTAGTCGGTGCGTTGCAACTGGGGCAACTGGTCGGCCGGGAAGATACCCGGCTGGGCCGCGCGCGGGTCGATGTCCCACGCGCAGGCGCTGTGGGCGCCGTCGAGCATGATCATTTGCAGGCCGGCCCGTGGGTCGCTGCATTTTGCCAACTTGGCGGCGCTGACGTTGGGCACTACCGACAGGTTCATGTACAGGCTTTGGCCCTGGTCATCGGCGGCCAGGGTGTTGACCCAGGGGATGCCTTGCAGGGTATGCACTGAGGTTTGCAGCTCCTTGAGGCTACCGGCGCGGTTCATGGCGTACCACTGTTGCAGCACCCGGTCGTTGCCCAGGTTGGCGTCGCGCAGGCTGAAGGCGTAGTGGTTGTCCCAGTCGAGCTTGCCCGGCCATTGCACCACGGGGCCGAACTGCGAACTGTAGACGTTGTGGGTCACGGCCTTGAGGCTGCCGTCGGCTTGCTTGACCTGTACCGTTACGGCGGTTTTATCCAGGGGGATGGACTTGCCGTCCAGCAGGTAACGGGTGGCGTCCTTGGGGTCGAGGGTCAGGCGGTACAGGGTGAAGTGTTTGGACGTGTCCACGGTGTGGGTCCACGCCACATGCTGGTTGAAACCGATGTTCACCACGGGCAGCCCTGGCAGTGCGGCGCCCATCACATCCAACTGGCCCGGGATGGTCAGGTGCATCTCGTAAAAACGCATGCCGCCCACCCACGGGAAATGCGGGTTGGCCAGCAGCATGCCACGGCCATTGAATGAGCGGTCACGGCCCACGGCAACGGCATTGCTGCCTCGATCCAGCGTGAAACGTTGCTGGTTGGCGACGGCCATGGCAAAGGCTTTGGCACCGGGCTGCACACTCGCGGTGGCCTGCGGCGGTGCTGCCCCGACCAAGGCTTCGGCAAATTGGCCGATGCCCCCTTCCACCAATAGCCTGCGGGTCAACTTCACCAGGTCTTGCACTACCAAGGGCCGTACCCAGGCGGCCTGGCACTGTGCGGGTGCGCCCTTATCCTTGAGATAACGGTTGTAGCCGGCCACGTACCCTTCGATGCGCTGTTGCATCTCGGGCGTCTGGGCTTTCCAGAATGCCGCAACGGCCTCGGGTGTATTCAGCCAGTTGAAGAACACATCGCTGGCAAGGTTGTTGCGCTCTTCCAGGGTCGCCTGGTCCGGCCCGAAAAAACTGGCCCGCTCGCCATTGACCGTGACTATTTCATTGGCCAGCAGGCACAGGTTGTCCTGGGCATAGGCGTAACCCATACCTACCCCCAGGCCCCGCTCATCAGAGGCGCGAATATGCGGCACGCCATAACTGGTACGCCGTATATCCGCCGACGTTTGCGTCACTTGCTCGCGTGCCGATACGGCCAGGCTCATGGCGAGTAACAGCCCTGCCGTGCCCACTCTGGACAACCCCTTGGAAATAATCACGCCGACTCCACAGTCAAATTGAACAGCCTCACGAGGGATGGTTACCCCACCGTAAGAACGCACATCGCCCGGCAAAATTTAACCGCACAAGGTTGCCTATTGACGGCGCAGGGGATGTGACAAACCTGATACCGACAAATTTTCTACATCCATCGTTTCATGATTTGCGTCACTCGTTCGTCTTATTACCCAAGAGCACCATCTTTTTCCTGATCAGGCTCTGAAAAGGAGTTTTTGCATGTATAACCCGCAAGTGCCCACGGATGGACATTCAAAGGCCGCAGATACCCACTATGGCAACGACGCACGGGCGTTCGGTAACGCGCCCGAACAACAGGGCAACCAGCGCATCCGCCATTTGCTCAAGTGTTTCGGTTTGCGCACCAGCCTGATCCGGCTGAAGGTCATCGACGCCCTCCTCACTGCCGCCGACAACCAGCGCACCCTCGGGGTACGCGGCGTGCACAGCCATTTGCTGGATCTGGGCATACCGTTGTCGTTTCTCAGCGTGCGCGAGGTACTCAAGCGTCTATGCAGCGAGGGCGTGATCACCCTCAACGCTGACAAGAGCTACAGCCTCCATGAAGAGGCTGCCAAGGTACTCGAAGGTCGTGCCTGACTGACGCCCGTCAGAAGTTTGGCTTGACCTTGCGGCGCATGATGCCGTTGATCACGACGACGACCACGGCAATCGCGATGGCCAGGTACTGGAAGGTTTTTTCACTGATCACGCCTGTGTTCTGCAGATAAGACAGGCCGAACATCGCGCCCAGTACAGCCAGGGCAATCAGAAGCGAGTATTTCAAGCGTTGCTTTTGGGTCATGACGAGTTCCTGAACCTGAAGAATGTATCCACTGTGTATCGCCGTGCATGCCAAGCACATACCCAGTCACGGGGATGGCGCGGTTTCGGCAGGGTCTTATGTTACAGGCGATGAAAAGTTTTGGCTTGCCCTCCGCCTGACAGGCCTTGCGAATACCCCTTGGAGAACTGTGAAATGCTGCGACGACTCATCCTGCTGGTTCCACTGATGATCATGCTGAGCCTGGGCGGTTGTTTCTTCTTCCCGCGCGGCGGAGGCTGGCATGATCACCGCTATGAGGGTGGTGGCGGTTACCAGCGCCGCTGATACATCCGGATAACGCTTCGTGCACAACGCGTGCAGCACGCTTGGGGGCTTCACGCGTTACTGCATCGACATTACCTACTCGTCAGGCGGGGGCGGGTTCGGAACCTCGATGCCGGTTGCAACCACCTACCCGCCATGCACCCACCGCCGATGCAACCAACGCGCAAACGCATCCAGCGCGAACCCCAGCACCCCGATCACCACTACCATCGCCATCAACTCCGAATACGCGAGCCGATCACGGGTGTCGAGGATGTAATACCCCAGCCCCGCACTGACCCCGAGCATTTCGCAGGGCACCAGCACGATCCACAGGATGCCGATGGCCAGGCGCACGCCGGTCAGCACATGCCCTACCACGCCAGGAATGACCACCCGGCGCAAGGTTTCCCAACGCGTGGCGCTCAAGCTCTTGCTCAACTGTAACCAGCGCGGGTCGAGCTGACGCACGCCCGCTGCGGTGTTGAGCATGATCGGCCAGACAGCGGCAAAGGCCAGAAGGAAGTAGATAGGCTGATCGCCCACACCCATCAGCATCACCACGATCGGCATCCAGGACAGCGGCGAAATCATCCGCAGAAACTGGAACGCTGGCGTGGTCGCCGCCTCCAGGTTACGCGAACTGCCCACCAGCAGCCCGAGGGGTACGCCTACCAACAACGCGATAAACAGCCCGACGAAAATACGCTTCAGGCTCACGGCGATATGCAGGTACAACTCACCCCGCCCGAGCAATTCCCACAAGCTGCTGGCGGTGGCCGCCAGGGAAAAGCGCGCCGATAGGCCATCAGCCTCGCCGAACACGTTCACGCCCAGCCACCACAGCACCAACAAACCCGCCAAGCCACTCAGCCCCAGCCACCAGCCGGGGATTCTGCTGTTGTTCAAACGCCGATCTCCTCGTGCCGCTCATAACCATCCGGCAAACCGAAGGTCTGCATGCCACCCACGGCTTCGATCGCGTTGCGCACGAAGCGGTCGTCCACCAGGTCCTTGGCCACGAAGGCCGGGTCCAGGCCAGTGAGAAACTTTTTGTCGCCTTCGATCAGGGTGTCCTTCAAGCGCCGCACCAGTTCTTCGGTGTAGCTGGGGAACGGGTACGGTTGGAAGTCGATGCGATGCTCGTCCCAGTTGGCGTGCTGGATCGCGCCGTCGGCCACGTAGGAGGCGCGGTCGCTGGCCGCCGGCGCCAGGACTTTGCTCAACACCGGTTCGGCATGGGGCGTGTAACGGTTCGGGCCATCCTTGGACAGCAGCTTCACCGCCTCTTCACGGTTGTTGCGGGTCCACACCTGGGCCTTGACGATGGCGTTCACCACCTTCTGCGACCACTCCGGACGGTTGGCCAGGTCGTGCTCGTGCATGAACACCACGCAGCACGCGTGATTGCGCCACACGTCACCTGTGAAGCGCTGCACGCGACCGACCTTGAGGTTTTCTGCCAGGGCATTGAACGGTTCGGCGACGATGTAGCCGTCGATGCGTTTGCTGGCCAGGGCCGGAGGCATGTCCGAGGGCGGCAACACGATCAGGTTGACCTCATTGGCAGCAATCGAACTGCCGGTGGCACGGGTGACCGGCGTGAGGCCGTTATCGCGGAACAGTTGCTGCACCACCACGTTATGGATCGAGTACCAGAACGGAATCGCCACCGACTTGCCGCCCAGTTGCTTCACGTCGGTAATGCCTGGGGATACGGTCAAGCCCGAACCGCCCACATGGTTCCATGCCACGACTTTGGCCGGCACTTTACTGCCGTAGCGCGCCCATACGGTCATTGGCGACAGCAGGTGTATCACGTTGACCTGGCCGGAGATAAACGCCTCGATCACTTGGGCCCAACTGCGCAACAACACTGGGCGCTCGGCCTTGATGCCTTCGGCTTCGAACAGGCCATTGTTGTGGGCCACCAGCAGTGGCGTGGCGTCAGTGATAGGTAGATAGCCAATACGCACCGGCGCGTCGGGCTCGTTGGCGGCACGCGCCTGCAGGCTGCTCAGCAGAGGCAAGGCGCCGGCGGCACTGAGCACGGCGGAGAGTTTGAGAAAGTCACGGCGCGAGTGGGCCAGGTCATCCAGACACATAAGTAAACTCCTGTTGTTCAAGGGGGTTGGGTTGAGGGCGGCTCGCCTGCCGTAAGGTTTTCAAAATTTCGATACGCAGCGCGCCGATGGCCTCGACCTGTTCTTCCCGAGGGTGCGGCAAATCGATAGCCCACTCGCCCAACGTCCGCGCCGGGCGGTTACCCAGTAGCAGGATGCGGTCCGACAGCAGCAGCGCTTCGTCGATGTCATGGGTGATCAATACCGCCGCCGAGCCCTGCTCACGATTGACCTTGAGCAACAGGTGCTGCATGTCGGCGCGGGTCACTTCGTCTAGGGCGCCGAAGGGTTCGTCGAGCAGCAACACTTGTGGCTGACGCGCCAGGCAGCGAGCCAATGCCGTGCGCTGGGCCATGCCACCGGACAATTGCGCCGGGAACTGCTGGCGCGCAGGTTCCAGCCCTACCGCTGCAATGGCGTGGTCAACACGACGGCGGCGTTCTTCATCACTCAAGTGCGGTTGGCGAGCGAAATCCAGGCCGAAGGCAACGTTTTTTTCCAGGGTCAGCCAAGGCAACAGGCTCGGGTCTTGAAAAGCCACCACCACGCGCGGATGCGGGCCGCTCAACGGCTCGCCCAATACCTGCACGCGGCCAGCCTGAGGTGCCTGCAAGCCGGCTAGCACGCGCAGCAGGCTGGATTTGCCCACACCGCTCGGGCCCAGGATCGACACCACTTCACCCGGTTGCAAGTGCAAGTCGAAGCCTTGCAACACCGGCCCGCTGCCATACCCCAGGCAAATGCCCTGGGCCGTCAATACCGCCTGGCTCATAGATTGGCCTGGCGGTGTAGCTCGGTACGCAGTTGCACCAGGCTGGGCGTTACGATCGGTACAAAGGCCGACTCGCGCCAGCGCCGGGCAAAACCGCTGCCGTGGGCGGTCAGGTAGGCCTTACCACCGCTGGCTTGCAGTTCAAGCTGCACAGCGCTGGCGGCGGTTTCGGCCAGCGCGATACGCAGCTTGAACAGCGGTATCGGCTCGGAGGTAAAGCGCCCGGCCAACAGCCCCTTTTTAAGCTCGCTGACCAGATGATCCAGCGTTGCGCGCAGGGCTTCCAGCTCGTCGCGCAACACGGTACGACTGGCGCCCAAATGATGGGCTACTTCAGCCAGGGAACGCCGTGCCAAACCAATCGACATGCCGCACTGCAAGCCCAGAAACGCCGGGCGTACCGCCGGTAAAAACTTGCGCGCGTCCTCGTGCAGCAACCATTCACGACTCAGCTCCACGCCTTCCAGGCCCAGCGCTGCGGTGTTGCTCGATTGCAGCCCGAGCAGCTCCAGGTCACGGGAGCGCTGCAACCCGGCCACCGAATCCGGAATCGCCAGGATAAATGGCGCGCCGCCCCCTGCATGCTCGATGGCCGCCGCAGCGACAAAGCCATTCTTGCGCAAGTTGGTCACCCAGTGCAGGCGACCGTTGAGGGTCCAACCGTGGTCGTTGGGCTCGGCGCTGATCTGCAACGACTCGATACCCGACAGAAACTTCATCGCATTCGACAGCCCGGTGGCGCCGGCCAACTTGCCGCTGAGCAGGTCTGGCATCAGCTGCTCGCGCAAGCGCTGATTGGGGCTCTGCAGCAGGTACTCGATAAACGAGCGCTGGCCCCAGCACACAAACGCCGCTGCCAGGGAATGGCTGGCCACATTGGCGATGGCCTCGACCGCACCCGCCACATCGCCGCCCAGGCCGCCCAGTTGGGTAGGCACACCGATTCTCAGAATATTGGCTTCTGCCAGCCGTGGCAGCACTTCCTGTGGATCGCAACTGCCCACGTCCAGGGCCTGCGCTTGAACATCGAGCCAACGGCTCAAGATTGGGTCAAGCATTCATGTCTCTCCTTTTACAGCAGGTGGGCCAACGCCGAATCAGTTGGCCGGTTTTTCCCAACGGTATTGCGCCAGCTCCGGGTTCAGCGGGGTGCGGGCAAACACGTTGGCGAAGTTGCACAGGGTTGCCAGGCTGACACCCAGGATAACTTCCAGCGCGTGGCCGTCGGTGTAGCCGGCGGCGCGGAACGCCTCAAAGCCCGCGTCACTCACATCCCCACGGGTGGCGATCACTTCACGGGTAAACGCGGCAAGTGTCTCATAGCGCGCGTCAGGCAACTCACCCCGGCGGCGCAGGGCCTCGATCACCTCCTCGGGCAACTTGGCTTTGTTGCGGGCAACCGCCGTGTGGCCAGCGACGCAGAAATCACAACCGTGGGTAGTAGCAGCAATCAGTTGCACCACTTCACGGTCGGCCAGGCTCAGCTCGGCCTTGGCATTCAAGCCGGAGACAGTGATGTAGGTTTCCAGCGCAGCCGGTGCGTTGGCCAGTACGCCCAGTAGGTTAGGGATAAAACCCGAGCCTTTCAGCGCGTTTTCCAGAAAGGGCTTGGCGGCTTCCGGTGCGGTTTCAGGCGTGAGCAACGGTACACGGGACATGAAGTGGACTCCTGTTGGGTTTGAATGCCCCAGTCTGTTGGTTCTAAAAAAAGCGCTCAATAGGCTAAAGTAGCGATTACTTGCTCTTGAGTCTTTCCATTAGATGAATTCGTCCGATGTACTTGTCGATTGGTTATTAGATAGCCTCGAACTCAACACCAGCCTGTTTCACGTCGGCCGTTATTGCGGTGACTGGCACGCGAGCACCCATGGCCTGGCGCAGGCGAGCTTCCACTTGATTGTGCAAGGCGAATGCTGGCTGCATATCGACGGTGATCCAACGCCCCAACACCTGAACAATGGTGACGCGGTGTTCCTGCTGCGTGACTTTGCCTTCAGGCTTTCCGGCCAAGCCACGGCGGCCGGCGCCCAGCAGTGCCCGCGCCGCTCGATGCTGCCTCTCGATAGCACGGCCACGGACGGCGTAGGATTAGTCTGCGGTTTCTTTCACTTCCAATCCGGATTGTCGACGCTGATCGTCGACACCCTGCCCAGCTGGATCATCCTGCGCGCCGGCGACCCGTCGCTGATGGCTGCACGCAACCTGTTCGAATTGATCCTGCAAGAATGCGCACGCACCCCAGCGCCCTCTTCCGCGCTGCTTGAGCGCCTGTGCCACCTGCTGTTCCTGTATGTGCTGCGCCAGCAAGTACTCGACAACACCGAGCTTGGCGGCTTGGCGGCGCTGGGCCGGGCACCGGCGTTTGCGCATTTGCTGGAACAATTGATCGCCCGCCCGGCCGAGCCCTGGAGCCTGGAAAGCATGGCGGCCTGTACCGGGTTGTCGCGCTCGGCGTTTTTCAAGCGCTTCAGCGAACTGTGTGGGCAGTCGCCCGGGCAAGTACTGCTGATGATCCGCATGCGCCACGCCTGTGGGTTGCTCAAGGCGGACCAGACCGTGGCCGAGGTTTCGCTGGCGGCCGGGTATCAATCGGTGGCGGCGTTTACCCGAGCCTTCCATAAAGTCACCGGGCAACAGCCTGGTGCCTATCGCAGGGCGCAAGCCTAGCCTTGTAAGCCGGTGCCGGGCCGAGCGCACAACTGCACCAGCCAATCGACGAACACCCTCACCCGCTGCGACAACTGCCGATGAGGCGGGTACAACGCAGTCAGCGCCATCTTCGGCACTGCCACATCTGGGAGCACCTGCACCAGCGTGCCCTCGGCCAGTTGGCGCAGGGCGTGATAACGAGGTGCCTGGATCAGCCCGTAGCCGGCTTCGCACGCAGCGAAGTAACCGGCAGAGCTGTTCACGGCAACCACTTTCGGCAGGTTGATCGGATGCAACTCGCTGCCCAGCAGAAATTCCAGGCCAAAGCGTTTACCGCTGGCGCTGGACACGTACTCGACCATTTGGTGATCCGCCAACTGCTCCAGGCAGGTAGGCCTGCCCATGCGTTCAAGGTACGCGGGGCTGGCCAGGGTCAGTTGCTCCATCATCGCCAAGGGGCGCGCCACCAGCGATTCATCCAGGGCCGGACCACCGCGCAACACACAATCGACGCCTTCGCGAATCAGATCCACTGGCCGGTCATTGAGGCCGATCTCCAACTCGATCTGTGGGTACAACGCGGTAAACGTTGGCAAAGCCGGAATGACAATCAAGCTCCCAATGCCTGAGGGCATATCGATGCTCAATGTGCCCCGGGGATTATGGCGCCGCGTGGAGAACACCGCCTCGGTTTCCTCAAGATCGGTCAGCAACTGCACGCAACGTTGGTAGTACGCCGCGCCATCCAGGGTCGGGCTGACGTGGCGCGTGGTGCGCTGCAGCAGTTGCACGCCGAGATGGGCCTCCAGTTGCTTGATCAGGATCGTCACGGAGGCGCGTGGCAATTGCAGGCTGTCGGCGGCCTTGGCAAACCCGCCCAATTCAACAATCCGAGTGAACACGCGCATGGCGTTAAAACGATCCAAGAGAATGCTCTCGTGGGAAATTGTTTAGATATTACGAACAGTGATAGCAATTTTAGCGGGTTTATCTGCATTTTTTCAAGGGTAACAATGGGCCCCTCATCACAAGGAGCTTCCCTATGCACACTCGACAACTCGGTAAAAACGGCCCGCATGTGTCTGCCATCGGCCTTGGCTGCATGGGCATGACCGATTTCTACACGCCCGGCACCGATACCACCGAAGCCACCGCAACCTTGCACCGCGCCCTGGAGTTGGGCGTCAACTTTCTCGATACCGCGGACATGTACGGCCCGCACACCAATGAGCAACTGATCGGCAAGGCTATTGCCGGCAAGCGCGACCAAGTGTTCCTGGCCAGTAAATTCGGGATTGTGCGCGACCCTGCCAACCCCGTAGTGCGCGGGGTGAATGGCCGGCCCGAGTATATCCGCAACGCCATCGACGGCACCTTGCAACGCCTGGGGGTGGATACGCTGGACCTGTACTACCAGCACCGTATCGACCCCGACGTGGCCATCGAAGAAACCGTTGGTGCCATGGCCGACCTGGTAAAACAGGGCAAGGTGCGCTATCTGGGCCTGAGCGAGGCGTCCGCCGCTACTCTGGAACGGGCGCATAAGGTCCATCCCATCAGCGCCCTGCAAAGTGAATATTCGCTATGGAGCCGCGACCAGCAAGACAATGGCTGCCTCGCGGCCTGCCAGCGCCTGGGCGTCGCGTTTGTGCCGTACAGCCCGCTGGGCCGAGGTTTTCTCACCGGCGCCTTGAAGAGCCCGGATGATTTCGGCGCCGATGATTACCGACGCTTCAGCCCGCGCTTTCAGGGTGAGAACTTTGCGAAAAACCTGCGGCTGGTAGAGCAGGTCAAGAGCCTGGCGGCAGACAAAGGTGTCACGGCCGGGCAACTGGCGCTGGCCTGGGTATTGGCCCAAGGCGATTACATCATCCCGATTCCCGGCACCAAGCGGCGCACCTATCTGCAAGAGAATGTGGAGGCGCTGTCGATTTCTCTCAGCGCTGACGAACTGGCTGCGCTGGATGCAATCTTCCCTGCCGATGCAACCGCAGGCCTGCGTTACCCCAAGGAAGTGCTGGCCATGCTGGATATCTAGCGTTTGCTGGAAACCCTTGTGGGGGCCGTTCTCAGCGGGATTGATCAACGGTCTGCCGACTCTCGTGCAAAGCACGGGAGTCAGACTATTCTGACAACTCCTAGTGTAAAAACCGCCACACAGGAGGTGTGTCATGCACGCGACTGAGCATTCGGTCCGCTTGGAGCAGATCAGTCAGGAACGCTTCATCCAGGCGCCGATCGAGGCGGTTTATGACTATGTGACCCAGCCCGACCGCTGGCCCGAGTGGCACCCCACCTCCCTCAGCGCCGACACCGGCACCACCGGCTCATTACCGGTCGGCACGCGTTTTACCGAAATCATCGACCTGCTGGGCATACGCGTCCCCATGAGTTACCGCGTACAAATCGCCCGCCGCCCCAGCGAGTTCAAGACCGTGTTCACCTCCCTGGCGGTTGACGGTTGCATCCATTACTGCTTGCGCGCTCATCAGGGCGGCACCCTGTTCAAACGGGTGCTGACTTACGAGACCGAACTGCAACTGGCGTCTTTGCATGAGCGCATGGTCGCGTTGTCGGCGATTGCGTTGGACCGGCTCAAGCAGCGGCTGGACAATCAGGGGTTCGTATAATTTAGAAACATTACCACGACGTCACGTTGCAAACATGCCGGCAAAAGCAGGGAGAATGCCCGGCTTATTGCCGCGCCTTCAGTGAGACCCACGATGAAAACCCCATTGCGACTGGCCCTGCTCAGTGCCCTGTTTACCACCACCCTGGCCCAGGCCGCCGAACTGATCCCCATCGATGTACACCGCGACGCCAACTGCGGCTGCTGCAAGAAGTGGATCAGCCACTTGGAGAGCAACGGTTTCAAGGTCAACGACCACGTTGAAGCTGACATGAGCGCGGTGAAACAACGCTTGGGCGTGGCGCCACGCCTTGGCTCCTGCCACACCGCGGTGATCGACGGCAAGTTCGTCGAAGGCCACGTACCCGCCGAGCAGGTCCTGGCACTGCGCAAGCGCAACGACCTGCTGGGCCTTGCCGCACCGGGCATGCCATTGGGCTCGCCAGGCATGGAAGTAGACGGACGCAGCGAGGCGTATCAAATCATTGGCCTGACCCGCGACGACGAAGACGTGGTGGTAGCGGACTACCCGGCTCACTGACCGGTGTTGATGGGGTACCTGGGGCTGTTCGGCGCGGCATTTGGCGCCGCGACGTTATTGCCCCTGCAGTCGGAAGCTGTGCTGGTCGGCCTGCTGCTCAGCGGGCATTACAACCTTTGGCTGCTGCTGGGCATCGCCACCCTGGGTAATGTGCTGGGCTCGCTGGTCAATTGGCTGCTGGGGCGCTCGGTCGAGCGCTTCAAAGAGCGACGCTGGTTCCCGGTGAGCGCCAGTCAGTTGAACAAGGCTCGCAGCCATTACGCGCGCTGGGGGCACTGGACGTTGTTGCTCAGTTGGGTGCCGATCATTGGTGATCCGCTGACATTGGTGGCTGGGGTGATGCGTGAGCCGTTGTGGCGTTTTCTATTGCTGGTAACCCTGGCGAAAAGCCTGCGCTATGGCGTAATCGCAGCGCTGACGTTGCAGTGGGCGTTAATCCCCCGTTAATCGCGGGCAAAGAGCATCCGGGCATCTGTCTCGGAGCCAAAACCCATGCCTTTTATCCGTACATTATGCGTAGCCGGTTTGTTTTCGGTCAGCGCGGCGCCCGTGTTAGCTGACACCTACGGCCCTGAGTTGCAGGGCTTTGCATACCCCTACCCTTTAAATCATTTTGCCTTCCAATCCCAGGGCAAATCCCTGCAAATGGGCTACATGGACGTCCCCGCCACCGGCACTCCAAACGGCCGCAGCGTGGTGCTGATGCACGGCAAGAATTTTTGCGGCGCTACCTGGGAGGGTTCGATCAAGGCGCTCAGTGACGCCGGTTACCGCGTCATCGCCCCGGACCAGATTGGTTTTTGCACCTCCAGCAAGCCCGACCACTACCAGTACAGCTTCCAGCAACTGGCGACCAACACCCATCAACTGTTGGAAAAGCTCGGCATTGAAAAGGCCACGGTGATCGGCCATTCCACCGGCGGCATGCTCGCCACACGCTATGCGCTGATGTACCCCCAGCAAACCGAACAGTTGGGGCTGGTGAACCCCATTGGCCTGGAAGACTGGAAAGCCCTCGGCGTGCCCTACCAGAGCGTCGACCAGTGGTACCAGCGCGAGCTGAAACTGAGCGCCGACGGTGTACGCAACTACGAGCGAAACACCTATTACGTTGGGCGCTGGAAACCCGAGTACGAGCGCTGGGTAGACATGCTCGCCGGCCTGAACCAAGGCCCGGGTCATCTTCAGGTTGCCTGGAACTCGGCGCTGATTTACGACATGATCTTCACCCAACCGGTGTACTACGAGTTCAAAGACTTGCAGGTGCCCACCCTGCTGCTGATCGGCACCAGCGACACTACCGCCATCGGCAAAGATGTGGCGCCGGCGGCGGTCAAGGCCAAAATTGGTCATTACGAGGTACTGGGCAAGCAGGTGGCCAAGCTGATTCCCCGCGCCACGTTGGTGGAGTTCCCCGGCCTGGGCCATGCGCCCCAGATGGAAGAGCCGGAACAGTTTCATAAAGCCCTGTTGCACGGGTTGAACGCCCTTTAATTGCCACTTTTCGAGGCCCGCGTGCATGTCGATACAGATCGCAGTGTTGGATGACTGGCAAAACGTGGCCAGTGACGTGGTGGATTGGTCGGCGCTGGACAGCGTGGGCAAGGTGCATTTTCTCCACGACTACCCCGCCGATACCGCCACCATGATCGAGCGCTTGAAAGGGTTCGAGGTGATTTGCCTGATGCGCGAACGCTCAACCTTTGACAAACCCCTGCTGCAAGGGCTGCCCCAGCTCAAATTGCTGGTGACCGGCGGCATGCGCAATGCCGCCATCGACCTTCCCGCAGCCAAGGCCCTGGGCATCCAGGTGTGCGGCACCGACAGCTATAAACACGCCGCACCGGAACTGACCTGGGCCTTGATCATGGCCTCTACACGTAACCTGCTCGCCGAAGCCAACTCACTGCGTGCGGGCGGATGGCAGGTCGGCCTGGGCGGCGACCTGCACGGCAAGACATTGGGCGTCCTGGGGCTGGGCAGCATTGGCCAGAAAGTCGCAAGGTTTGCCCAGGTGTTTGGCATGCGGGTGATTGCCTGGAGTGAGAACCTCACGCCCGAGCGAGCGGCGGAATCAGGGGTGAGTTGGGTCAGCAAGCGCGAGCTGTTTGAGCAGGCGGACATTCTCACCATTCACCTGGTGCTCAGCGAGCGCAGCCGTGGCCTGGTGGATGCGCAAGCCTTGGGCTGGATGAAACCCACCGCGCGGCTGGTGAACACCGCACGCGGACCGATTGTGGATGAGCAGGCGCTGGTGCAAGCGTTACGCAGCGGTCGTCTGGCCGGGGCGGCGCTGGATGTATATGCCCAGGAACCGTTGCCGGCTGACCACCCGTTTCGCCGCTTGCCCAATGTACTGGCTACGCCACACGTGGGGTATGTGAGCGAGCAGAATTATCGGCAGTTCTATCAGCAGATGATCGAAGATATCCAAGCCTGGGCCAAGGGTGTGCCCATTCGCGGGCTCGCCTGACGCACCATTAAAGTGCACCCCCCCCCTTGTGGCGAAGGAGCTTGCTCCCTCTGGAGTGCGCAGCGCTCTCAAAATTTTGGGGCCGCTACGCGTCCCAGCGGGAGCAAGCTCCCTCGCCACAGGGGCATATCGTTAAAAGTTTTTTGTCCTACAAAATCTGCATGAAAACCCAGCAGGCGCTGGGATCTGTCCTAGACTCATGACCGATGGGTCCGTTCCAAAACAAAAACCCCGCAAAAAATCTAAACTTTCGAAACCTGCCGCTGGTCAAGTTTTAGGTAAGGGCGAGCACGCGCGCTTCAGGCCGAATGCCCGCTCATCCAATCTTTTTAAGCCGACGTTGCAACTGGCATACGCCTTGCCAGTTTGTATAGCGCTTGTGTGCATGGCCGCAGGATGCGGTCACTCGGAGCCGATGGCAGCGGGCCATTAGCCAACCAACAGATGGGAGTGCATTATGATCAGTGCCGCAGTAGATACTCAGGGAGAGCGTTTTAGTCAGCCGGCAGGAGGGCCAAAGTCTTTGGCCGACCTGCCCAACACTGTGCGGCCGGTCGTGAGTCAGAATCCGAATCGAAAGAAAGTCTTGTTTGTCACCTCCGAGTTCGCGGACCTGGTGAAAACCGGTGGCCTGGGCGACGTCTCCGCTGCCCTGCCCCGCGCCATGGCCCACCTGCATGATGTGCGAGTACTGATTCCGGGTTACCCGCAAGTGATGGAAAGCGACAATCCGATTCATATCGTCGGTGAACTGGGCGGCCACGCTGCGTTGCCACCGTGCAAGATCGGGCGCATGGACCTCAAGGACGGCCTGGTCATCTACGTGCTGATCTGCCCCGAACTGTATGAGCGTGAAGGCACGCCCTACGGCGCCAACAATGGTCGCGACTGGCCAGACAACCATATCCGCTTCGCCCGTCTGGGCCTGGCCGCCGCCGACATGGCCGCCAACCTCGCGCAAATCCACTGGTGCCCGGACCTGGTGCATGCCCATGACTGGCCTGCGGGCCTGGCTCCGGCGTACATGCACTGGCGTGGGTCGCGCACGCCAACCCTGTTCACCATTCATAACCTGGCCTACCAGGGCGTGGTCAGCCTGGCCTCGACGCCCGAGCTGGGCATTCCGCCCCACGCCCTGCAACAGGAAGGCATGGAGTTCTACGGCAAGATGTCGTTTCTCAAGGCGGGCATGGCGTATTCCAGCCATATCACCACCGTGAGCGCCACCTACGCCCAGGAGATCACCACCCCGGAATTCGGTTGCGGCCTGGATGGCTTCCTCGCCAGCAAGACCCAGCAAGGTCTGCTCAGCGGCATTCCCAACGGTATCGACGAAAGCTGGGAGACGTCCACCGACACGCATCTGATCCACAACTTCAATATCGGCGACTGGGAAGGCAAGGCTATCAACACCGCCCATGTGCGCGAGTTGTTTGAGCTGCAGCCATCCAGTGGCCCGCTGTTCGCTGTGGTCTCGCGCCTGGTCTACCAGAAAGGCCTGGACCTGACCGAAGCCGTCGCCAGTTTCATCGTCGAAAACGGCGGCCAGATTGCGATCATCGGCCGGGGCGAGCCGGAAGAAGAACAGGCCATGCGCGAATTGGCACTGCGCTTCCCGGGCCAGGTGGGGGTACGTATCGGCTTCAACGAGACCGATGCGCGCCGCATGTTCGCCGGCAGCGATTTCCTGCTGATGCCGTCACGCTATGAACCCTGCGGCCTGAGCCAGATGTATGCGCAGCGCTTTGGCTCGTTGCCGGTGGCGCGTAACACCGGCGGGCTGGCGGACACCATTGAGGATGGTGTCACCGGCTTCCTGTTCAATGAATCCACCGTGCAAAGCTACGAAGAGGCGCTGCGCCGCGCCTTCAAGGTGTTCGCCTTCCCCGGTCTGCTCAACGCCATGCGCAGCCGTGCCATGACCCAGCCGTTCAACTGGTGCCAGGCCGTGGAACCCTACGCCGAACTCTATGAACGACTGGTGGCCAAGGCATTGGGAAAATCGAACAAGTAACGACTGGAACAACTAAGGGAGGTCTTCATAGATGCCGTCAAGGACTCTGGAAACCTGGCCCCACGGCGCAATCATGCTGGACGCGCACCGCACGCGCTTTGCGTTATGGGCGCCAGACGCATTTTATGTCAGCGTTGAATTGGAACAGGGTAAAACCATCGTCATGCTTCCCCAGGCCGGTGGTTGGTTCGAAGTCGAAGTCGCGTGCCCTGCCGGCACGCTTTACCGCTTTAATATCGATGGCGAAAATACGGTGCCCGACCCCGCTTCCAGGGCCCAGGCGCTGGATGTGCATGGGTGGAGCCGAGTAGTCGACCCCCTCGCCTATGAATGGCGCCACAGCCAGTGGCAGGGTCGCCCGTGGCACACGGCGGTGATCTACGAACTCCACGTCGGCGCCATGGGCGGCTACGCTGCCGTCGAGAAACACCTGCCCCGCCTGGCCGAACTAGGCGTCACCGCAATTGAATTGATGCCTTTGGCGCAATTTCCCGGCGAACGCAATTGGGGCTATGACGGCGTGCTGCCCTATGCGCCCCACGCCACCTACGGCACTCCCGAGCAACTCAAGCAACTGATCGACAGTGCCCACGGCCACGGTTTGGCCGTGATCCTCGATGTGGTCTACAACCACTTCGGCCCCGACGGCAATTATCTGGGCCAGTACGCCCAGGGGTTCTTCCAGGATGACGTGCATACCCCCTGGGGCGCTGGTATTGATTTCGAGCGCCGTGAAGTGCGGGATTTCTTCCTCGATAACGCCCTGATGTGGCTGCTCGAATACCGCTTCGACGGCCTGCGCCTGGATGCCGTGCACGCCATTGACAACCCCGGGTTTCTACAGGAACTGGCACAACGGGTACGCCAGCAGGTGGACGGCGGACGCCACGTGTGGCTGATGCTGGAAAACGAACTGAACCAGGCCAGCCTGTTGCAGCACGATTTCGACGCCCAATGGAATGACGACTTTCATAACGTGCTGCACGTGCTGCTCACCGGTGAAACCGACGCCTACTACAGCGACTTTGCCGAGCAGCCTACCGCCAAGCTGGCACGCTGCCTGGCCGAGGGGTTCATCTACCAGGGCGAGACGACACGCCATGGCCAAGCTCGCGGCGAACCCAGTGCGGATCTGCCCCCCAGCGCCTTCGTCGCGTTCCTGCAGAACCACGACCAGGTCGGCAACCGCGCCCTCGGCGAACGCCTGCACCAGCTGTGTTCGCCCCAGGCACTGAGCGCCGCGACCGCCCTACTGTTGCTGTGCCCCATGATCCCGATGTTGTTCATGGGCGACGAGGTGAATGCCGCCGAGCCGTTCCTGTTTTTCACCGACCATCATGGCGAACTGGCCGAGGCGGTGCGTGAAGGTCGGCGCAATGAATTTGCCGACTTCGCGGCGTTTCACGACCCCGAGCAACGCCAGCGCATCCCCGACCCCAACGCGCTGCAAACCTTTTTACAGTCGGTGCCTTCCTTCGTCGAGAACGACCACACCCAGCTCTACCGCCACCTGCTGAGCCTGCGTCACGTGCACGTGGTGCCGCACTTGCCCGGCACCGTCGCCCTGGGCGCGCACGTGCTGGCTGACCATGCCGTCACCGCGCGCTGGCGCCTGGGCAACGGCCGTGTGCTGCAGATCGACCTGAACCTGAGTGAACAGCCCCTGGATCATCCGGCATCCCACCCGATTATTTTCCAAACGCCTGCCCTGCAAGGTGCGCACTTACCGCCCTTGAGCGCACGCGTTTGCTTATCCCCTGTTGGAGACATTCTTTGAGCGAAGCGAACCTGGAAATTCTCGCCAGCCGCGCGGGCCTGGCCGTCGATTGGATCGATGCCAACGGTCGCCCGCAACATGTAAAGCCTGATGCCCTGCGTGCCGTCCTCAAAGGGCTGGGGCACCCAGCCGACAGCGATGCCGAGATCGACGCGAGCCTGCTGCAACTTGAGCAGGCGCAGCAGGACCGGCACCTGCCGCCCTTGATGACCACCGACAGCGGTGCGGGCCTGGACCTGGCACGCTATTTCGCCCCGGACACCCCGTGTCGCGTCAGGCTGGAAGGCGGCGAAACCCTGGAGCTGCGCCTGGACGGCGAGGCCGTATTGCCCGGCGTGATTGCCCTCGGCTACCACCAGGTGCATATCGACGGGCAAACCTTCACCCTGGCCGTCGCGCCCAGCCACTGCTACAGCGTGGCCGACGCGGTCGACAGCCAACCCGCTCGCGCCTGGGGCCTCAGCGCCCAACTCTATGCCTTGCGCCGCCTGGGCGATGGCGGTTTTGGCGACACCCTGGCTCTGGAGCACCTGGTGCGTTCCGCCGCCGAGCGCGGCGCCGACGCCGTGGCAATCAGCCCGATGCACGCGATGTTCAGCGCCGACACTGAGCGATTCAGCCCCTATTCACCCTCCAGCCGCCTGTTTCTCAACAGCCTGTATGCTTCGCCGGCGTGCATCCTTGGTGAACGTGAGGTGCGCAACGCCATCGAAGCTGCCGGGTTGGCTGAGGAGTTGCATGCCCTGGAACAGCTCACGCTGATCGACTGGCCGGCCGCCGCCAAGGCCAAGCAACGCCTGCTGCGCACACTGTATGAAGACTTCCGCCACGGCGCGCATCCCCAGCATGCCGACTTTCAAAGCTTCCGCCAGGCCGGCGGCGAAGCCTTGGAAAACCACTGCCGCTTCGAAGCCATACAGGCCCAGCGCGCTGCTGCGGGTGAGGACCTGGACTGGCGCCAATGGCCCGAAGCCTGGCGTACGCCACAGAGCCCGGCCCTGGCGCAGTTCGCTGAGGACAACCGCGACGAAATCGGCTATTTCGCCTTCACCCAATGGCTGATTGCCCGCAGCCTTGAGCGCGCACAACAGGCCGCCCGTGGCAGCGGCATGGGCATCGGCCTGATCGCCGACCTGGCGGTGGGCGCCGACGGCGGCGGCAGCCAGGCCTGGAGTCGCCAGGATGAACTGCTGGCCGACCTCACCGTCGGCGCGCCACCGGACATTCTCAACCGCGCAGGCCAAGGCTGGGGCATCTCTGCCTTTTCCCCTGAGGGCCTCAAGAGCAATGGCTATCGCGCCTTTATCGAAATGCTGCGGGCCAACTTCGCCCATGCCGGCGGCTTGCGCATCGACCATGTGATGGGCCTGCAACGCCTGTGGGTGATCCCTCTGGGCGCGCCCCCCCGCGAAGGTGCCTACTTGTATTACCCGGTGGATGACCTGCTGCGTTTGCTCGCCTTGGAATCGCACCGCCACCAGGCCATCGTCCTCGGTGAAGACCTGGGCACCGTGCCCGAAGGCCTGCGCGAAAAGCTCAGCGCCCGTTCGATCCTGGGCATGCGTGTGCTGCTGTTCGAACAGAACCATGACGGCCAGTTCAAGCCCATCCTCGATTGGCCCGACAACGCCTTGGCCACCACCAGTACCCACGACTTGCCGACCCTCAATGGCTGGTGGCACAGCCGCGATATCGAATGGAATATCCAGCTGGGCCTGATCGATGCGCCCACCGTGGACCAATGGAGCGAACACCGCCTGCGCGAACGCCAGGCACTGCGCCAAGCCTTGAGCCAGGACCCGCAGAACTTCATCGATGAGATCCGCAACGACACCGACCATATGATCGACGCCAGCGTGCGCTACCTGGGCCATACCCGTGCGCCACTGGTGTTGTTGCCCTTGGAAGATGCATTGGGCATCGAGGAGCAAGCCAACCTGCCGGGCACCCTCGACACCCACCCCAATTGGCGCCGTCGCTTGCCCGGCGAAGCCGCCAGCCTGCTCGACAATGACAGCGCCGCGCGTCGCCTCGAACTGCTGGCCGTGGCGCGCAACCAAGCCTATGAGCGTGACCGATGAACGCACTGCCCCTGCGCGCCACCCAGCGCCTGCAATTTCATAAAGATTTTACCCTCGATGACGCGGTGCCACTGGTGCCGTACTTTGCCCAACTGGGCATCAGCCACCTGTATGCTTCACCACTGTTAAGCGCCCGCGCCGGCTCCATGCACGGCTACGATGTGGTCGACCCGACCCGCGTCAACCCGGAACTGGGGGGCGAAGCGGCGTTGCGTCGCCTGGTCGCCGCGCTGCGTGAGCACGACATGGGTTTGATCCTCGATATCGTCTCCAACCATATGGCCGTGGGCGGCGCGGATAACCCTTGGTGGCTGGACCTGCTGGAATGGGGCCGCCTGAGTCCCTATAGCGAGTTCTTCGACATCCAGTGGCACTCCCCCGACCCGCTGCTCAAGGGCCAGTTGCTGATGCCGTTCCTCGGCAGCGATTACGGCGAAGCCTTGCAGAACGGCACGCTGGCGCTCAAGTTCGATGCCGCCCAGGGGAGTTTCTACGTCGAGCATTACGAACACCGTTTTCCGATTTGCCCCAGGGACTACGGCCTGATTCTGGGTAGCGACGAGTTACTCAAATCGCTGGCCGAACGTTTCGCCGCCCTCGCCTATCAGCACGACGCCTACGCCGAAGCCACCGAGCTCAAACAAGCCCTGGCCGAACGCGCCAGCGAGCTGCTATCCGCTATTGAACAACGCCTGACCGCATTCGACAGTCGCCAGCCCGAGGGTTTCGAGCGCCTGCATCACCTGCTCGAACAACAGACCTATCGCCTGGCCAGTTGGCGCACAGCCGCAGACGACATCAACTGGCGGCGTTTTTTCGACGTCAATGAATTGGGCGGCCTGCGGGTCGAACGCACGGCGGTGTTCGAAGCCACCCATGGCAAGATTTTCGAGCTGATCAGCGCGGGGCTGGTCGACGGGCTGCGCATCGACCATATCGACGGCCTGGCTGACCCGCGTGGCTATTGCCGCAAATTGCGTCGGCGTGTGGACGCGCTGTCACCCGAGCGCCACTTGCCGATCTTCGTCGAAAAGATCCTTGGCGAAGGCGAAACTTTGCGTGAAGACTGGCAGGTGGACGGCACTACCGGCTACGAGTTCATGAACCAGTTGTCCTTGCTGCAACACCATCCCGAAGGTTTTGCACCGCTGGCCGAGATGTGGACGCGTCACAGCGAACGGCCTTCGGCCTTCAGCGAAGAAGCGCGGCTGGCGCGCCAGCAGATCCTCAATGGTTCGTTGGGCGGCGACTTCGAAAGCGTGGCCCAGGCCCTGCTGCAAGTGGCCCGCGATGACGTGATGACCCGCGACCTGACCCTGGGCGCCATCCGCCGGGCCCTGCAGGAACTGATTGTGCATTTCCCGGTGTACCGCACCTATATCAGCGCCAAGGGCCGCAGTGCGGCCGACGACAAGGTGTTCCAGCAGGCCATGGAGGGTGCACGCAGTACCCTCAACGAAGGCGACTGGCCGGTGCTCGACCATCTGGAACAATGGTTGGGTGGTCAGCCCTGGCGCAATCGCCCGGTAGGCCGGGCGCGCAAGATGCTCAAGCATGCCTGCGTGCGCTTCCAGCAACTGACCTCGCCCGCCGCCGCCAAGGCTGTGGAAGACACCGCCTTCTATCGTTCGGCGGTGTTGTTGTCGCGCAACGATGTGGGTTTCAGTACCGAGCAATTCAGTGCGCCGTTGGCAGATTTCCATGCGGCTAATCAACAACGCCTGAAGACCTTCCCCGGCAACCTGCTGGCCACCGCCACCCACGACCACAAACGCGGCGAAGACACCCGTGCGCGCCTGGCGGTACTCAGCGAGTGCGCCCCCTGGTATGCCGAACAGGTCGAGCACTGGCGTCGTCTGGCCGAGCCTTTGCGCGAGAGCGCCGAGAGCCCCTCGGCGGGTGATGAGCTGATTCTCTATCAGGTGCTGCTGGGCAGTTGGCCGCTGGAGCCCAACCCCGACCTGGAGGCGTACCAGCAACGCCTGTGGCAGTGGCAGCAAAAAGCCCTGCGCGAGGCCAAGTTGCAGAGCAGTTGGAGCGCGCCCAACGAGGCTTACGAACAGGCGGTGGAAGCGTTCCTCAAGCGCCTGCTGCTCAGTGAGGCCGGTGCGCCGCTGCGCAGTGCGTTGGACAGCGCTGCGCAGGCCATCGCCCCCGCCGGCGCCCTGAATGGGCTGGCGCAAACCTTGCTTCATCTGACCGTGCCGGGTGTGCCGGATATTTACCAGGGCGATGAGTTCTGGGACTTCAGCCTGGTCGACCCGGACAACCGGCGCCCGGTGGACTTCGCTGCGCGGCAACGTGCCTTGCAGGCACCACCGGACATCGGCGAACTGTTGTTCAACTGGCGCGACGGGCGTATCAAACAGGCAGTGATCGCCCAGGTACTGGGCCTGCGTAAAGCCTGCCCCGAGCTGCTGCGCCATGGCAGCTATACACCGCTGGAAGTGCTGGGCCAGCACGCGGAACGCGTGGTTGCGTTCTACCGTGAACATCAGGGCAGGCAGTTACTGGTGGTGGTGCCGCGCTGGTCTTATCCGCTGCTTGAAAACGGGATGTTTCCCCAGATCAATGCCCAGGTTTGGGGCAATACGCGGGTGAAATTACCGTTCGCCGCGCCTGCACAAAACTGGAAGGGACTTTTTCAAACGGGCGTAGTCACACCCAACAAGGAGCTGTTGATCAGCGCTGCCCTGGGGGATCTCCCGGTCAATGTCTTTATCAATCCTGATAATCAAGAAAGCTGAAAATTTTCTGTGAGGAGTTTGTGATGAGTAAAGAAGACAAACGCATTCGCGAACTGGCGCATCAGATCTGGGAGTCTGAAGGCAAGCCCGATGGCGCCCACGATCGCCACTGGGAGATGGCGCGCAAGCTGGCGGAAGCCGAGGCGCTGACGCCGAGCAAGCCTAAACCGGCCGCCAAGCCGAAAACCGCGCCCAAGGCTGCGGCGAAGCCCAAACCTGCTGCGCCTGCCGCTGCCAAACCTGCGGCGAAGAAACCCGCCGCCCCGAAGAAGCCAAAACCGCCCGCCCCATGATTTCTCGGGCCTGCAGCACGCATTGCGCGCTGCAGGCCCTTTTCCGTCCAAGCCATGCGCTGAAGCACCGTCAGTACGGCGGCGTTCGGCCCGAAAAAAGACCCCTTGCAGGAGCAACTCGATGAGCAAACCCGACAACACCACAGCGACGCCGGTTCATGAGCCGTCGCGGATCCGTGAAGGTTTGCCCTTCCCCCTCGGCGCCACCTGGGATGGCCTGGGTGTGAATTTTGCGCTGTTTTCCGCCAACGCCACCAAGGTGGAGCTGTGCCTGTTTGACGATACTGGCGAGGTCGAGCTGGAACGCATCGAACTGCCCGAATACACCGACGAGATTTTTCATGGTTACCTGCCCGATGCCCACCCCGGTCTGATTTACGGCTACCGTGTCTACGGCCCCTATGACCCGGCCAATGGTCATCGCTTCAACCACAACAAGCTGCTGATTGACCCCTACGCCAAGCAACTGGTGGGAGAACTCAAATGGTCCGAAGCGCTGTTTGGCTACACCATCGGCCACCCGGACGACGACCTCAGTTTCGATGAGCGCGATAGTGCGCCCTTCGTGCCCAAGTGCAAGGTCATCGACCCGGCGCACACCTGGGGCAACGACCAACCGGTACGAGTGCCGTGGGACCGCACGATCATCTACGAAACACACCTGCGCGGCATCAGCATGCGCCATCCTTCGGTCGGCGAGTCGGTGCGGGGCACCTGCGCCGGCCTGATGGAAGATGACGTGCTCAAGCATATTCGCCAACTGGGCATTTCCTCGGTCGAGCTGCTGCCCGTGCACGCCTTCGTCAACGACCAGCATCTGCTGGAAAAGGGCATGACCAACTACTGGGGCTACAACAGCATTGCGTTCTTCGCCCCCGACCCGCGCTACCTGGCCAGCGGCAAGATCGCCGAATTCAAGGAGATGGTCGCGCACCTGCATGAGCAGAAGCTGGAAGTGATTCTGGACGTGGTCTACAACCACACCGCCGAAGGCAACGAGCGCGGCCCGACCCTGTCCATGCGTGGCATCGACAACGCCTCCTACTACCGGCTGATGCCCGACGACAAGCGTTTCTACATCAACGATTCCGGCACCGGCAACACCCTGGATCTGAGCCACCCGTGCGTGCTGCAAATGGTCACCGACTCCCTGCGCTACTGGGCCACCGAGATGCATGTGGACGGCTTCCGCTTCGACCTGGCGACCATCCTCGGGCGCTACCGCGACGGGTTCGATGAGCGCCACAGTTTCCTAGTGGCGTGCCGCCAGGACCCGGTGCTGCGCCAGTTGAAACTCATCGCCGAACCCTGGGACTGCGGCCCCGGTGGCTACCAGGTGGGCAACTTCCCACCAGGCTGGGTGGAATGGAACGACCGCTTCCGCGACACCGTGCGTGCGTTCTGGAAAGGCGACGACGGCCAACTCGCCGATTTCGCCGGGCGCATGACCGCCTCGGGCGAGATGTTCAATCACCGCGGGCGCAGACCGTACAGCTCGGTGAACTTCATCACCGCCCACGACGGCTTCACCCTGCACGACCTGGTGTCGTACAACGACAAACACAACGAAGCCAACGACGAGAACAACCAGGACGGCAGCAATAACAACCTGTCCTGGAACCACGGCGTCGAAGGCCCTACCGACGACCCGGAGATCAACGCGCTGCGCCTGCGCCAGATGCGCAACTTCTTCGCCACTTTGCTGCTGGCCCAGGGCACGCCAATGATCGTCGCCGGGGACGAGTTCGCTCGCACTCAACACGGCAACAACAATGCCTATTGCCAGGACAGCGAGATCGGCTGGGTCAACTGGGACTTGGACGATGACGGCAAGGCCCTGCTCAAGTTCGTCAAGCGCTTGATCAAGCTGCGCCTGGCGTACCCGATCCTGCGGCGTGGGCGCTTCCTGGTGGGCGACTACAACGAAGACATCGGCGTGAAGGACGTCACCTGGCTCGCGCCGGATGGCAACGAAATGACCACCGAGCAATGGGAAGACAGCCAGGGCCGCTGCCTGGGCATGCTGATGGATGGCCGCGCCCAGGAAACCGGGATTCGTCGTGCCGGGGCCGACGCCACGCTGCTGCTGGTGGTCAACGCCCATCACGACCAGGTCAATTTCCGCCTGCCGCCGGTGCCGGAGGGCGAGTTCTGGACGTGCCTGCTCGACACCAACGACCCGGCTGTGCGTGGCCAGGAACGCTTTGATTTCGAGCATGAGTACGCGGTCACCGCTCGCTCGCTGCTGCTGTTTGAACTGCAGCACGAAGGCGAGGTGTGAAATGGCGTTGCACGGTTTCCTCCAGGGCTACCGGGGCTATGCCGACACGCAAGCCTTGGGTAATGCCCTGAGGGCCCTTCAAGAAGAAGGCCTTGATCAACTGCCGTTGCCGGGCAGCGGCCAGACCCTGTCCCGCTTGAGCCAACTGGCCCAGGTGGCCGGGCATGACTTGCGCCTGTGCAAGTTGTTCGAAGGCCATACCGATGCCCTGGCGATCATTGCCGAACTCGACAGCCCCTTGCCGCCGCTGGGCAGCACCTGGGGCATGTGGGCGGCCGAGCCGCCGACTGCCAAGGTGCGTGTGCGTCGCGACGGCCAGCGGCTGCTCGTCGAGGGGCGCAAGGCCTGGTGTTCCGGTGCGGCGGTGGTCAGCCATGGTTTGCTGACGGCCTGGGACGAAGAGGACCGCCAGCAGTTGGTGGCCGTGGCGATGGATCAACCGGGCATCACGGTGACGGATGAGGGTTGGAAGGCGGTGGGCATGGCGGCGACCGGTAGCGTCGACATCTTGTTCAGCGCCGCCAGGGGAATTGCCGTGGGCGGCCCGGGCGACTATCTGTCCCGTCCGGGCTTCTGGCACGGTGGGATCGGCATTGCCGCGTGCTGGTACGGCGCGGCGCAACGCCTGGGTGAAGTGCTGCGCGCCCAGTGCGCCACACGTGCAGAGCCCCATGCGCTGGCCCACCTCGGCGCGGTCGACAGCGCCCTGAACAGCGCCGCCTGCGTGTTGCGCGCCAGCGCCGCGCAGATCGACCGCGAGCCTCGCGCTGATGCGCGGCAACTGGCGCAACAGACGCGTGCTTGTATCGAGGACACAGTCGAGCAGGTGATCCAGCATGTGGGCCGCGCGGTCGGCGCCGGGCCGTATTGCAAGGATCCGCACTTTGCCCAGTTGATGGCCGATTTACCGGTGTATGTGCGGCAAAGTCATGCCGAACGCGACTTGGCCGCCCTCGGTGAACAGGTCGCCGGCGAGCCCACAGGGAGATGGGCGCTATGAGGCCCAATCCGATTGTTGGCCAGGGCACGCCGTTGAGCCACTGGCAAAACAGCGCACGATTGGCCGAATTGCAGCACATCAGTGTGGCGCAGTTGGTGCCGCCAGGGCATCGAGCGGTGATCGTCGCCCCGCATCCGGATGACGAGGTGCTGGGCAGTGGTGGCCTGCTGCAAGGGCTGGCTGCGCTGGATCGCCCTATCCAGTTGATCTCCGTCACCGATGGCAGCGCCAGCCACCCGGGCTCCCGGCGCTGGCCGGTGGAGCGTCTGAGTGTGGTGCGTCCGCAGGAATCGGCCCAGGCCTTGCACCGCCTTGGCTTGCCGCTGCACAGTTTGAAATGGCTGCGCGGCGGGTTTGCCGACAGCCATGTGGCCGAGCGCGAAGCCCAGCTTTGCGAGTTTATCCAGCGCCACCTCAAGCCCAACGACGTGGTGTTCGCCACGTGGTGCGAGGATGGGCATTGCGACCATGAGGCCGTGGGCCGCGCCAGCGCCAAGGCAACCAAGGCCGTCGGCGCAGTGTTGTGTGAGCTACCGGTGTGGACCTGGCACTGGGCCACCGCCGAAGACCACAAGGTGCCCTGGCATCGGGCGCGCAAGATCCCGCTGACCGCCGAGCAAGTGGCACGCAAACGCCATGCGATCCACGCCTTCGCCAGCCAGTTGGAGGGCGACCCGCAAATCGGCCTGCCTCCGGTGCTGGCGCCCTATGTGGTGGAGCGCTTGCTGCAACCTTTTGAGATGGTGTTCGTATGAGTGTGGCAACCCCCTACTTCGACCAGTTGTTTGCGGGTAATGACGACCCTTGGGCTTTTCGTCAGCGCTGGTACGAACAACGCAAGCGCGCCCTGACCTTGGCCATGCTGACGCGGCCGCGCTATGCGTCGATATTCGAGCCGGGTTGTGCCAACGGTGAACTGAGTGCCGAGCTGGCCCCGCGTTGCGACCGCCTGCTGTGTTGCGACACCGCCACCGCTGCGGTGCGTCTGGCACAGGCGCGGCTGGAGCATTTTCCTCATGCCCGCGTGGAGCAGCGTCGCCTGCCAGAACAATGGCCCGGCGGGCAATTCGAACTGATCGTATTGAGTGAGCTTTGTTATTACCTTGATGTCGATGATTTTAATCGTCTGATCGATTGCGCCCTCGCCGCCTTGACCGCTGACGGGCAAATTCTGGCCTGTCATTGGCGAGTGCCCATTGACGGTTGCCCGCAAACCGCCGAACAGGTCCACGCCGTGCTCCAACAGCGTCTGGGTGTAGCACCGTTGGTGCAGTACCAGGACCCGGATTTCCTGCTCGACCTGTGGAGCCTGGATGGCACCTCGGTCGCTCGCCACGAGGGTTTACGATGATCGGTATTCTGATCCCGGCACATAACGAAGAAGCCCTATTGGATGATTGCCTGAGAGCTGCGCGGATCGCCGCCGACCACCCGGGCTTGCTGGGTGAAGCGGTACAGATTCTAGTAGTACTCGACAGTTGCAGCGATGCCAGCGCGGCGATTGCCCAGGCCCACGAGGTGCATTGCCTGCACGTGCAGGCGCGCAACGTCGGGCACGCCCGCGGCGTGGGTGCAGGGTACTTGCTGGAGCAAGGCGCGCGGTGGATTTCCTGCACCGACGCCGACAGCCGTGTCGCCCCTGACTGGTTGGTGGCCCAACTGGCCCAAGGTTGCGACGCGGTGTGCGGCACAGTCACCGTGGACGCCTGGAGCGAAGGCTTCGACCCGGCCGCGCAGATTCGCTATCAGCAGGCCTACCAGGCCCGCGACGGACATCGGCATATCCACGGTGCCAACCTGGGCGTGAGTGCTCGCGCCTACGTAGAGGCCGGTGGGTTTGAACCGCTGGAATGCCACGAGGATGTACAACTGGTACGTGAATTGGAGCGTTGCGGTGCCTCCATTGCCTGGAGCCATGCGCCGCAAGTGGTGACCAGTGCGCGACTGGATTGCCGGGCTGAGGGTGGATTTGGTGATTACTTGAAGAGCTTGATGCGGGCTGGGTAAAAACAAAATCGCAGGCAAGCCAGCTCCCACAGGGATGCGTGCCAGGCGCAGATATTGTGGGCAACATAGCCCCCTGTGGGAGCTGGCTTGCCTGCGATGACGTCAGCCCAGCAAACATCGCATCAAAGTTGTGCAGATACCCATGCCTGTCTATGCTCCTAACGCCTTGCATGGCATTCCTGGATTGGCATGCTGCGCACTCACCCAGCGGAGCCTGCGGTGAAGACAAGAGCGTCGTCCCGTCAACGGAGCACGACCCGGTATCAACCGACAAGGATGTGACACCCCATGAAGCCTGCCTCCTTAAGCGAAGGCCGTCGCGGCCCCGTGCAAATCTGGAACAGTGCGCCGCAGTTGGCGCAAACCCCCATCATCTCCCTGAACACCCTGGTACCACCCGGTGCTCGCGTCGTGGTAATCGCACCTCATCCTGGCGATGAAGTGCTGGCGTGCGGCGGTTTGCTGCAACTGCTCAGCACCCGCGAGCATCCGCTGCAATTGATCTCCATCACCGACGGTAGCGCCAGCCATCCCGGCTCTCAGGTATGGCCGGCCAGCCGCTTGAGCGTGGTGCGCCCCCAGGAAAGCGCCGAGGCCCTGCGCCGCTTGGGCATGCCTTTGCACAGCCTGAAATGGATTCGTGGCGGGTTTTGTGATGATGCACTGGCGGCCCGTGAACAGCCCATGAGCCAATTCATCGCGCGCTACCTGCAACCTGGCGACGTGGTGTTTACCACCTGGCGCAACGACGGCAATGACGACCATGACGCCGTCGGCCGCGCGAGTGCCAAGGCGTGCAGCCTGGTAGGTGCGCAACTGTATGAACTGCCGATCTGGGCTTGGCATTGGCCGGCCCGGGAAAGCGCGGTAATGCCCTGGCAGCGTGCACGCAAGGTCCGCCTGGATACCTGGACCGTCGCGCGCAAGCTGCACGCCGCCCACGCCTACGCCAGCCAATTGGTGGGTGACCCGCAGATCGGCTTACCACCGATGCTCGCGCAGATATTGCTGGAACGCATGCGCGAGCCCTACGAAATCCTGTTCATCTGAACACCACCCTGTAGGAGCGAGCTTGCTCGCGAAAAACCTCTACGATAACGCGTGCGTCCTGGAGAAACGCGGCGCCCATGAGTCTTTCGCGAGCAAGCTCGCTCCTACAGAGTTTGGACTTTTCCCTACAGTCTCAATCTGTCAGACTGATGCGAATAATTATCAACAGATTTACTATTCGCCACGGAAGGCACTTGGGGAGCCCTACTTTCATGTCTGTGCAACAACGCGGCGGCAACGTTTTTACACCCCGTCTGATGGCAATCACTATCGCGCTAGCAACCTCCAATGCGGCCATTGCCGCCGACGCCGAAGCACCGGCCACCATCGAGCTGGGCGCTACCCAGGTCTCGGGCCAACAGCTTGGCGCAACCACCGAAGGCAGCGAGTCGTACACCACCGGCTCGATGAAGACCGCGACCAAACTGCCGCTGACCTTGCGCGAAACCCCGCAGGCCGTCACCGTGATCACGCGCCAGCGCATGGATGACCAGGCCATGACCAGCATCAACGACGTGGTCAACGCCACGCCGGGGCTGTTCCTCAATTACTCCAACGGCCCTGGGCGACAAGGCTTTACCGCACGCGGTTTCGATATCGACAACCTCATGTATGACGGTATCCCCAGCGGCTACAACGGTGCGTCGGTAGGCGCCCAGCCGAACCTGGCGATGTTCGACCGCGTCGAAGTGGTGCGCGGCGCTACCGGCCTGGTGACCGGCGCAGGCAACCCTTCGGCCGCCATCAACCTGATCCGCAAGCGGCCACTGGATGAGCAGAAAGTCACGCTCACCGGCGCCGTCGGCAGCTGGGACGACTACCGTGGCGAGCTCGACGCCTCCAGCCCACTCAATGACAGTGGCACCTGGCGCGGCCGTGTCGTCACCTCTTACCGCGATGCCAACAGTTTTATCGACAAGGCCGAGCAGGATCATGGCCTTTTCTATGCCGTCACCGAAGCCGACCTGAGCGAAGACACCACCCTGACCCTCGGTTACTCGAACCAGAAGGACAAGACCAACTACTTCTGGGGCGCTTCGATGGTCGGCCTGGATGGACGCCACCTGGGCCTGTCGCGCTCTTACAACCCAGGCACCGACTGGGAAAACAAGGACCAGGAAATCAACACCGTTTTCGCCGAGCTGCGCCAGCGCCTGGCCAACGACTGGAGCCTGCAGGTCAACGCCAACTACGCCGAACAGAACGCCTTGTTCTCCGGCTCCTACCAATCGCGCTGGACCAACGACACCCTGGCCCGCACGGTGTACCAGGCCACCTACGATGAAAACCAGGCCGGGCTCGACGCCTTTGCCAGCGGCCCCTTCGAGGCGTTCGGCCGCACCCATGAACTGGTGGTGGGCGCCAGCAAGCGCATCTACGACATGACCACCCACAACTACAGCCCGTACGACCTCAACTGGCCGATCAATGCGGGCAAACCGAACTTCACCCGCACCAACAACGTTCGCGAAGTCACCACCCAGGACGGTTTCTACCTGACCAGCCGCCTGAGCCTGGCCGACCCGCTGAAGCTGATCCTCGGCGCTCGCCTGGACTGGTACGACTACGACAACCGTGATGCCGCTGGCGACTACAAGGTCACCCGCAACCTCACCCGCTACGCCGGCCTGATCTACGATCTGGACGACCAGCATTCGGTTTATGTGAGCTACAGCGACATCTTCACGCCGCAAAAAGACAAGAGCACAGCCGGCACTCCGCTCAAACCCATCGTCGGTAAAAATTATGAGGTGGGCGTCAAAGGCGAATACTTCGGTGGCACGTTGAATGCCAGCGTAGCGCTGTTCCGTGTCGACCAGGAAAACCGCGCCGTGGCCGTGGTGGTGCCCAACTGCCCGCAGGCGTCCTGTGCCGAGGCCTCGGGCGAAATCCGCAGCCAGGGTATCGACTTCGAACTGCAAGGCGCCTTGACCGAAAACTGGCAGGTCGGCGGCGGCTATACCTATGCGCGCACCCACACCATCAAGGACGACGCCAACCCGCAGAAGGTCAACAAGCAGTTCGATACCGACATCCCGGAACATCTGTTCAAAGTGACCACCCGCTATAACTTCCAGGGCCCGCTGGAAAAACTCCGCGTCGGCGGCAATATCTCCTGGCAGAGCCGCATGTACAACGACATCAAGCTAGCGGATGGCAGCAACTACCGGCTCCAGCAAGGCGGCTACGCCGTCACTGACTTGATGGCAGGCTACCGGGTCAATCAGCACCTGGATTTGCAACTCAACGCCAACAACATCTTCGATCGCCACTACTACCAGTCCATCTCCAACTCAGTGACTTATGGCGGCGACTCCTATGGCAGCCCCCGCAACATGATGTTGACTGCCAAGTACAGTTTCTGAGCCTCATGCCCACCTCGGCTGCCCGCTCGGGCAGCCGTTCTTAAAGTCCCGCGCCCGCGTGCCGATAACGCGTGGGTAACCGGCAACAATCCTGAACATCTGCTTCACTCCACAGCGGCGCGCCTGTATGGCACACCGCGTGCTTGCTTGACCTCGACGCCCCCCTCTCATGGAGTAAGAGTGAATGCCCGTCCGTTTTCTCGAGCACTATCGCAAGGCCGACCGCATCATGCTGGCATTGATCTGGCTGATGTGCCTGTTCTCCCTCGGCCTGGCGTTCTGGCACGACACCCTCATGCAGGCCGTGATCGTCGGTGGCGGCACCGGCGTGGTGCTCACGGCGCTGTATCGCGTCATTGGCGGCACCCGGCTGATGCGCTGTGCACTGGGCGCCGGCTTGATGGTGATGGCGGCGTTGCACATCAACCAGGCGCACGGGGTGATCGAATCCCACTTCGGTATTTTCGCGCTGTTGGCGGTGCTGACCTTCTACCGTGACTGGCTGCCGATTTTGGTGGCGGCACTGACCATCGCGGTGCATCACGTGGTGTTCCATGCCTTACAGCACCAGGGTTTTCCTGTATTTGTGATGGAGCATCACGGCGGCTGGACCATGGTGTTCGTTCACGCCTTCTATGTGGTGATGGAGACCGTTGCCCTGCTCTACCTGGCCGTCCATAGCCAGGCCGAAGCGGTGGAGAGCCAGGAAATGCTTGAGAAGATGCTCGCCGTCACCTCGCAGTTCACCGTGGAAACCGCCCAAGGTGAAGGCAAGGCCCACGTATCCCTCGCCAAGCGTTTCGACCACTTCCTGCAGCAACTCACCCACCTGATCGACGGCGTCGCCCGCGACTCCCATGGCCTGGGCCAGCTCGGCCAGGAACTGGCCAGCGCGAGCGGCACCCTGGAAAAAGGCGCACGGCATCAACTGGCGCAGATCGGCGAAATGACCGATTCGATGCAGCGCATGGAAGACGCCATGGGCCACATTACGGTGCAGGTCGAACAGGCAGTGGAACATGCAGGCCAGGCCAGCCAGCAGATTGTGCGCGGCCAGGAAAGCGTCGGCCGCGCCCAGCATGAAATCAGCCAACTGGCTTCGCGTATCAACGGCACGGAGTCGACCGTGGAATCCCTGGCGGTGCAGGCAGAGCAAATCGGCTCGGTGCTGGAAGTGATCAGCAGCATCGCCAACCAGACCAACCTGCTGGCCCTCAACGCCGCCATCGAGGCCGCCCGCGCCGGCGAGCAAGGCCGTGGCTTTGCCGTGGTTGCCGATGAAGTGCGCAGCCTGGCCCAGCGCACCGCCCTCTCCACCCAAGAAATCAAGAGCATCATCGAGGGCCTGCAACACGGCAGCCGCCAAGCCGTCGAAGCCATGCACGCCAGCCGCGAAGGCGTAGAGCGCTGCGTGGCAGACAGCCAAGTGGCCGTGGACATGCTATGGGCTGTGGGCGAGGACATCGCGCACATCGACCAACTCAACGGCCACATCGTCACCACCACCCGCGAGCAGACCTCGGCAAACCTGGAGATCGTCGAGCGCTTGCAGTCGGTACAAAGCATCGCCCAGAACACCGCCGACGACGTCGAGACACTCGCCCGCAGCAGCGAACGCCTGCCACCGATCGCGGTGCGGCTGGATGCGTTGGGGCGCAGGTTTCATCCTTGAGCGCGAGGGAAATGTGCAGGCCCGGTACGTTACACTCGCCGCTGAGACCACGAGCCACGGAGGCAACCATGAGCACATCCGGTAAAGACCGACAGATCGACAATATCGAATTCAACGTAAGCGACATTGCCCGCAGCAAAGCGTTCTACGGCGCCGCATTCGGCTGGACGTTCGTCGACTACGGCCCCACCTACAGCGAGTTCAGCGATGGCCGGCTCACGGGTGGTTTCACCACCGGCGAGCCTGTGCGACCGGGCGGCCCGTTGGTTATCGTGTACGCAGACGACTTGGACAGTGTGCAGCAGCGGCTTCAACAGCTGGGTGCGGTGATAACCCGCCAGACATTTTCGTTTCCCGGTGGCAGCCGGTTCCACTTCACCGATCCGGATGGGTATGAGTTAGCGGTGTGGAGTGCTACCTCGCTGACTTGAGCGTTCAGGCACCAAAATTGAAGGCTATGGAGATTCGCGGTCGCGTGCCTTCAAAGCGGCGTACCGAATGCATCAACCACGACGGAAACATCACGAATGTGCCCGTGGCGGCGGCGCAGGTGCTGCTGAACCCAGCAGTCAGGCAGTCTTCTACTCGCATGCGCAGGGCCGGGTTGTAGGTCGAAGCCACCATGCCGCGCGGGTCCAGGAACTCCAGGTCGCCGCCCACCGCCGGGTCATCCTCACGGCCACCGGCATCGACCCAATAAACACCGGACCAAAACGCCCCAGGGTGGCCGTGAAGCGCATTGCTGTGGCCCGCCTCATTCACGTTGACCCAGGCGTTGACCTTCCACTGGAAGCCGGGCTCGATGAACCCATACTGCTCGCTGTGCACGGCGGTCATTTGGGTGGCGAGCTGCGTGGCAAACCTTACCAAGGCTTCACAGGCCTCCCCGCCCCACTGCGCAAAGTCATCGGCCGACTGCCAACCCCCGGCATTGCTGCGACGCGTGCCGTGAACGTCGGCAGCCATGCGCTGGGCAATCTGGGCCTTGAGCTCAGCATTCAGCCTTTTCGCGTCGGGAAACTGAATGCTGGCCAATGGGCTTGGAAACAGCCGCCGGATGTTGATGAGCTGCGGGTCCAGTGGGTGTTCAAGGAACTGCATCGACGTTCTACCAAGCTGTGTAAGTCACTGAAAAACATACCGAATAGACGCAGTGACCGGTGTAAACCTTTGTTAAAAACTTGAGGGTTATTGATAGGTGTCGGCAAGTCGGCTAAAAAAGCTTTTGCAATCGCTCAAGCACGTGACTGCATGCATTCTTGAACCGCAAGGCCCCGAGGCTCGACAGGGTCTGTGTAATCCAAGCGGAGTACCCATTATGGAATACGACGAAAAACTGATTGAGGAAGCCGTACTTGCCCTGCTGACCACCTTCAGCTTTGATAACGGCAACTCATGGAAAGGCCACGACTTTCAAATAATGAACCGGCTTCACGAGCAAGGTTTTATCAGTAATCCGGTGAACAAAAACAAATCCATTTGGTTGACGCAGGAAGGCTTGGAACGGGGCAGGCAAATTGCCGATCGGTTGTTTGGCGCGGCACCTGAAGCGCTCGCGGGACCGTAAGTCCAGCCACGGAGTGTTAAACCGCGCTTCATGCTTTTATCCTCAAGACTCCCCGACCTGCCAACCCGGAGCCGCCATGGACCTCGCCACCCTAGCCCTCTTCCTCCCCGCCTGCTTCGCCCTGAACATGGCCCCCGGCCCCAATAACCTGTTATCCGTGAGCAACGCTACCCGCTATGGCTACCGCACCTCCTGCCTCGCCGGTCTCGGCCGCCTGCTGGCCTTCGCCGGCATGATCGCCCTCGCGTCCGCTGGCTTGGCGGTGGTACTGCAAACCTCGGAATTGTTGTTCTACGGGATCAAGATTCTCGGCGCAGCGTACCTGTTTTACCTGGCATATCAGCTATGGCGCGCAGACCCGCAGCAGCAGGTGGACACCGTAACGGGGAAGGTGGGCCTGTGGGCCTTGGCACGGCAGGAGTTTCTGGTGGCGGCGGGCAACCCCAAAGCGATCCTGATCTTCACCGCCTTCCTCCCGCAATTCGTGGTGCCCGGCCAACCCATCACCGCGCAATTTGCCCTGCTGGGTGTGATGTTCCTGGCCTTGGAATGGGTGGCTATCAGCGCCTACGCCTATATGGGCCTGCATATGCGCCGCTGGTTTGCCGAGCCGAAGGGCAAGCGCCTGTTCAATCGCTGCTGCGCGGGTTTGTTGTCAGCGGCCGCGGCGGTGTTGTTGACTGCGCGTAAGGCATGAGTGAGGTGTGAATGCCCCTGTGAAGTTGACCGTCATCGACATCCACCTACCTTCAGTAAGACGCTGCACCTGTGGCGAGGGAGCTTGCTCCCGTGACGACCTGGCAGCCGACGCTGACATAACTGATGCCCCGCGATCCAAATGTGGGAGCTGGCTTGCCTGCGATGACGGCCTGGCAGCCGACAAAGATCCCACTGATGCCCAAGTTGCGTAAATACCTAGGCTATCTCAACGGCAAACCATACCTCACCTCCACCAGCGCCACACCGCCCCTCTCCAGATGGCGCTCAGTCCCGGCCTCCTCGACACACCCCGCCCGGCGATAAAATCGAATAGCCCGTTCATTACCGGCCAAGACCCACAGCGTTAAACGCTCATAGCCTTGCGCCAACAGGTCCTGCAAGCCGGCATTCCACAAGCCCCGCCCGACGCCGGTGTGCCAATACTCGGCGAGTACGTAGATGGCCATGACCTCACCTGCATTGGCCTGCACGGCGTCTTCGTCACGGCTGGCGCCAACGGATATCCAGCCGACAATCTGCTGGCCCACCTCGGCAACCCATACCGTCGACTCACCCGAGGCAAGCGAGCGAGCCCAATGGGCTTCGCGCCGAGCAAGCGTTACTTGCAATCCGCTCAAGAACTGGGCGGGCATCAGGTCACGGTAGGCGTCTTGCCAACTGCGGATATGCACCTGGGCAATGGCCTTTGCGTCGGTGGGTAATGCTCTGCGAATCACGGATAGGCTCCTGAAATACGGTTATTTCAGTATGCATGCCCATCGATGACAGTTGGAGGGCGCGGGTTCCGGCGTCGATGAAGAGCGCCGGGGCCCGCGTGAAGGCTTCAGCCAATGTCACCCCTTGGTCAGATCCACCAAAGGCGTCTGCCGCACCTCAGTCTCACGCCCACCCTGAATCTCGCTGACCTGCTTCAAGGCCTTTTCAACAGCCGCCTTATCCGCCAACAAGCTGTAGCTGATACGGAACTGCTTGTGTTCCTTCGCCCCGATCGTAGGCACCAGGTTCAGTGGCCGCTGATAACGACGGTTATAGGAAAAACTCGTCCCCGGCTCCAGCCCCGTGACATAGCCCTGCCCTTGGGTATCAGTGTTCTTCCACAGGGAAAACACCGGCAGTGTCTGCGTATTGAAACCCACCGAAACCCCCAGGCTGCCGGCCTTGTTATGCAACACCGTCAAGGTATCACCCTTGGCATCGGCATACGGCACCACGTTGTAAACCGTTTCGTCATAGTCCTTCGTCGGTGCGCGATAGGTTTGCCAATCGGCCAGTTCGCCCTTGGCCTTGTCGTTGAACGGCGACACCTGCTTCACCGGCGCAACGAACCGCGCGCCTTGCTCCAGGAACGGGGTGCTGAAGTTACTGTGATACAGCGCCTGGTATTCCTTCGGATAATCGCCATTGTTGGTCAGCGTGTCGTTGAGGGCGAACACCACACTGCCAGGCTCGGTGACCAGTTCGGTCGCAACAGAGAAATCGACCTTCTTGAACGCCTGCTCTTTCAACTCGCCACGCAGGGTGATCTCGTACGGCGGTTTTTCGTCGATATGCAGGGTGACTTTGTTCGCAGGGATATTGGCCGCCCGCCCGTGCAGGGTCAACAGCTCGCCGTTGTCGATACCAGGGTGCCCGACCCATTCGTAGCCGCAGCGGGTGACCAGCTCATTGAAACCTTCCAACCAGCCCAGACCACCGCGGCCATTGAGCTCGATGAAGGAAGGATTAACCACTTCCTTGACCGGCGAATCCCAGCCCATCCGCACATCGCCAACCGACGCCTGCAACACGTTCATGCCACGGGTCGGCACTACCGAGAGCTTCATCGTGCCGTTGTCGATATCCACGATGCTCACACCCTCCTGCCGACCACCGTGCAGGGTGCGCAGGGTAACGCTGAAGGGCTTGTCGGTTTGGATGCCGAGCTGCTGGCTGGTGACCTGCCAGTTCTGGGCGGCTTTGTCGGTATCGAGCAGCACGTAATCCCAGGCTAGGGCTTGGGAGGCGGCAGAGAATGCGCTGAGGGCAACGAGGAGTTTGAGCGGGATCATGGCGGTGGCCTTTATTGGAGTTGTTTGCGCTTTATAAACTCGATGAAACGTTTCAGCAAGCTTAAAAGACGCGACAGTGTGGGGAAAGGCCATGAAGAAGGTGGAACAGATCAGGAGGTCAAGGCGATGCGCTTGCGGGCAGGCTGGAACGAAAACGCGAGTGGGCGGCGTGTGAGCTTTGGTCCATCCGTGCCGTTTACAACCTTGCGTTGACTCATTGGCTGCAAACGGTCCAGGCTGTGTGAAAACACGTTTTTAGAACGATTCGCCCATGGGGCATTCGACCAGGTTTTGAGGCACCATATGGTCTCTAAGAATCCAGCAGCTCGACGCAGCTCGCAAACCAAATCAGGAAGAATGAATGCCTTCCCGTCGCCGCCTCAGTAGTGTCTGTCAAAGTATTGCGCATCACGCTGCGAGCAGTCTGTCGTACGTACACCCACATCTGTTGCAAGCCCTCAAAGCGACCGGGGAATCGATCGCGACGGTGGATCTACTGAGTGCGACCCCATACCCGAAGGAGCTTCTCAGTCATCCCCACCTTCCCACCGCCCTCTCTTCACTACGTGATCGTTTTGAACAGATTTTGAAATCTGAAGGATTTTTAATAACCGACCTCAACGAGGCCAAGCTATTTTTCAAACCTGATGGCCAATACCGTGACGAGTATTGTTGCGAATGCCACGCAAGGTTGTCTCATTCAAGCGGCCGTAAATACTTTGCGGCAGTCAATTGCATGGGTAAATCCATTGTTCCCCAGCTTGCCAATATCTGACCAATCCCCTCCGGTAACGTCTTCAATCCAGATGAAAGCGAGCTTTGCTTTAAGGCCAAAAGTCGGAATACGCCGAGGATGATCTAAGCTTTTGTTCGTCTAGATCGTATCGGGGGCGATCATGAAACGATTCATTGAGGGTGAGACTCGGACGCAGGTGACGCTGCTGCCGGAGTGCTTGGACGATTATGTAGCCGAAGAAAATCCAGTGCGAGTGGTCGACGTTTTCGTCGATGAACTCGACCTCGGCGCACTTGGTTTTGAGGGCGTCGATCCTGCCGCAACTGGTCGTCCGGCCTATCACCCAGCAATGTTGCTGAAGATCTATATCTACGGCTATCTCAATCGGATTCAGTCCAGCCGCCGACTTGAGCGTGAGGCCGAGCGCAACGTCGAGTTGATGTGGCTAACGGGGCGTTTAGCCCCGGACTTCAAAACCATTGCCGACTTTCGCAAAGACAACGGCAAAGCCATTCGCAGCGTATGCCGCCAGTTCGTAGTTCTTTGTCGCAACCTCAATCTCTTCTCCCAATCGATCATCGCCATCGACGGCAGCAAATTCAAAGCCGTCAATAATCGCGACCGCAACTTCACTCAGGGCAAGGTGAAGGCACGCATGCAGCAGATCGAGCAGAGCATTGATCGATATCTGGCGGCGATGGATTCGGCGGATCGGGCAACGCCCGAAGTGGCCGAGGCCAAAGCAGAGCGGCTTAAAGAAAAGATAGAAACACTGAAAAAGCAGATGCAGACACTCAAGGACATCGAGGCGCAACTCCACGAAAGTCCAGACCAGCAGATCTCCCTCACAGACCCAGATGCACGCTCAATGGCTACGAGCGGCCGAGGCACCGGAACGGTTGGCTACAACGTACAAACAGCTGTCGACGACAAACACCATCTGATCGTTGCCCATGAGGTGACCAACGTTGGTAATGATCGTGGGCAACTGAGCAATATGGCGAACCAAGCGCGTGAAGAAATTGGAGCTGAATCACTAACGGTGGTGGCTGATCGAGGCTATTACAAAGGTCTGGAAATCCTTGCTTGCGAGCAAGCCGGCATCACTACCTTCGTACCGAAACCCCTCACATCTGGCAGCAAAGCCGAAGGCAGATTCGGCAAGCAGGATTTCATTTATCTTATTGCGTCGGACGAGTATCGATGCCCTGCGGGGCAGTTACTAACCAGGCGGCATTCGTCGATGGAAGACGGCATGTTATTGCATTGTTACTACTTCTCGGGCTGCGAATCCTGCTCAATGCAAAAGCAATGTACGACGGGTAAGGAGCGCCGTGTGAAGCGCTGGGAACATGAGGCTGTAGTCGACGCGATGCAGGTTCGGCTAGAACATCATCCAGCGATGATGAGGGTTCGTCGACAGACCGTTGAACATCCTTTTGGAACGCTCAAATACTGATGGGAAGTACCCACTTCCTGACCAAAACCTTGCCGAGGGTGAGCACTGAGATGAGCCTCCATGTGCTCGCCTACAACCTCAAACGAATGATGCGCATCTTCGGCATCGCAGCGCTGCTTGAGGCGATCAGGGCGTGAATCCAGCCGCTTGGCTCGCCAGTTAGTAGCCGATCGGCGTACTGTATGGGTGCGGAAAATTTCTTTGAGGGAAAACCCTCATTGCTGGGCCTGCGTCACGCTATTAGCATTGATTTCGACAATCAGCCCATTCGTAGGAGAAAACCATGACTACCTTGCAGAGTGACGACAAGCGCCCCACTCCGGATCAGGCAGAGGACAATGCCTTTTTCCCCTCTCCATACTCGCTAAGCCAATTTACCTCGCCAAAATCTGATTTGAGTGACGCGGATTACCCTAATCCTTACCGAGGTGGCCGCTGGAAGATATTGCTGATCGGCGCCGACGAGCGCTATTTACTGACCGACAACGGCACCATGTTTTCCACCGGTAATCACCCGGTCGAGACGTTGCTACCCATGTACCACCTCGACAAAGCCGGTTTCGCGTTCGACGTTGCTACCCTGTCAGGCAATCCGGTGAAGTTTGAGTTCTGGGCCATGCCTTCCGAAGATACCGAGGTAAAGAATTTCTACGCCAAATACCGCGAACAGTTCAAAAAACCCTTGAAGCTTTCCGATGTGGTCGAAAAGGCACTGGGCGAGGATTCGGATTACATCGGGGTTTTCATACCCGGCGGACACGGCGCGCTGATTGGATTGCCGGAGAGTGCCGACGTGAAAGCGGCTTTGCATTGGGCAATCACCAACGACAAATTTGTGATTTCCCTATGTCACGGCCCAGCAGCAATGCTCGCGGCGGGTATTGGAGAGTCGAGGGATTCCTACATTTTCAACGGCTACAAGATCTGCGCATTTCCAGACAGTCTCGACGCAAAAACGCCCGACATCGGTTATATGCCTGGGCATTTGACCTGGAAATTTGGTGAGCAATTGAAAGCCCTGGGAGTTGAGATAGTCAACCAGGATATTTCAGGTGCAACGCTCCAAGACCGCAAGTTGCTGACCGGCGACAGCCCACTGGCAGGCAATAATCTGGGCAAGTTAGCAGTTGAAGCATTGTTGAAAGAGGTCGCATCGTAGTGAGCGACGGGCCGGCAGAAACAGCGATGCGATCTGCTCTGGAGATAGAGACGGCGCGCACACTTGAATCAATCAAGAAAGCCGTCAGGGGTTTTGCCACGCCCTACGGCTATGATCGATTCGTGTTGTTTTCTGCATCGCCGGCAAGTGAAGAAGTGGTTGAGCATATCTACTGGGTCGAAGGCGATTGGTTCGATAACGGTCGATCGGTGGATGCAGAGACTTATGTTCGACATTGTCCGGTGACTCGCCACCTTCTGAATGCTCGGCAATCCTTCTTCTGGCAGAAAGAGCAGGTCAATGGACAAGAGCGCTACCGGGTGATTCGTTCTCCAGGTGACCCAGGGATTCAGGGGTTGCAGGTACCAGTTTTCGGCCCGCAGGGGCTTGAGGGCGCGATGAGCTTGGGGGGTGAGCCGGTGGATGGAAGCCCGCGGGTTCGCTTGGGACTAAGCTTGGTTGCGACGGCCGCTTTTTTCGCAGCTAGGCGGTTGCTTGAGGCTCCACTGGACGAAGCGTTACAAAGCCTTTCCCCGCGAGAGCGTGAAGTCATGGAATGGACGGCTGCCGGAAGACGGCAAGCGGATATTGCAGCAACTCTCGGTTTGTCGGAGCGTACGGTTGAAAATCACCTGCGCTCAGCGCGCAGACGTCTGGGCGTGACAACGACAGCACAAGCCATCAGGATGGCCATCCGTAACGGCGATATTGATGGTTAAGGACGCGACGAGATCGAGTGGTGGAACGTTTGGACCTCCGAGTAATTTCCTCAATGGGCTGATCTGAATGTCGGCTATTGGCCGAAATCCGCCGGTCAGCCCCCTCCTCCCCAAAAATCCCTCCCCTCAACCCCCACACCTCTCCATCAAAAAATCCACAAACGCCCTAACCCGCGCCGGCATCGCCCCTCCCCCCACAAAGACCGCATGAATCGGCTCCACATCCCCAGGATTAAATTCCTCCAACAACACCACCAACTCCCCCCGCCTCACCTCCTCCACCACACTAAACGCCCCAATCCTCGCCACCCCCGCCCCCAGCTTCGCCAACTGCGCCAATGCCTCACCACTATTCCCCTCAATCGTCCCCGCCACCTTCAACGAAAACTCCCGCCCCTCCACCCGAAACGGCCAATCCGGCGCCGCCCTACGGAAGTTGAAGCGCAGGCAGTTGTGTTGCAGTAAATCCTGCGGCGTCACGGGGGTGCCATGCCGTGCCAGGTACTCCGGTGAAGCAACGATAACCTGCCCGGTAGAGCCGATAAGGCGAGCAGTCAGGGGGCTGTCGGCGAGGGGGCCGAAGCGGATGGCAACGTCGGCTTGGCCGCCGAGGATGTCCACGACTTCGTCGCCGAGCATCAGGTCGACGACGATGGCGGGATAGCGGGCGCTGAAGGCGGCGATCAGGGGGACGATGGTCATGCGGCCGTGGGCCAGTGCGGCGCTGACGCGCAGGCGTCCGCGTGGGGCGCCCTGGTCGGTGATGGCGTCTTCGACTTCGGCCATGTCGGCGAGGATGCGTCGGGCGCCGCGCAGGTAGGCTTCGCCTTCGGCGGTGAAGGTGATGGCGCGGGTGGTGCGCAGTAGCAGACGGGTGCCGATGCGCTGTTCGGTGCGGGTAAGGATGCGGCTGATGGCCGATGGGGTCAGCCCCAAGGCCCTTGCTGCACCCGACAGGCTGCCGTGCTCGGCGACCATGGTGAACACTTCCATCTCTCCCGAACGCCCGCCGATGTCCATTTGTGCCTCCTGCGCAAAGCTGTAGTTCCCAACCAAGGGCTACTGCTGCAAAAGGCAGGATTGTAGCATTTGGCTCACAGATGAGGAGTCACCCATGCGTATCAATCCACCCCTTGTAGCATTGTCCGTCGGTGCCTTTGGCATCGGGGTCACAGAGTTTGCCCCTATGGGCATGTTGCCCGGTATCGCCGCTGATCTTGATGTTTCCATTCCCGCTGCAGGGCTGTTGGTAAGCGCCTACGCCATGGGCGTGTTGATTGGCGCGCCGATCATGACCCTGGCGACGGCCAGGGTGCCCCGCCGTTATCTGCTGATCGGGCTGATGGCGATTTTTACCCTGGGTAATTTGCTGTCGGCGTTGGCCAGCAACTACCAGACATTGATGATCGCCAGGCTGGTGACGTCGCTCAATCACGGAGCGTTCTTTGGGATTGGCTCGATCGTGGCCGCAAGCCTGGTGGCGCCCGAGAAGCGCGCGGGCGCTGTGGCGGCGATGTTCATGGGGCTGACCCTGGCAACCATTGGCGGCGTACCCCTGGCGACCTGGTTTGGCGAGAACTTTGGTTGGCGCACCGCGTTCTGGGGCATCAGCGGGCTTGGCGCGGTGGTCATGGCGGCGCTGTGGTGGGCCTTGCCCAATGCTCCGGCGCCCAAAGGTGGCGGGCTGATGGCGGAAATCCGTGTGCTGGGTCGCGGGCCGGTGCTGGCCGCGTTGGCACTGACCGTGGTGGGCTCGAGTGCGATGTTTACGGTATTCACCTACATCGCGCCGATTCTGCGCGATGTCACCCACGCTTCGACCAACTTCGTCACCGGGATGCTGGTGCTGTTCGGAATCGGGCTCACCCTGGGCAATGTATGGGGTGGCAAGTCAGCGGACCGGTCGGTGGACCGCACCTTGATCATCTCGCTGGTGGTGTTGATTGCCGTGCTGCTTGCCTTCTCGGTACTCATGCAATGGCCGTTGCCCGCGGCGTTGTCGATCCTGCTGTGGGGCGCTGCCAGCTTTGCCCTGGTGCCGCCGCTGCAGATGCGGGTGATGGAGGCCGCCAAAGACGCGCCTAACCTGGCTTCGGCGATGAACATCGGTGCGTTCAATTTTGGCAATGCGATTGGTGCGGCATTGGGTGGCGCGGTGATCAATGCCGGGCTGGGCTACCCGGCCATTTCCCTGGCAGGCGCACTGATGGCGGGCCTGGGCTTGCTGATGGTATTGGGGCTGAGCTGGCGTTCGCGGCGGGCCGACTCACGCGCTGGTCGGGAGACGGTGCAAGCCTGAGTAGTGTTGCAGGTTGTTCGTCTAGACTTCATGCACCTTTCAACCCGAGGAGCCTTGCGATGAACAACAAAAATACGATCTGCCTCTGGTACAACGGCGATGCTCTGGAGGCAGCGACCTTCTACGCCAACACCTTCCCCGACAGCGAAGTAAAGGCCGTACACCGTGCGCCTGGCGACTACCCGGCTGGCAAGCAGGGCGATGAGTTGACCGTGGAATTCACCGTGCTGGGTATCCCCTGCGTGGGTCTCAATGGCGGCCCGGCGTTCAAGCACAGTGAGGCGTTTTCCTTTCAGGTGTCTACCGAGGATCAGGAGGAAACCGACCGTTTATGGCATGCCATCATCGACAACGGTGGGCAGGCGAGCGCTTGCGGTTGGTGCAGGGACAAGTGGGGGCTGTCGTGGCAGATCTCGCCGCGGGTGTTGGTCGATGCAGTTACCAGTAAAGATCCTGCCGTCGCCAAGCGCGCATTTGAAGCGATGATGACCATGACCAAAATCGACATCGCTGCCATCGAAGCCGCCATTGCCGGAAACTGAACGGTGGGAGCGCTCGAGCCTTAGCGAGGCCGCGATGGCGGTGGGTCAGGCAGCGTAAATGCCAACAGCACCACCGCCATCGCAGCATAGGTATCTACACAACTTTGTGGGTTGTAACAGCAGACGGCAACCACGATGCGAAGCGAGTCGCTCTTGATCTTAGGCGCCCCGTTAAACCGCGCTGGCGGATTACGGGCACACCGAGCCTAGGCGAGGTGCCGAGTGGTGGGGCAAGAGCGTTTTGCTTACTTTGGCCTGGGCCGGCATCCCGGCTTTTGCAAAGTGAGCCGCCGTCAGGGCGGAACCATCGGTGGCCGTTACCTTAATAATGGATATGTACTCGGTCAAATCCAATATTCCGGTCGGCAGACCGCCTTCGCAGGCAAGCCAGCTCCCACATATGAATCGCGGCGCGTTAGTTAGATCGACGCCGGCTGTCAGGCCGTCACGGGAGCAAGCTCCCTCGCCACAGGTTCAGCGTCGCACCAAATTTGTGTAGATACCTATGACCATCGCAGGCAAGCCAGCTCCCACATCTGGATCGCGCGCCCTCCCCCATGCGGCAAAAAAAGTCATACAACGGACGCCCGGTTGCGACACCGTCAATACCGGCCTATGTTCCAAGCCATGCTGTTTTTTTGCTGTCCCCCGCCCTGCGCCCATCCCGTAACCAGGAGACGACATGCCCACCCCTTCACGCCCCGCTGTACTCGAACTGATCGGCAATACCCCGCTGGTCAAGGTCAGCCGCTTCGATACCGGCCCCTGCACGCTGTTTCTCAAGCTTGAATCGCAAAACCCCGGCGGTTCCATCAAGGACCGCATCGGCCTGGCAATGATCGACGCCGCTGAACGCGACGGTCGCTTGCGCCCTGGCGGTTCCATCATTGAAGCCACCGCCGGCAATACCGGCCTGGGCCTGGCGCTGGTGGGCCGGGCCAAGGGTTACCGGGTGGTGTTGGTGGTGCCCGACAAGATGTCCACGGAAAAAGTGCTGCACCTCAAGGCCATGGGCGCCGAGGTGCATATCACCCGTTCCGATGTGGGCAAGGGCCACCCCGAGTATTACCAGGACGTGGCGGCACGCTTGGCCAAAGATATTCCGGGCTCGTTCTTCGCCGACCAGTTCAATAACCCGGCCAACCCCTTGGCCCACGAGACCAGTACCGCGCCGGAGATCTGGGCGCAGACCCAGCACGATGTGGACGCGATTGTGGTGGGCGTCGGCTCGGCCGGCACCCTCACCGGCCTCACGCGTTTCTTCAAGCGCGTGCAACCCGAACTGGCCATGGTGCTGGCCGACCCGGTCGGTTCGGTGATGGCCGAATACAGCCGCAGCGGCAAGCTGGAAACCCCTGGTTCCTGGGCCGTGGAAGGTATTGGCGAAGACTTCATCCCTTCGATTGCCGACCTGTCCAGCGTGCGCCACGCCTACTCCATCAGCGATGCCGACAGCTTCGACCACGCCCGCCAATTGCTCAAGGCCGAAGGCATCCTCGGCGGCTCATCCACCGGCACACTGCTCGCCGCGGCCTTGCGCTACTGCCGCGAGCAAACCGAGCCCAAGCGCGTGGTCACCTTCGTCTGCGACACCGGTACGCGCTACCTGTCGAAGGTTTACAACGACCAGTGGATGAACGACGCCGGCCTTTTGCAGTACAAGCACTACGGTGACCTGCGCGACCTGATCGCGCGCCGCTTCGAAGACGGCCGCGTGATCAGCGTAAGCCCCGACGACACCCTGCTCACCGCCTTCCAGCGCATGCGCCTGGCGGACGTGTCGCAACTGCCGGTGCTGGTCGATGGCCAGACCCTGGTGGGCGTGATCGACGAGTCCGACATCCTGCTGGGCCTGCACCACGACGCCGCAGATTTTTCCATGACCGTCGCCAGCGCCATGACCAACACCCTGCACACCCTGGCCCCCAACGCCAGCCTGGCCGAACTGCAGGCTGAACTGGATCGCGGCCTGGTCGCCATCATTGCCGACGCCGCAGGCTTTCATGGCCTGATCACCCGCGTCGACCTGCTTAACCACCTACGGAGATCCCTTGCATGAGCCAGCCCGATAAAAGCGCGTTTGCCACCCGAGTGATCCACGCCGGGCAGTCACCCGACCCGACCACGGGCGCGCTGATGCCGCCGATCTACGCCAACTCCACCTACCTGCAAGACAGCCCCGGCGTGCACAAGGGGTTTGACTATGGCCGCTCCCATAACCCCACGCGTTTCGCCCTGGAGCGCTGCGTGGCCGACCTTGAAGGCGGCAGCCAGGCATTTGCATTTGCCTCGGGGCTGGCGGCGATCTCCACCGTGCTGGAACTGCTGGATGCCGGCGCGCATATCGTCTCGGGCAACGACCTGTACGGCGGCACTTTCCGCCTGTTCGACAAGGTGCGCCAGCGCAGTGCCGGGCACCGTTTCAGCTATGTCGACCTCAGCGACTTGTCGGCGTTTGAAGCGTCATTGCAGGACGACACGCGCATGGTCTGGGTCGAAACCCCAAGCAACCCGCTGCTGAGCCTGACCGACCTGCGCGCCGTCGCCCGCATCTGCCGTGCCCGCGGGATTATCTGCGTGGCCGACAATACCTTTGCCAGCCCCTGGATCCAGCGCCCGCTGGAGTTGGGCTTCGACATCGTGGTGCACTCCACCACCAAATACCTCAATGGGCATTCTGATGTGATCGGTGGTATCGCTGTTGTCGGTGATAACGCTGAATTGGCCGAACGCCTGGGCTTCCTGCAAAACTCCATCGGCGCCATCGCCGGGCCGTTCGATGCCTTCCTGACCCTGCGCGGGGTAAAAACCCTGGCGCTGCGCATGGAGCGCCATTGCAGCAATGCCCTGGACCTGGCCACCTGGCTGGAGCAACAGCCGCAAGTGTCACGGGTTCACTACCCGGGCCTCAAATCCCACCCACAGCACGACCTGGCGAAACAGCAGATGCGCGGCTTTGGCGGGATGATTTCAGTGGACTTGAACAGCGACTTGGCCGGCGCGACGCGCTTTCTGGAAAACGTGAAGCTCTTCGCCCTGGCCGAGAGCCTGGGGGGCGTGGAAAGCCTGATCGAGCACCCGGCGATCATGACCCATGCCAGCATCCCGGCGGCGACGCGAGCGCAATTGGGGATTGGCGATGGGCTGGTGCGCTTGTCGGTGGGGGTTGAAGATGTGGAGGATTTGCGCGCCGATCTGGCTCAGGCCTTGGCCCACATTTAACCGCCATGATCGTTCCCACGCTCTGCGTGGGAACGCATTCGGTGACGCTCTGCGTCACGCTTGGGAACGCAGAGCGTCCCTGGCTGCATTCCCACGCGGAGCGTGGGTACGATCATTGCGTATCAGCCCTGGGTGATGTTGGCCCGTGCCGCATGCAGCTTCTTGTAGCTATCGATCAAGCGCAAATGCCGGTCCAGGCCTTCCAGCTTCATGCTGGTCGGCGTCAGCCCATAAAAGCGCACACTGCCGTCGACCGAGCCGATCACCGCGTCCAGGCGCTCATTACCGAACATGCGCCGGAAGTTGGCCTCGTAGTCAGCCAGTTCCAGGTCCTCATCCAGTTCCATCTCCAGCACCGCGTTCATCGCCTGGTAAAACAGGCCGCGCTCAACGGTGTTGTCGTTGTACTGCAGGAACATCTCTACGCATTCCTTGGCCTCTTCATACTGCTTCAGCGCCAGGAATATCAGCAGTTTCAGCTCCAGGATGGTCAACTGGCCCCACGCGGTGTTGTCATCGAACTCAATGCCAATCAGCGTAGTGATATCGGTGTAGTCGTCCAGTTCGCTTTCTATCAGACGCTCGACCAACGCCTGCAGCTCCTCCTCGCTGAGGCGGTGCAGGTTGAGGATGTCTTCGCGGAAAAACAGCGCCTTGTTGGTGTTGTCCCAGATCAGGTCGTCCACCGGGTAGATTTCCGAGTAGTCCGGCACCAGGATGCGGCAGGCAGTAGCGCCCAGGTGCTCATACACCGCCATGTACGACTCTTTGCCCATGCCTTCGAGGATGCCGAACAGCGTGGCGGCTTCCTGGGCGTTGGAGTCTTCGCCCTGGCCGGAGAAGTCCCACTCGACAAATTCATAATCCGACTGGGCACTGAAGAAGCGCCACGACACTACGCCACTGGAATCGATAAAGTGCTCGACGAAGTTGTTCGGCTCGGTGACCGCCTGGCCTTCGAAGGTCGGCTGCGGCAGATCGTTCAAGCCTTCGAAGCTACGGCCTTGCAGTAGCTCGGTGAGGCTGCGTTCCAGCGCCACTTCCAGGCTCGGGTGCGCGCCGAACGAGGCGAACACGCCGCCGGTGCGCGGGTTCATCAAGGTCACGCACATCACCGGGAATTCACCGCCCAGGGACGCATCCTTGACCAGCACCGGAAAGCCCTGGGCTTCCAGGCCTTCGATACCCGCCAGGATGCCCGGGTACTTGGCCAGCACTTCGGCGGGTACGTCCGGCAGCGCAAATTCGCCTTCGATGATTTCGCGCTTCACCGCTCGCTCGAAAATCTCCGACAGGCACTGCACCTGGGCTTCGGCCAAGGTGTTACCCGCGCTCATGCCGTTGCTCAGGTAGAGGTTTTCGATCAGGTTGGACGGGAAATACACTACCTCGCCATCGGACTGACGCACGAACGGCAGCGAGACAATGCCACGGGCTTCGTTGCCGGAGTTGGTGTCGAACAGGTGTGAACCACGCAGCTCGCCCTCGCGGTTGTAGACTTTCAGGCTGTAGGCATCGAGGATTTCACTCGGCAGCTCATCGTTGGGGCCCGGCTGGAACCAACGCTCGTCCGGGTAATGCACGAACGGCGCGTTGGCCAGATCCTCACCCCAGAACTGGTCATTGTAGAAGAAGTTGCAGTTCAGACGCTCGATGAACTCACCCAGCGCCGACGCCAACGCGCCCTCTTTGGTCGCGCCTTTGCCGTTGGTAAAGCACATCGGCGAATGGGCGTCGCGGATATGCAGCGACCACACGTTGGGCACGATATTGCGCCACGAGGCAATCTCGATCTTCATGCCCAGGCCCGCGAGAATCGCCGACATGTTGGCGATGGTCTGCTCCAGCGGCAGGTCCTTGCCGGCAATGTAGGTGCCCGCTGCGGACGTGGAGTTGGGCATCAACAACGCCTGGGCATCGGCGTCGAGGTTGTCGACTTCCTCAATCACGAATTCCGGCCCGGCCTGCACCACCTTCTTCACGGTGCAGCGGTCGATGGAACGCAGGATGCCTTGGCGGTCCTTGTCGGAGATGTCTGCGGGCAATTCGACCTGAATCTTGAAAATCTGGTTGTAGCGGTTTTCCGGGTCGACGATGTTGTTCTGCGACAGGCGAATATTCTCGGTGGGAATATTGCGCGTCTGGCAGTACAACTTTACAAAGTACGCCGCACACAACGCCGACGAAGCCAGGAAGTAGTCGAATGGCCCCGGTGCCGAACCATCGCCCTTGTAGCGGATAGGCTGGTCGGCAATGACCGTGAAGTCATCGAACTTGGCTTCAAGCCGAAGGTTGTCGAGAAAGTTGACCTTAATTTCCATGCGGGCACACCAGAATAACGAGCTAAACAAATTGGCCGCCATTATGAAGCGTTTCGCCGGGAAGTCTCAGGGATTTGCGTATGGGCTGCCGATCGGTGCTAACTTCCAACCAGTTAGATAATGTTCACCTCTGCCAGGACAGGCCATGGAACCGATAGCGACTAACGCCGCATTGTTGATCGTCGATATGCAAAAAGGCATGGCCGATCCCACCCTTGGCCGCCGCAACAACCCAGACGCCGAGCTGCGCATACAGCAATTGCTCAATGCCTGGCGCCAGGCGCAACGCCCGATCATTCATGTGCGGCATATCTCCCGCTCTGCCGCTTCAGTGTTCCGGCCAGGCCAGCCCGGCTGTGAGTTCCAGGATGCGCTGCACCCCCTGGCCCAGGAGCATGTGGTTGAAAAAAACGTACCAGATGCGTTCAGCGCCACGGGCCTGGAGCGCTGGCTGCACCTGCGCTCGATCCAGCAGTTGGTAATCGTCGGGGTCATCACCAACAATTCAGTGGAATCCACCGCACGCTCGGGCGGCAACCTGGGGTTCGACGTGATTGTGGCGGCGGATGCGTGTTTTACCTTCGATCAAACCGACTTGTCGGGGCGCCTGTGGGCCGCAGAGGATGTGCATGCGTTGTCGCTCAGTAACTTGGCGATGGACTATGCAAGGGTGTTCAATACCGGGGAAATATTAGATCCATATAACCCGCGATGCGCTTTTTGATGCAATGCTGCACCTGTGGCGAGGGAGCTTGCTCCCGTGACAGCCCTAAAGCCGCCGCTTACCTAAATGTCGCCCCGATTCGCCTGCCCTCATCGTTCATGGAAAACGGCTAAAACACCCCGGCATCCTCCAGCATTTGCGGCAACGCCTGCGGCCATACCGTATCGCTCGTCGCGAGCAGCGCCTCTGCCGACCACCAATGATGATCCGCCATCACCTGGGTCTCCTCTACTGTCCACTCGGCCCTGGAAAGCGCGTCGCTGGATGCATGCACAACGAAGTACCGCTCTACTGCCAACACGGTTTCACCGCTGGGTAACATCAACGGGAAACTACGCTCTGCCACGGATTCCCCAACGCTGCTGACCGTGATACCCGTCTCTTCGCGCAACTCACGAATCGCGGCGCTGTAAAAGCTCTCCCCAGCCTCTACGCCGCCGCCCGGTGTGGCCCAGTAATCCTGGCCGGCTAGGGCGCCGTCTTTATGCACGAAGCGAAACAGCAACACTTGCTGTGCAGGGTTGATGACCAGTAATCGTGCGGCTTTGCGTTCACGCATCTGATTGATTCCTTTCTATAAGAGCCGAAACCATCCAACTCAAAAATGCCCGTAGGCGTGTCGTAAATGCCTCGCCCTCGGCGCTCGGGTTGCGTGCCTCAAACAGGAAGTAGGCGATTTGCACGCGCATGGTCGGGTAATGCTGAACGAACAGCCCGACGTAGTCTTCCAGGGTTTGCGGCCAGGTTTGCGCATCCTCGGCTCGCAGGGTGTGGGTAGCGCGGATCAAGGCCCGCGATGCTTCCCGCTGCAGGCCAAGCCGTGTGTGTTCAGTACTGGCCTGTTCGATGCGCAACAGGTACGCCGTAAGCGCCTGTTCAAAATCGCCGTTGACCGCCAGGGCGATGGCGCGGGACGGGCGAAACGGTTCGACGTGCAGTGACAGGTCTTCGCCCCAGAGACAGCGGCAATGATGTTTGAGCCAGAAGCCCCAACTGTTTAGGTTTTCAGGCGCCAACACTTGGGCGCGGTGGCCGATATCAAAGTCGATCTTGGTGACATGGGGATGCCGTTGCTCCAAAGCGAGTCGGGCCGACTCCAATTGTTCAAGCACAGGCGCATCCGGTGGCTCGACCAGTATCAGGGAAAGGTCAAGATCAGAAATGCCGGTCTCACCTTCGCCCCGTGCGATGCTGCCATACAGGTAGATCCCGTGCAGCCCCAGCTCAGGCCGGGACAAGGTAGCGCAAACGTCCGCCAGCAGGGGCTGGAACTCCGGTTGTATAGGTCCATCAGCGACGGTGAGGATATAGCCGTCGCCATCGATGCCAGCATGTTTTTGGGTAGTCACGGGCGATGCACCTCAATCACCAACCCTTCCTCTTCACTCGGCACACTGAAATGGCGAGTGATCAGGTCAAACTCGGCATCGGTGGCGGCAAAATCATGTTCACCTCGGGCATTGCGCGCATGCAGGCGCGCACGACAGGTGGCATCGTCCAGCTCCAGGTAATGCAGGCAGTGCGGCACCTTGGCTGCCTGGGCCAGGCCGAGTAACCATTGACGATTGGCGAGGGTATTGGCCGGAAAATCCAGCACCACATTGACGCCGCACGCCAACAGATCGATCACCAGCGGCTCAAGTACTCCACGAACCTGCTGGGCACAGCGCAGGTAGTCGGCAATGCTCTGGATCTCGCCGGGATAGAGATTGGCAAGCCACTGGTCTTCACTGAGCACAATGGCCCCATGCTCGGCGGCCAGGGTCTTGGCGAGTGTGGACTTACCGGATGCGATCTTGCCGCAGAGCAGATGCAGGGTGGGCATAACGCTATTCCTCATGTCGGGCCAGGAAGGATGAGTCATATAGCCGCTGTGGTAAACATAAGCAGGCATAGGTATCTACGTAACTTTGTAGGCGGTAGCAGCAGACGGTAACCACGATGCGAAGCGAGCCGCTCTTGATCTGCTTGTGATCTTGATCTCAGGCGCCCCGTTAAACCACGCTGGCCGGAATTCGACAGGGATTTGGGGGGTAAACCGGCAGGGA